>VGOZ01000021.1 GCA_016875715.1 Chloroflexota bacterium | reverse complement strand
CGTGTGGGAGCCGATGACGATCACGCACCCCGCTGATTCCAGGTCGCGCGTCGGGATCGTAGCGCCCGCAGATCCGAACGACTCGTGGAGACCGCGCAAAGTCGGCTCGTAGCAGTACCGCACGGTCGGCTCGTCGATGTTGTTGGTTCCGACCACGGCACGGGCAAACTTCTGAAGGACGTAACTCTCCTCATTGGTAATCTTGCCCGAACCCACGAACGCGATCGCGTCGGGGCCGTGCGCCTGGCGAATGCGCCGCAGATCGCAGGCGACCCGATCGAGCGCGCTCTCCCAGGTTGCATCGACAAGCGTCGCGCCCTGGCGCACCCGGGGAACCTTCAGTCGATCGCGATGCTGCGCGTAGTCGTAGGCGAACTGGCCGCGAACACAGAGATTGTCGTGATTCGACGCTCCCTCGCGATCGGCCATCACATTGGCGAGACGCCCGCCCTGCGTGTTGAGGAACATCGAACATCCGACGCCACAGTACGTGCAGACCGACGGCGTCGTCGATTCGGTCGGCGTGGCGCCGTACTTCGAGTCCGCTTTCATCAGTGCACCAGTCGGGCAGACCACCGCGCAGCGTCCGCAGTAGATGCAGCCGGACTCAGTGAGCGGCTTCTCGAAGTCCACCGCGATCGTCGCATCCATGCCGCGATGGGCGAGGCCAAGCGCTGATACGCCGATGACTTCGTCGCACACACGCACGCAGCGGGCGCAATAGATGCAGTAGTCGGGATAGCGTTCGACGAACGGATTGGATCGCTCCGGTTCGCCGATACGGCGCGGATTGAAGAAGCGCTGCTCGCGCCATTGCACGAAGTCGACAACGCGCTGCAACTCGCAGTTCTTATTCCGCGGGCAGGTGACACAGCGATCGGTGACGGTGTCGTCGCGCTGACACACCACGAAGGGCCCGCAGCGCTCCATGCGCGGACAGTTGAGGCAGCGATCCGGATGATCGCTCAGCAGCACCTCAAGGACGCCGCGCTGGTGCTGCCGCGCGAGCGCGGTGTTGGTGCGCACCACCATGCCGTCCCGGGCGACGACGGTGCACGCGGTCTCCAGGCCGCGCATTCCCTCGACCTCGACCAGGCACATGCGGCATCCCGCGAACGGCGTCAGATCGTGGTAGTCGCACAGATGCGGGATATACACACCCGCTTCGATCGCCGCGTGGAGGACAGTCTTGCCCTGGATCGTCTGGACCGGAACCCCGTCCACCGTCAGGGTGATGGTACGGCCGACCGGCCTTGCCCCTTTCGGCGAGTGGATGTTGGTGCTGGCCGGGGTTTCGATCGACACGGGTATGCCCCCTACACGCTGATCTTCAGGACGCGGGCATCCTCGAGCCGATGCGGGTTCGGCCCGGCGGTGAGGATCCGACAGACACCGGAGGAACATTGCCGATGGACGATGTGCTCCTCCAGTTCGGCACGAAAGTGGTCGACCAGACTGACGGCGGGAACCGGCGCCGCCTGACCGAGACCACAGAGAGTCGTCTCGATCATCACCGGCCCAAGCCACCGGATCGTCTCAAGATCCTCCAGGTGGCCCTCACCGCGCGACATTCGCTGGAAGATGTCGGTCAGGCGCGCCGTGCCGATACGACACGTCGTGCACCGGGTGCACGATTCGATGGAGTTGAACGCCATCATGTAGATGCCGAGGTCCACCACGCAGGCGCTCTGATCGAAGATGACCAGACCGCCCGAACCAAGGACGGTTCCCGCCTTCGCGCAGTCCTCGTTCGACATGGGCAGGTCGAGCATGCTGGCAGGCATCGCGCCGCCGGTGGGACCGCCCGGTTGGGCGAACTTGAAGGCTCCCCCATTGGCCATCCCACCGCAAATGTCGAAGACGATCGTCCGAAGGGGAGTCCCAAAAGGGACCTCGATGAGCCCGCCGCGCATGATCTGACCGCTCGGTGCGAACAGCTTGGTACCGGTGCTTCGCCGGGTACCGGTCTTCGCGTACTCTGCCCCGCCCATTTCCAGGATGATCGGGACGTTTGCGTACGTCTCGACGTTATTCATGTTCGTCGGCTTCGCCCAGACGCCTTTCTCGGCGGAACGCACGAGTTTCGGGCGCGGCATGCCCCGCTTGCCTTCAAGCGAACTCATCATTGCCGACGATTCGCCGACGGCATAGGAACCCGCGCCGACCCGCACCTCGAGATCGAGTGAAAGGTCGGAACCGAGGATGTTCTTCCCGGCCAGGCCGATCTCATACATCTGAGCGATGGCGATGCGGGCACGTTCCGCCGCGAGGTGATGCTCGCCGCCGATGTAGACATACCCCTTATCGATGCCGATCGCGAGCCCGGCGATGAGCATTCCTTCGAGGACCAGGTGGGGGTCGCTCTCTATGATGCGTCGGTCCTTATAGATCGCCGGCTCGCCCTCCTCGGCGTTGCAGAACATGTACTTCGGCCGAGCCGGGGTCTTTCGCGCGGTCTCCCACTTGCGCGCGGTCGGAAAGGCGGCGCCGCCCCGCCCGACGAGGCCAGACGCCGTAACCTCCGCGAAGACCTGATCGGGACTGAGCGACGTGAGCGCGCGGACGAACTGGCTGTAGCCGCCCAGCGCGATGTAATGGCCGATCTGCGTGGGGTCGATGACGCCGTGGCGGACCAGGACACGCCGAAGTTGCGATTTCATGAACGGAAGGGTCTCGAGTGAGGGAATGCCCGGCAGCGCGTCGGGCCCACGCACGGCTACCGCCCAGTCGGCGCGATGCACCTGGCGGGACACGACCGTGTCGATCAGTTCAGGCGCGCGATCCGGCGTGACGCCACCGTAGAGGACGCGAGGGCCACCGGGGAACTGGACCTCCACGATCGGTTCGAGATAGCAGAGCCCGGAGCACCCCACCAACTCCACCGTGGCTTCAGCGGTACCACCCCGCGTCGCCTGAACCAGGTCCTGAAACGTCTCCATGGCGCCAACCGCGATGCCGCACCCCGCAAGCTGGACCAGAATGCGCGTCTGGCGGGACTGGACGAGCGCCGCCCACTCCGCCACCGCGCGCCCGCGCAGGGCGGCGAATCGACTGGTTGGATCTCCGCTCACCCATGGCCTCCTTCACCCTGACGCACCCTCGCCAGCGCCTCGCGCAGCATACGATTGACTTGACCCGGGCGAAGGTTGCCGCGAACTGCGAGGTTGATCGCGGCGACCGGTGGATGCATACAGATTCCCAGACACGCCGATGAACCTATCGAGTAGGCCAGATCACGCCGCGTGTCGCCAACCGTGATACCGGTGCTCTCCTCGACCTCGGCCTGCAACCGCGGGCCCCCGGCGACCCGACACGCAGGCCCGGCGCAGACAAGAACGTGGACGTCGGCCGGCGGTGTCGTCATGAGTTCGTGGTAGTAGGTCAGCACCGCGTACACCGAGGGCGGCGTGGTCCGCAAGAACTCGGCGATGACCCGAACGGTGGTCTCCGAGACCCAACCGTACCGACGTTGCGCCTCGTGGAGGATGGGCAGAATCGCTCCCTCCAGATCGGCGTACGGTGCCATGACCGGCCAGAAATCGGCCCGAATCTGCTCGTACGAGGCGTTGCGGCGGTCGAACCCGGCGGGGAGCGCAGCGTCCGAGGACATCAGACTGCCCCCGCGACCGAGCGGCGTACCGCCGCGACGTCCACGTGCTCGCGAAACGCTGGGATCAGCGCGTCGACCTTCTCCCGATGGCGGAATCGCACCTGCCGCAGGAATCTGCTGACGCGATCGATCGTGCGGACCGCATCGTCCTCCACCTGGAGGATGGGAACCCCCTCGATCTCGGCCCGATCCAGGACGACCGGATCCGGCACGACTCCGCCGGTGGCGACGAGGCACTGGCATGGTGTCCCCAGCGCCGCGAGATGGATGTCGATGCGGTGGCCACCGCAGATCACCGCCTTATTCTCCTTGCGGCTGAAGTACGGAATGCCACTCACGTGGGACATCGCCCCGACCATGTAGTTCTCGACGAAGTTGTAGATACCAGCCTGGCCCGCAAGAACGCCCGCACCGAGGAACCGCGCTAGCTCGAGCACCGTAGCGCCGCGCAGAGATCGGATCTCGGGCACAACACCGAGGAGGGGGACACCCGCGGCGGCCTCGATCACCACGCGCCCGTTCCTCGTGAAAGAATCAATGTGCCCGGGGGGCACGCCGGTGAGGAACAAGCCGATTGCCGCGCCATCGCGCCGCGCCGCGCCAAGAGCCGCGGCTGTCCCCTCTCCGCGGTAGCTGGCTACGAGGAAACCCGGACCGGCCCCGGCATCCCGGCTATCGCTCTCCACCAGCACACCCGTGGATCCGGCGTCCACGGAGCAGGCACGTACGAACTGCTCGTCATCGCGCGCCTCGCCCGCACGTCGGTACCCATCGAAGAGGTCGGCGAACACCCGCAGTAGTCCCATCGCCACGGTCGTCTTGCCATCACCCGGCTGGCACGACGTGATCGCGAACGTTGTCACTCGGCGTGCTGAACCACAAGAGTGGCAACGTGCACCCGGTCATTCGGCACAACGATCTGATACCGAGTGAACACGATGCCGCGCTGGTCGCTGGCCAGCGGCCAGACCTGGCACGGAATACCCTGATCTTCAATGACCTCTTTCCACGCCTCGGCGACGATCAGATCGTCCGCGAGGCGCAGATGGGTCCACATGTGGGCGGATCTGATCGTAGCACAGCACTTTCGGCGCGGCCCCGTGAGAGGTGACCTATGATTCCAGCCCTCGGGAACGTGATTGACTCGCTGGCGCACGTGGACCCCACCGCCACGGTGCACCCGACCGCGGACATCGAAGCCGGAGCGATCATTGGCGCAGGCAGCCGCGTCTGGCACCAGGCCCAGGTGCGAGCGGGTGCCCGCATCGGCGGGCAGTGCGTGATCGGCAAGAACGTGTACGTAGGGCGTGATGTGGCGATCGGCGATCGGTGCAAGATCCAGAATAACGCGCTGATCTACGAGGGAACGACTCTCGCCAGCGGCGTATTCGTCGGTCCCGCGGCGATCCTGACGAACGATCGCACGCCTCGGGCCATCGCCCCGGATGGCCACCTCCTCGACGCAAGCGAATGGTCGATCACACCGATTCGCGTCGACGAGGGCGCATCCATCGGTGCGGGCGCGATCATCGTCGCCGGGGTCTCGATTGGCGCGTGGTCGATGATCGGCGCCGGTGCAGTCGTGACCCGAACGGTCGCACCGCACGCGATTGTGATCGGAGTGCCGGGCCGGGCCGCTGGATTCGCATGTCGATGCGGACGGAGACTGGCCGATGAGAGCGCCGGACTCCATCGGTGCGCCGCCTGCGGCCGGGTCGAACTCCTGGGGACCACTCTATGAACGATCCGATCCCGATCTCTCGCCCCATTCTCGGCCAGGCGGAGCGAGACGCGGTCATCGCGGTTCTGGAGAGCGGGCAACTCGCGCAGGGCGAGGTGGTCGCTCGTTTTGAGGCCGCGTTCGCCCAGTACTGCGCGGCCCGCTACTGTATCGCGGTGTCATCTGGTACGGCCGCGCTGCACCTTGCCCTGCTGGGCCTGGGGATTGGACCGGGCGATGAAGTCATCACCTCACCGTTCAGCTTCATCGCTTCCGCGAACGCGATCCTGTACGTCGGTGCTCGTCCCGTCTTCGCCGATATCGATCCGGCGACCTTCTGCATCGACCCGGACGCGGTTCGACGGGCGATCACCGCGCATACGCGGGCAATCCTGCCCGTGCACCTGTTCGGCCAGGCGGCGGATATGTCCTCGCTCGATCGCCTCGCTCAGCATCACGGCCTCGCGATCGTTGAAGACGCTTGTCAGGCACACGGCGCGCGCTGGGATGGGCGCCCGGTTGGCTCGTGGGGCGTTGCCTGCTACTCGTTCTACCCGACGAAGAACATCACAACCGCGGAGGGTGGAGCCATCACGACCGATGATGGCGACCTCGCGGAGCAGTTTCGGATGCTGCGCAGTCACGGTGTGAGGCGGCGCTACTACCACGAAATCCTCGGGTTCAACTTCCGGATGACCGACCTGCAAGCGGCAATCGGCCTCGCACAGTTGTCCAATATCGAAGGCTGGGTCGACGCCCGACGCGCCCACGCCGCGCGTTACACGGATGAACTGCGCGGCGTCACGGTCCCGCCCGTGCGCGCCGAGGCGTTCCACGTCTTCCATCAGTACACCGTGCGATCCCGTCGGCGCGATGCCCTCCAGGAGCATCTTTTGGGGGCGGGCATCGGGACGGGGATCTACTACCCACTGCCCATCCACCAGCAGCGGCTCTATGTAGAGAGGGGGCTGACCGGGCAATTCCCCGCATCGGAACGTGCCGCCGGGGATGTCCTCTCCATCCCGGTACGCCCGGATCTCACCGACGATGAGCAGAGACGTGTGATCCGGGCGATCGATGCCTTTGCCTGAGCGGCGCCGACTCCGAGTCGCCGTCATCGGGGGTGGGTCGATGGGCTTCAACCACGCCCGCGTGTACGCCGAACTCGATTCGGCGCATCTCGTCGGCGTGGCCGATCCATCGCCCGTCGCGCGCGAGCGTATTGCCCGTCGCCTGCGCATCCCGACCTTTGAAGATCACCGCGCGATGCTGGCCGAAACGGGGGCCGATGCGGTGAGCGTCGTCGTGCCCACACGCCTGCACCACGCGGTGACCTCCGACGCGATCGACGCGGGCTGCCACGTCCTGGTGGAGAAGCCGATCGCATCGACGGTCGAGGAGGGCGCGGATCTCATCATCCGAGCGGCCGATCGGGGGGTCGCGCTCTCGGTCGGACACGTGGAGCGATTCAATCCGGCCGTCCGGGCCCTTCGCGAACGCATCGCCCGCGGCGATCTCGGTGAGATCTATCAGGTCCACGCGCGACGCCTTGGTCCGTTCCCCTCGCGCGTTCGGGACGTCGGGGTCGTTATCGACCTCGCCACGCACGACGTCGACGTGATGCGTTACCTGCTCGACGCCGAGGTGGAGCGCGTCTATGGCGAGACCGCCCGACGTATCCACACCGATCACGAGGATTTGCTCTCCGGCCTTCTGCGGTTCAGCAACGGCACCATCGGTGTTCTCGACGTCAACTGGCTCACACCGACCAAGATTCGGGCGCTGACGGTGACCGGCCAGAAGGGGATGTTCGCGGTCGACTACATCTCGCAGGACCTGCACTTCTTTCAGAACGATGATGCGACGCGCACCTGGCATCGGGGCGATGACCGACTGACCGTGAGCGAGGGGGATATGGTCCGCATTCGCATTGAGCGTCAGGAGGCCCTCGCTGCGGAGTTGAGCGCCTTTATTGACGCCGCACTCGGCCTCCAACCGCTCGCGGTGACCGGGTGGGATGGACTCGAGGCGCTCCGTATTACCACCGCCCTGGTCGCCTCGGGTCGCGAGAGTCGCGCGATTGACCTCTCCCCCGCCCCGCGAGCCACGCGATGAGCGCCCCCCCGCCGGGGTCGGTTGCGGTCATCGGACTGGGCAAGATCGGCCTCCCGCTGGCGGCGCAGTTCGCCTCGCGTGGCCTAAGCGTGATCGGCTGCGACATCGTCCCCTCCATCATCGGTCGCATCAATGAGGGCGGGAATCCGCTGCCAGATGAACCCGGCATCGACGAGATCATCGCGCGGGCGGTCCCGGATGGTCGTCTCCGCGCAACGACCGACGTTGCCAGCGCGATCGGCTCGGCGGGGGTGATTGTCGTCATCGTCCCGGTCAAAGCAAGTGACGGCGGTGTGCTCGATACCGGCGCCCTCGATGCTGCGACGTCCGCAATCGGCACGGCGATCCGCACGGGAACGCTCGTCATTTACGAGATGACGCTGCCCGTCGGGATGACACGCCAGCTCGGCGCGAGGATCGCTGGGGCCAGCGGGCTGTCTCTCGGCTCCGACTTCTTCGTGGCCTACAGCCCTGAGCGTGTGTACAGCGGCCGCGTGCTATCCGATCTTGGCCGCTATCCCAAGATCGTTGGGGGTGTCGATCCGCCCTCCGGTGCACGCGCCGCGGAGTTCTATCGCGCCGCGCTCGCGCCCGCCGATGCCGGCGCGCCGGATCGGGTGACACTCCTCTCTTCAGCGGATGCCGCCGAGTTCACCAAACTGATCGAGACGACGTATCGAGACGTGAACATCGCGCTCGCGAATGAGTTCGCCCTCTTCGCCGATCGCTGGGGGCTGGATATCGGCGAGGCTGTCGACGCGGCGAACCGTCAGCCGTTCTCGCACATTCATAGGCCCGGAGTCGGCGTGGGCGGGCACTGCATTCCCGTCTACCCGCACTTCCTCCTGAATGATGCGCGAGGTGGCGCAGATTTGACCCTGGCGCGCGCGGCGCGGACTCGCAACGATGCGATGGCCGACTACGGCGTCGCCCGGCTCGTCGAGGAACTGGGCGACCTGCGCGATCGCCGGGTCCTCATCTTTGGGTACAGCTATCGCGAAAACGTGCGCGAGGACCATCTCTCGTCGGCCCGCCGGCTCGTCGACGCGCTCCGCGGCCGGGGTGCACGACCGGCGGTGCACGATCCGTTCTATTCGGCCGACGACCTCCGCGAGCGGGGGTACGAACCATTCGCCATCGACAACCCGCCGGAGGCCGAAGCCGTAATTCTCCAAGCATATCACCGTGCCTACCGCGCGATCGACTGGGGGAAACTCGCCGGCTGTCGCGTTCTCCTCGACGGGCGTAACGCCCTGGATGGGGCGGCGATCGAAGCGGCGGGCATCCGTTACCTGGGCATCGGTCGACGGGCGCAGCGGGAGACCGTGAGGTATCGCCGCGCGTGACCTGCGGGCGGCGAGAACCGATCGAACCGGTGTGGTAACGTGGAGGTGATGTCCCAGACCCCTCCGCACGACCGCAACGGTCGAGTCGTGACGGATGACAATCTCGGCCCGCTCCTCACCGGGATGGCGCGGGGGCTGGCGATGGGGCTCGCGATTACGCTTCGTCATTTTCGTCGCACGCTCGCCGATTACTGGCGAGGCATACCTGGATCCCGGAAGAGTGAGGGCGCGGTCACGCAGTCGCCGACCGATGACGGACTCTTCACCGTGTCCTATCCGGAGGCTCGGCTCGCCGTGCCTGAGAACTTCCGCTACCTCCCCGTCCTCCTCCGGGACGACGACGGAAGTATTCGGTGCACGAGTTGCGGCATCTGCGCCAAAGTCTGCCCGCCGCAGTGCATCTGGATCGTGCGCACCACCGGGTCCGACGGCAAGCCGGTTCCCGAGCCCGCCGCCTTCACAATCGACGTGTCGATCTGCATGAGTTGCGGCTATTGCGCCGAGTACTGTCCGTTCGACGCGATAAAGATGGACCACCGGTTCGAACTGGCGACGACCGAGCGATGGACGACGCTGCTGCACCAGAAGGACCAGTTGCTGGTTCCGACTTCCTACTACGCGCGCATCCACCCGACGGATTACGCGGCGGAAGAGGCAGAGCGCCGCGCTAAGGAAGAGAGAGACCGGCAAAAGGCCGCGGCGACGGCCTGAGCGCGCGCCACGCGCCGGATGCGGAGGTGGCGCCTACCGATCGCACTCGCCCATATTGATGTCGATGGTGCCGAAGATCGCGATCGCATCGGCGATCCTGTGCCCGCGCACCATCGTCTCCAGTGCGGTGATGTTGATGAAACTCGGCGCCCGTACGTGGTAGCGGTACGGGTTCGGCCCGCCATCGGACACGAGGTAGAACCCCAGTTCGCCCTTCGGCGCCTCGATCCGTGAATAGACTTCACCCTTCGGCACGCGCACCTGCCAGAGTTTCCGACCCGTCTGAATCTCGCCGGGCGGGATGTCGCCGATCGCCTGCCGCAGGATTCGCAGGCTCTGCTGGATCTCCCAGAGGCGCACGAGGTAGCGATCGTAGTTATCGCCGTTCTTACCGACCGGGATGTCGAAGGCGAACCGGTCGTAGATGCCGTACGGCGCCGCGCGGCGGACATCGTACGGCACCCCGGTGGACCGAAGCACTGGACCGGTCACCGAGTAATCGATCGCGTGCCGAGGTGTGAGGACGCCGATGCCCACCGATCGTGAGAGAACGATCTCGTTCTGGGTCATCAGGCGATCCAGTTCATCGATCTGCCGCGGCAATCGATCGAAGACGATCGATCGGCAGCGATCGAGCCAACCCTCCGGTAGGTCGCGCGCGACGCCTCCGAAGCGCATGTAGTTGCACATCATGCGCGATCCGGCGAGGCTCTCGAAGAGATCAAGGATCAACTCTCGCTCTTCAAACGCGTAGAGCGCCGGCGTGAAATAGGCTCCGAGATCGTTGAGATATGTCCCCAGTGCGAGCAGGTGGCTGACGACACGGGTCAACTCGACGACGATTGTCCGGATGTACTGCGCGCGCTCCGGCGGGGTGACTGCCATCAATCTCTCGACTCCGAGGACATAGCCGAGATTGTTCGACATCGATGAGATGTAATCGAGCCGATCCGTGAACGGAATATTCATGATCCAGGCGTTCCGTTCGCCGATCTTCTCGTGGTTGCGGTGGAGATAACCAAACACCGGCTCGAGACCGACGACGGTCTCTCCCTCCAGAGTCAAAACCATTCGGAACACGCCGTGCGTCGAGGGGTGATGGGGGCCAAAGTTAAGAATGAACTTCTGGCCCAGGCGATCGGGATCGACCGCGGTCCCATTCTGCAGTTCGCGAGCGTCGATGACACGCGTCTCGTCGTTCGATCCATCCAGGTCGGCCAGATCCCAGTCGGCCGGGTAGGCGACGTTCCGGCGGAAGGAGGTCCGGTCTTCCTGTCGCACGAACTCGCCATCGGGCCAGCGCGCATCGAACGGCTTGCGCTCGGCCTCATAATACGCCTCCTGGTAATCCTTGCGTAGAGGGTGCCCGGCAAACCCCTCCCAGAGCAGGATGCGGCGAGGGTCCGGGTGCCCCTCCGGGAACACGCCGAAGAGGTCCCACATCTCCCGTTCCTGCAGTGCGGCTCCCGCCCACACCGAGGTCACCGACGGGACACGCGCGGTGTCGCGTGCGACGAACGCCTTGAAGGCGAGGCACGGACCCGCGCGTTCTGTTCCGCCCAGGTGGTAGATGACCTCGATCCGGTCCGGGAAATCCGCCGCGGTCAGATTGAGGAGCAGGTTCCATCCGCGGTCGCGCAACGTCCGGGCGATCTCCGGGACCCTCGCCAGGTCCGCATAGAGCGCGACACCGTCCTCGCCGGTCACTCGGTCACCAAGAGCTTCTTTCAGTGCGGCAAGTTCGTCAAGAAGCTGACCCTCCTCGGCGAAGATGGCGAATTGACCGATCCGCGCAGCGGGCCAATCGGGTTTGGTCGGACGGGCTGCCCTTCTCTCCGCGGGTGCGGGCGCCTCCTCTGCTCCCCGAGCAGGAGGAGCTCCCGGCGAGCGCAGTCGAGCTCTGATCTCAGGGATCTGTCGAACGTCCACCAGGTCCGGGCCAAAGAGCGGTACTGGGGGCGCGAGTCGCGGCGTGGCGGGCCGAACGACATCACGGAAACTCTGCCCGTCGATGATCGACTG
Source organism: Chloroflexota bacterium (assembly GCA_016875715.1). Lineage (GTDB taxonomy): Bacteria > Chloroflexota > UBA6077 > FW602-bin22 > FW602-bin22 > VGOZ01. Next base: position 33,988 of record VGOZ01000021.1, on the reverse strand, counting down.
CAACTTGAGCAGGCCGAAGAGAAGGGCCTCCGGTCGCGGCGGGCAGCCGGGCACGTAGACATCGACCGGAATGAACTCGTCGATCCCAGACACGACGTTGTAGCCCTCTTTGAATGGCCCGCCCGAGATTGCGCACGCACCCATCGCAATGCAGTACTTGGGTTCGGGCATCTGGTTCCAGAGGCGCACAATCTGGGGAACCATCTTCTTGGTCACGGTCCCGGGTACGATCATGAGGTCAGCCTGGCGCGGGCTGGCGCGCATAACCTCCATGCCGAATCGCGACAGATCGAAGCGCGAGGCCGCCGCCGCCGCCATCTCGATGAAACAACACGCTGTCCCGAACATGAGCGGCCAGATCGACGATCGGCGACTCCAGTTGTACGTCCCATCGAGGATGCGCTGGAGCACACCTTCGCGCGCGAGTTCGCGGACTCGGCCCGTGCTGCTGAGAAGCACCGTGTTGTTGACGTCCTCACGGACCCGTGCCATCAGTTCAACCTCTCCCGACCCGGGCGTGCGCGGCGCAACCCGTCGATCTGCTGCTCCACCGACGCCCGATCCGCCGCATCCGGCATCGACTCAAGGTAGTGGCTCAGATCCGCAATCGCCTCGTCCAGCCTGTCCAATCGAGCGAGGATCAGCCCACGGTCACGTATGAGCTCCGGCCGGAGGCCAAGCGTGGCCAGCGCCTCGTTTGCGCGCAGGGCATCGCCGTATCGCTCCCGCGAGATGAAGATGCCGAGTAGATTCGCGAGCATGCGTCGGGCGATACCCCGCGGCGTCGCCACCTCGATGTGGGAACCCTCTATCGTGATGGATCGACCCGCGATCTCCGAGAGGATACGGGTGCAGTCGCCCGGCTCGACGATACGACCAGACCCGAACACATCGACGATCAGGTGGCCATCGCGCAGCGGCCAGCCAACCATGAACCGCAGGGGCAGATTGAGACCGACCGTCGGGAAGCCACACCGGCGCCCGACTTCCAGGAAGACGATCGCGAGCGTGATCGGGATGCCGGTACGCCGTCCCAGAACCTCATGCAGGTACGAGTTGCGCGGATCGTAATAGTCGCGCTCGTTGCCGGCGAAGCCAGCCTCACGAAACAGGACTTGATTGATCGCGGCGATCGCTCCCGCGGGCCCCTCATCGCCGGTGAGCGAGACGCGCACGCGCTTCGCGTAGCGATCGAGCGTCTCCAGATGAGGCGCGGGCTCGACCGCCGCGTCGTACATTCGAGCCAGCGCGAGCGCCATCCGATCGAGACGACCCGATTGCTCCGCCTCATCGACCGCGGCGCGCCAGACCTGTACCTCGTTCGTCAAGTCAAAACCCGGCCGGATCCACGATCAAGAGCATAGCGGCCATGGCGTCGACGAGAAGACCAAGGTCCCGCGCCAAGATCCCGATCGGGACAGCTCGATTCGGCTGGACGTGCTCGAAGAGATCGAAGGCAGTGTGCCGGGCGATCGACTGATTGTCCAGCGCTTCGCGAAGGCGCTCGGTATGCGACACGGGCACGAGTGGATCGGAGCGATCCACGAGGAGGATCGTCGCGGCGTGGATCCTCCCACCCACCTCCACCGGCGAAATAGACCCGAGGCGATCCCCGGCGTCGGCGCTGAGGGCATGCACCAGACGCAGGGTTTCGGCGGCATCGCGCGAATCCAGGAGGTCCCGCGTGAGCCGCGCACGATGGCTGGTCGGCGTCGGCCGATACGAGGGATCCTCTATCCATCGGCGCAACTCGGCGCGGTCGTACGGATCCTGCACGTCCTCCACCAACCCCAGCAGGAACACTTCGCGGGCCAGCGGGTGTGGCTGCCACGGTCGCCACGAACCATCGCCCTGGAGCGACGCACCGCTCTGAATCTCGGCCGCCAGCGTCCGCGCGTCCGCGAACGCTCCGATGAGAACCAGAACCCGCACATCCTGCGCGATCCGTGGATCGGCGGCCGCGAGCGCCGCGATGGAGCCACCAGCCGAGAAACCGAAGATCCCGACCCGGTCCGGATCGACGCGCGGATGCGCGCGTAGGAAGGTGAATGCCTCGACGAGATTGAGCGGTTCATCGGGGTCAATCGCGCCGGAGAGGAGTCGATCGGACTGCACGATCAGCGTCGCGACGTTCGCGCGCGCCAGGGCCGTCACGAAGCGCGAGACGACCGGATCACGCTTGTCGAGCGGCCGCACGCCGAGGGTGATTACCAGACCACCGGTCCGCTGATTGCCGCGCGGGAGAATCAGGTCGGCGTCGGCGCGAGAGAAACGAAGAGATTCGACGCTGCCGCCGCCGGTAACAAGCACCGCGGGACTCCACGGCAGTGAGAGCAGGTCGGGCAGGATGAAGGCGGATAGCGCGTAGGCGCGGACCACGGGCAGGGTGCCGAGCGTCACGATCAGCGTGACGACGATCAGAGTGCAGGCGGCTCGGATCACCGGTCACAGTTCCGTGCGGTGACTCGACGAAGATCGGCGACAATCTCGCGGTGACGGTACTCGGTCCGCTCGCGCCGATTCGGCTCATCGCGGTCGATGTCGATGGGACGTTGATCGGCCGCGGTCGGACGATCCCTACGGAGCGCGTGGGGCGCGCCGTCCGGGCCGCCGCACGCCATGGTGTCCAGGTGGCGCTGTGTTCGGGGCGACCGCTCAACTCGATCGACCTGATCGGGCAGGACCTCGGCGTGAGCGGGCCGGTGATTGGCTTCGATGGCGCTCTGGTCCTCGCCGCCGATCGGACGGTGCTCCTTCGGCATGGGGTGCGCGTCGCCGCCGCGATAGCCTTGATCGACGCCGCGCGTTCGCACGGAGTCTGCCTCGAAATCTATCGCGCCGAGGGCCACTACGTCGATCGCCTCCACCCCGAGTCGGTCAAACACGCTCATCTGATCCGCGTCGCGCCCACAGTAACCGATCTGCGGCGCCTTGCTCTCTCCTCCGAGGATGGAGACATCATCAAGGCGCAGGTCATCGGCGACGGCACCGCGGCCGGTCGCGCTCGATTGCACGAACTCGAGAGTCTGGGTCTGGGGCTTCGGTTCGGTTGGGCTGCTGCACCGCCCGGGCACGCCCAGTTCGATTACGTCAACGTGACCGATCTTGGTGTCGATAAGGGGAGGGCGACAGCGGCCCTCATCGCGGCGCTTGGCTTGAGCCGTGACGAGGTCATGGGACTTGGGGACGGTCCCAACGACGCGCCGCTCCTCGGCGCGAGTGGATTCGCGGTCGCGATGGGAAACGCGGGCGACGACCTGAAGCGGCGCGCGCGGTTCGTCGTGCCACACGTCGACGACGATGGCGCCGCGATCGCGATCGAGCGCTTCATCCTCGACCACGGTACTCGGCAGTACGCGGATCGTTCAGAATGGCCGGGCGCGGAACAGCGGCGAGACGAGTAGGTCGACCGGCGCCCGGTCGTCCGTCAGGATTACCGTGCGCTCGTCCGCCAGGTAGGCCGAAAGTATCTCCCCGGGAACGACCCGGTTGAGATCGTTGTTCAGGCGGCCCAGACGGGCGAAGTCGAGCCGGTGGTGCGAGGCAACCACCACATACGTGCGGCGGCGATCATCCTCGAGTTCGAGCGGGGCCTGATCGGGCCGTATGTATTCCCACGCACCCCGATCCATCGCCACGGCGACATGGGGAAAGACCGTCTGAACGGTCGCGACGAAGGATCGAAGGAACCGCCCGCTCCAGTACAGGTCAATGACATTCGCCATGTAGATGCCGTCCGTCGAAAGCGCATCGCTGACGGTCTGGACGAACTCGCGCGTGGTCAGGTGATAGGGGATCGACAGGTCGTTGAACGCATCACCGTAGATGACGTCGTACTTCGGGAGGTTTACTCCATCGAGGAAGAACTGGCGACCATCGACGTTGTAGCTCCGCACCCGGGTCTCCCTACGCAGACCCAGGTATGCCGAGGCGAAACGCGTCACCATGGGGTCGATCTCGATGACATCGATCACCCCGTCCGGGTACGAAGCCTCGAGGTATCGCGCGAGCGTGTAACTGCCGCCACCGATCTGGAGCGTCCGGAGCGGCGTGCCTGGCTCGGTGAACGTGGAGGTCAGGTCGGCCATCACCCTTAGATAGCCGGGATCGAGATAAGTCGGATCCTCGACATAGACGGATCCGTGCACGAGGCGATCCAGTCGCACCGAGCGCGCGGTTCGACCGCCGATCAACTCCTCCTCGATGAACTGAAGGCAGAAGTAGGCGCTTTCCCACGTGCACGGACCGCGGATCGACGGTGCGCCCAGGCCCGTTGCTGCGCCGATGCCGATCAACGAGACCATCGCCAACCGCCTCGCCGAGCGATCCAGGGCTGCGACAAGGACGACCCCGCCAGCCAGGACGCCGCCCGCGGCCACGATCGCGCCGCGAGAACCGAGCGCCTCGACCAGGAAGAATCCAGTGGCGAACACGCCGACGATATTGCCTGCGGTCGCTGAAGCGTAGATCAGCCCGACCGAGCGACCGCTCGCCCTTCCATCGTCGACGGTGAGGGCCGCCAATGCAGGGACAACCGCGCCAAGTGCCAGCGCTGGCACCGTCAGAACGACCGCGCTGATGAGCATCGTTCGGCCGATGACATCTGTCTTCGGCACCAGGGTGATGCCCGGAGTCAGATCGATAAGTAGCGGCGCGAGGATCGCTCCGCCCGCGCCCAAGGCCAGTGCAACGGTGAGCGTCCGCGGCGCATGTCGATCGGACAGGGCTCCGCCGACCCAGCTGCCGATCGCCAGTCCGGTGAGGACCAGCCCGATGATCGCAGTCCACGAGTAGAGCGAGACACCCATTACGGGTGCGAGTGCCCGTGCGGCCGCGATCTCCACCACCAGGAGCGAACCTCCCGCAATTGCGGAAAGCGCGGGCAGCTGGACGAAGCGAGCGAGAGGCGACTTCATCATTGGCCGCTCAGCCCAGGGCGATCAAGACGATGCCCAGCGTCAGAAGTGCGATTCCTGACAGGCGCCCGCGGCCAAGCCTTTCGCCGAGGAACAGGGCGCCCAGCACCGCGGCGATACCGATGCCCGCCTCTCGCGCCGGGGCCAGATAGCTCACCTGCCCCATCTGAAACGCGATCAGCGCCATGAAGTATGCCAGCGGCGCCATCAGCCCGGCGAGCACGACAGATCGGAGTTCGAATTGCGCGGTCGCGAGGATCGCGGCGCCGTGAGCGCGGAGGAAGTAAGGAGCCGAGATCAGCGGCGCGGTGACGAAGATCAGCCACCCATAGAGAACCGGATCGACCGATCGCACGCCGGCCCGATCCACCGTTGAGTACAGCGCAATCGTCAGCGCCGTGAGCAGGGCGTATCGCGTCCCGGGAACGCGGAACGCTCGTCTCAGGCCCTGCAGCGCCGCTCCAGTGAAACCACCCATCGAGACCCCGAACACGCCCACGACGACTCCGACGATGCCGGCGACGCCGAGCGCGGACAGTCGTTCGCCCAGGAAGGGGACCGCCAGAAACGGAACCAGCGCCGGTCCCAGGCCCCGGGCAACCGGGTACACCAGGCTGTACTCGCCGGACGCGTACGCGCGCCCAAGGAAGGCGAAGTAGCACGCGTGAATCACCCCGGTCGCGATGATGAACGGCACGCCTTCGGGTGGAATACCCGCGACCAGGTAACGCCACGCGCCGATCGGCAGGTACAGAACGCCGGCCGCGACCGCTAGCATCCAGGCGAAGATCTCCGGTCGAGAGCCCCGCCGGATGAGGAGATTCCAGGTCGCGTGCATGGTGGCCCCGGCGAGGATGAGCGGGAGCGCCAGTCGATCGTCCGCCACCGCCGGAATCACCCGGCCGCCAACCATCCTCCGTCCAGGTAGACGATCTGCCCGGTGATGTAGTCCGACGCCGATGAGGCGAAAAGTACGGCCGTCCCCACCACGTCATCCACCTCGCCGGTCCGACCCATCGGGATCCGCGAGAGAATGCGCACTACCCAGTCTGGATCGTCGAACAGTGTCGCGGTCTGTCCGGTCCGGATGTAGCCGGGGGCAAGCGCGTTCACCCCGATATGCTCGCGCCATTCCACAGCCATGCCGCGAGTGAGGCCCAGAACTCCCGTCCGCGAACCTCCATAGCTGACGATATTTTGGTAGGCGATCTGACTGGTAAGGCTGGCGATGTTGATGATCTTGGCCCGAGGCCGGAGCGCATCCGCGCGCCGCGCCGCGATCATCGCGCGCGCCGCAGCCTGCGACATGAAGTAAACCGCGCGCAGATTCAAGTCGATGACGCGATCGAAATCGTCCGGAGTACTCTCCAGGATCGGTTTCCGGACGATGGTCCCTGCCGCGTTGACCAGGATGTCCAGGGAGCCGAACCGGGCGACTGCGCGCTCGACGACCTCCGGACAGGCTGTGATGTCGCTCATATCGGCCGCGACGATGAGCGAGGCCGCGCCAAGCCGTCCGATCCGCTCGGCCTGCTGTCGCAGAGTCGACTCATCGCGGCCGACCAGGACCACACTGGCTCCCGCCTCGGCAAGGGCGACCGCGATCCCTCCGCCGATCCCCCGACTCGCCCCGGTGACAATCGCGATCCGGCCGTCGAGCCGGAACCGGTCGAGAATGCCCATAGCGGAAGACTACTCGCTGGCGCGCGGAGGGGAGACATTGCGACGGCGCCGAGCGAGGGCGTGGGCAGGCGGGTCGCGTTCGAGACCGAGCGCGTCCGCGTCTGGGTGCCCCACGTTGCACCCGGCGAGAGACCGCCGAAGAAGCACCTCAATCGGGACCATGGCTCCCTTCCTCATCGCCTTCGACCGCGGCGATCCGCTTCGCGGCCTCGGACTACCGCGAGGTCGTCTCCACCCACGATCAGGTCGCGTGGCTCCCGGTTCGCGGCGCAGGGAACATCGTCAATCGACTCACGAACATCGGCGAGAAGACCTATCGCAGTTCTGTCGTCGAGATCAAGAGATCATCGCCGGCCATCGACACCAGGTGACGGATCACCGTGCCAGGTGAGGACCATATTGCTGTGTCGTGGCGGCAACTGGTGCCCCTCCGCGTCGAAGTGGGTGTGGGTTGGTTCCCGATGCGGCGAGACGGTCAGGAAGTACTGGACGGGTTCATCGCCGTAGCACGTCACGCGGTGAGGTTCGTCTGGCCATGCGAACACGGCCTGACCAGCTCGCGCGATGACCGTGCCATCACGAAACTCAAACTGCGCCGCGCCCGAGACGATCACCCAGGTCTCGATGCCACCGGACTCGATGTGGCTGTGGAACCCGCCGAGATCCTGGCCCGGTTCGCGACGCAGGAACCGCGCGCGAACTTGCGGCGTGGCGACTATCGTCCCGCTCGGGTCGTCGCGGTGGTCGAAGACGCGCGGTGGCATTGGGATCTGACCTCCCTGGCTCGGCTCGGTAGCGTACTATACGGGGCAGCTTCAGATGAATGAGCGCGCCAGCGTCGGCTCGCAGGCAGAAGTCGATCGGAAGCTTGCGCGCGTGCGCGAATATCTTTCGGACTCGGGCGCCACCGGCGTTCTGCTGGCGCGTCAGGACAACTTCGCCTGGCTCACCGGTGGCCACGACAACCACGTCGTGGCCGGTTCCGAGATCGGGGCGGTGAGCCTTCTCGTCACGGCGCGCGATCAGGTCGTGTTAACCGATCGGATCGAAGCCCCCCGAATGCGCGATGAGGAGATAGGCCAGCAGCGGTGGGACTGGCGGATCGTTGACTGGTATCGACCCGGGGCGGTCGCCGCCGCCGCACGAGATATCGTCGGGCATGGCGAGATCGTCTCCGACACCGGTCGGGCCGAACTCGCTCCGGTAACGCCCGACTTCGACGCTCTGCGCGCGCATCTCCTCCCCGAGGAGATCGATCGGTACAGGATCGCCGGCGCGATGATGACCCGTGCGGTGCTGGATACCTGCCAGCACGTGCAGATCGGCCAGAACGAATGGGAGATCGCGGCTGACCTGTCCCGCCGCGTGCGAGCGCACGGCGGTAGGCCGAACGTCGTCCTGGTTGCAACCGACGAACGGATCGGCCGCTATCGACACCCGATCCCGACCCACAGAAAATTGCGCGACTACGCGATGATCGTACTGGGCGGTTCGCTCTGGGGCCTCTGCATCTCGCTGACCCGATTCGTGTCGTTCCGCCCGCTGCCGGACGACCTGCGGAGGCGCTGGCGCGATGTGTCTCGACTCGCCGCGATCGTCAATCGGGCGACGACCCCCGGTCGCGCCTGGTCCGAAATCCTCGCCGAGTTGACGCGGGCGTATGGGGATCTCGGCTGGGGAGAGGAGTGGACGCTCCACCACCAGGGCGGGCCGACCGGTTACCGCGGCCGAGAGTTCACGGCGACGTTCGATTCGCCGGGCATCGTCGCGCCTGTGCAGGCCGCGGCATGGAACCCCTCGATCACCGGGACGAAGTCGGAGGACACCATCATCGCGTCCGAGGCAGGCATCGAGTTCCTGACGCGCACCGGCACCTGGCCTATGCAGCGCATCGAACTCGGCGGCACCCTCTATGACTATCCGGACGTGCTCATCAAACAGAATGTCATGCGGCGCTATGCGTGATCGTGAGGTAACCGTGGACATCGGGTCGATCGTCGGTCTTCTCCACCAATCTGGCACTTCGTTCGCAGCCAACCGGTGTATGACCTACCGGACCGAGGCGGGTCGGACCGACTATACCTATGCAGATGTCCTGCAGCGATCGCTGCAGGTTGCGTCGCTGCTTCGCGCCCACGGCGTCGGCCGCGGCGATCAAGTCGTAATCTGGGGCCCGAACCGCCCCGAATGGGGAATCAGCTATTTCGGCACGTTGCTGGTGGGCGCGATCGTCGTGCCCTTCGACGTGCGGGCCGTCGAGTCCTTCCTGGGGCGGATAGAGGCGCGCACCGAACCGAAACTGGTGATCGCCGGCCAGGCGCAGCGCGACTCCGCGACCCTGTCGCATCCCCCGTTCCTGACCCTCGACACGATCCTTGAGGAGGCGTCGAAGCACGCTCCGGCGACGGATCTTCCCGCGATCTCCGGCGACGATATCGCCGTCCTGATGTACACGTCGGGCACAACTGGCGACCCGAAAGGCGTGATCCTGACGCACGGCAACGTCGCGTCGAACCTTCAGGCCGTGCCACGGATCATCACGATCGAGGCGCGATACCGATTCCTCTCGCTCCTGCCGTTGAGTCACATCTTCGAGCAGGTCATCGGCCTGCTCGTGCCGATGATCGGCGGCGCATCGATGGTCTACATCGACGCCCTTCGCCCGCAGGTGATCTTCGACACGATGGCCGAGGAGAAGAACACGTGTCTGGCCGCCGTGCCACAACTGCTCCAGCTATTCATGAATGGCATCGATCGGGAGGTAAAGCGCCAGGGGAAGGAGCGGGCCTGGAACATCCTCCACGCCGTGGCAAGGAGATTGCCCTTCGGCTTGCGCCCCCGGCTGTTCCGGAAGATCCACGAGAGGCTGGGCGGCCACTTCGAGTTCTTTGTCTCCGGTGGGGCGTACTTGCCCCCGGCGCTCGCCCAGCGCTGGGAGAACATGGGCATTAAGGTTGTGCAGGGGTACGGCCTTACCGAGGCCTCGCCGCTCGTATCCGCCAACTCGCTGGAGCGGCGCATCCTCGACTCGATTGGGCGCGTGGTCGATTGCGTTGAGGTCAGAATCTCGTCGGAGGGGGAGATCCTCATCAAAGGCCCCAGCGTCTTCAAGGGATACTGGAAAGATGAGGCGGCCACCGCGGCCGCATTCGAGGACGGCTGGTACCACACCGGCGACATGGGTCGATTGAGCCCGTCGGGCGATCTCTACTACACGGGACGCCAAAAGAACCTGATCGTTCTCGCAAACGGGATGAACGTCCACGCCGAGGATGTCGAACAGACGCTGCGGGATACTGGCCTAGTGACCGATGCCGTCGTGCTGGGGCGCGACGCGCCAGCCGGTGATCCGGAGGTATTTGCGGTTCTGGCGATGGAGGATGGGACGAAGTCGGCCGAGGCAGTGCGCATGGCGAATCGTGCGCTCGCACCGCATCAACAGATCCGCGGGCACGCCCTCTGGCCCGATCCTGACTTCCCGCGTACGCACACCCTCAAGGTCAGGCGTCCGGAAGTGGAGCGACGGCTACCCGAGGTGCTCGCGGCGCGTGCCGAGTCCTCGGCGAAAGCCTAGACGGCGCCGTCGTCCCGCTGTCGCCGAAGGACAATCAGCGAGGCTCCCGGGCGGACCCAGAACCGCAGCGAGATGCTCTGGCCGATTCCGGGGCTGATGTGGACCCAGCGGTCCCGATAGCGGAACACGCCTCCCACCCGCAGGGGCCGACGGTGGTTATTCGCGACCAGCGCATCCCGAGTGGGCAAGCGAATCTGACCACCATGGGTGTGTCCGGCCAGGATGAGCGCGGCGCCGTGCTGGATCGCGGCGTCGGCGATCTCCCAGGTGTGCGCCAGCGCCACGGAGCTGGCTTCGGCCGGAACACCGCGATAGGCGCGTGGGGTTCCATCGTGAAAGGTATGCGGATCATCGATCCCCACGACAAACAGGTTGTGGTCGCGCACGCGGATGCGCGCGTTCTGGTTGCGAAGCACCGCGATGCCCGACGCCTCCAGTCTCAGCCGCACGCGATCGCCAACGCCCGTGTCGAAGCGATGAATGCCCGCATATAGGTCGTGATTCCCGAGGACCGCGAACGTACCGAGACGCCCGCGCAACCCCTGTAACGCCGCGACCCCGAGATCAGCGTGCTCGGCAAGATCGCCCACATCGCCAGTGAGACACACCAGATCGGCGATCGACGCCACCCGTCGCACGTTCGCCGCGACGTGGGGCAGATCAGGTCGCGCGTGTAGGTCACTGACGTGGAGGATGGTGAGACCATCGAGCGCGTCCGGGAGATCTCCGATCGGCAGGACGACGCGGCGGAGCGCCGGCCAGCGCGGCTCGATCCTCGTTGCGTACAGAAGTCCCAGGGCGATCGAGACGACCGCACCGACGGCCGAAAGGACGCGGATACGCACGATGCGCCGAGGATAGAATGCGGGGACCGCCGGAGGTGGAGATGGTCCAGACACGTCAGGCCACACTCGACGAACAGTTCGCGCTGCGGCACCCGAAGTCGGCCGCGCTCTTTGCCGAGGCGCAGAGGGTCTTTCCCTCGGGTGTGACGCACGATGGGCGCTACACCCAGCCCTACCCCATCTACGTGACGCACGCTCGCGGAAGCCGCAAATGGGACGCCGACGGTCACGAGTACGTCGACTACTTCGGCGGACACGGTGCGCTCATCCTGGGGCACTGCCATCCGGCAATTGTGTCGGCGGTGACCGCTCAGGCCGCCCGAGGATCGCACTTCGGGGCCAACCACGAACTGGAAGTCCGTTGGGGACAACTCGTCCAGAAGATCGTGCCATGCGCGCAGAACGGCGGGATGGTCAAGTTCGTCTCATCCGGAACTGAAGCCACGCTCATGGCCATGCGCCTCGCCCGGGCCTACACCGGACGAGACACGATCGTGAAGTTCCGCGGTCACTTCCACGGCTGGCACGACTACGCGACCGTCGGGATGTCCGATCCATGGGATCAGCCCAGTTCGGCGGGCATTCCGCGGGCTGTCCAGAACACGATGCGCGCGGTGCCGGTAAACGATGTCGCGGCCCTCGAACAGGCGCTTTCTCCCGGGGATGTCGCCGCGGTGATCATCTTGCTGAATGGTCTTTCCACAGAGTACCTGACCCAGGTGCGCGACATGGCCCATCGCCACGGTACGGTCCTCATCTTCGATGAGGTGATTACCGGGTTCCGCTACGCGCCCGGCGGCGCCCAGGAGTACAAGAGAGTCACGCCGGATCTGACGACGCACGCGAAGATCCTGGCCGGGGGATACCCTGGCGGCGGCATCTGCGGATCGTCCGAGATCCTTCGCCTGCTGGAGCATCGCGACGATGCTGCCTGGCAGCGCGGCAGACGGATTGCCCATCCGGGGACCTTCAATGCGAATCCGGTCTCGTCGGCGGCGGGAATCGCCTGTCTCGAGATCGTGCAGGACCCGGCGATACAGCGAAAGGCCGCTGCCACCGCCGATACCTTGCGGGCCGGGCTCCGCGAGAAACTCGAAAGGCGCGGCATCGCCGGCTCCGTCGGGGGAGAGGTTTCCCTTCTGAATGTCTCGTTCTCCGAGCCGAAGGTGGACGCGCGCCGGCTCACCTTTCGGTTCCGCACCGCGATGCAAATGGGCGGTGTGGACTTCTCGGGCCTCAGCGCGTTTGTATCCGCGGTCCATGACGATCGGGATGTCGAGCAGACTGTTCGGGCGTTCGACCAGGCGCTGGTCGCTCTGCGCGAAGAGGGAGCTCTCTAAACCGGGTCAGCCAGAGCGAGGCTCAGTAGGGCATCGGCGTTTCCGGGTGTTCGCGCGCCCACTTCGCGAGGCGGACGCCCAGGTTCTCCTGCAGTTGGATGGTCAGTCCCCCATCGACTGGAAGCGCCACGCCGGTGACAAACGAAGACTGATCGGAGACGAGAAAAAGGACCGCCCGCGCGATGTCGTCCGGCACGCCGGTGCGCCGGACCGGATACTGCTGATCAAAGAACGCGAGACCTCCGGGGCGCTCCGCCCAGCGGGCCGCGCCGCGTTCGGTGACGATGTGACCGGGGCAGATCGCGTTGACCCTCACGCCATCGGGTCCGAAGTCAATCGCGGTCTGCCGCGTAACGCCGATGACGGCCATCTTTCCCGCCTCGTAGACGAGCGCTCCGGGAGCCATGAGCAAGCCGTGGACCGATGAGATATTCACGATCGCACCGCCGCCGGCGCGGCGCATGAGAGGAATCGCCTTCCGCGTCGCCTGTACGTAGGACTTCACGAGCAGGCTCATTCCGCGGTCCCAGCCATCATCGGTCACGTCGAGCGCGCTACCGGTCGCCCCGGGTCCGGTCGGTCCGTAGGCGTTGTTGACGAGGATGTGCAGGGAGCCGCTGTGCGACTCGGCGCGGGAGAATAGCGCATCAATGTCCTCCGCACGCGACATGTCGGCGCGGATAGCGTCGGCGCTGCCTCCGGCATCGCGGATGTGCGCGACGTTCTCACGGGCGGTCATCTCGTCGATATCGCCGATCACTACGTGCGCGCCCTCGGCCGCCAGCAGGCGCGCGGTCGCGCCACCGATGCCCTGAGCGCCACCGGTGACGAGCGCCACCCTGTTCCGCAACTGTGCCATCCCGCCAATACCCCTCAATCGCGTTTGGAGATACGCCAGCTGTCGTCGCCAGTTCGGCTGCGCCGCACTACCGTCTGACCAGCCATCGCGCCAGACGCTCGCGTTTCAACGGCACCCACCACGTGACGCACCTGGCCCGATCGAGCCGCATACCGACCACCGAGCCGTCGTCCGCAGGAACTCGACTGCGCGTGGCATCGCGTCCCGCGGCGTCGCGTCGACGTAGCCGGTACCCAGTCGCGCGGTCACGGCGCAGGCGGGCCGAGACGTACTCCCAGTCCATGTGTCGATTGCCGGGCACCGCCTCGTAAGGATGCGTGTGCAGTTTCGGCCCATGCACAATGTCACAGGGATGGGCTGATGTAACGCAGCCGTGCGTCCGGTCGAACAGCGCATCGATGTTGCGATGGTGATCGTAGTAGTCCTCGGCCGAGAGTTCGGGAAGGGAGACGCTAAGGCTCGGAACTACATCCGAGGTGCACGCTCTCCTTTTCGCGCTGCGTTGGCCGGCCGGCGTGCCGCGGGCTGGCCTGGCGAGGCACGCCCTGCGAAGTGCTGTACGTCCCGTTTCCGACCAGTCCCGATCTCGGCTTCCGTGGTCCTGACTCATGGTACCGGTGCCGTGACGGCGCGTCCGTCAACGGCAAAGCACGCCCGCGGGCGCCGAGTCAGTTGCGACCGCCGTGAAAGTCGAGCGCCGCCACAGGGTCATCCGCGCTGGTCTTGCCCGCCTGGACGATCGTCCAGCGGAGCACCCACCCACCCACCAGCGTCGCGCACCTCAGGGCGCGATCCCGCATTCCCGGTCGGTCGCCGGCGTGCGCAAGCCCAAAGAGGAGCGGTACAATCTGACCGAGAAGCACCGCGCCCCAGAAGAGCTGGCCCCACGGGCGCGCGACGAGCGGTCGCCCGTACTCTCCCAATCTGCGCACGAGGAGCGCGACGAGCGCGAGTTCGCCGGCGAGAGCGGCGGTCTCGATGTCCTTCACCGTCGCGCGGGCGCTGCGATCCTCCTCACCCAGGCTCAGGTCGATCGCGGCGGCTCCCGTTGACACCGCTGCGACGAGGAACAGCGGCGGCAAGACCGCGCGAGCGCGGGCCCAGAGGGGCACGGCGGTCGCCGCGAGCAGGACACCGGTGTAGCTGGCGACGAAGGCCGCGGGGACGATCAGGACCGCCCTCGCCAGCGCCGCGCCACCTCTGAGCCAGGTCGCGTACCTGACCGCGCCGACGCGATTGGCTAACCCGTCGGCAGCGGTGGCGAGGCCAGTCAGATTTCCGAACAGGAGGAGCGCCCACGACCCCATCGACATCGGCGAGCGTGGCTTGAAGGTCCTGAGCATGTGATGGAATCGAGCCGGTCGTCCCAGGTCATCGATCAGGAGGGGCAATGCCGTCGCCACGGCAAGCAGACCGATGGCCTGGCCGCGACGTGCGATCACGTCGTTCCCGCGTCCGGCCGACATCCCGGCGATCGCGCCGATGAGCGCCGCACCGCTGCCCACCCCGCTCACGAAGAAGTAGAGCGGGATGTGCCACTTCCAGTGGGGTCGCCGGAGGACGGGTACCCCGTGGTAACCACGGGGCGCGGGACGAGCATCGGACCCGCGGGGCGGGAGACGTCGGATCAGCAGATCGCAAATTGCCCTCACCGCCGCCCCGATGTGAGCGCGAAGATGCATACGATCGCCGACAGCGCCGCGGCGATCGCGGCAAGCGAACCGGGCAGGACGTTATCCACCGGGATACGCGGCGCCCGCGGCAGGTTGAAGTCTTCCACCGGGCGGGTCACGATGAAGCGCGCGTTCAGACCGCCCGCGATCTCTGATGTGCCGTAGAGGGTCGTTTCACGCAGACCGCGCTCTTTCAGCGCGCGCACACGCCGTGCTCCCCGCTCCTCGAGGTCAGAGACGGGTCCAAAGACGATCGAGTCCGTCGGACACGCCTGCGCGCAGGCTGGCTCCGCGCCCGCCTTCAGGCGGTCGTAGCACAGGGTGCACTTCTGGGCGAGACCAGCCCGCGGTTCCAGCGCGATGACGCCGAACGGGCACGCCGGCACGCAGTACCCGCAACCATTGCAAATATCGGGCTGAACGAAGACTTGACCGAACTCGGTGCGCACGATCGCCCCGGTCGGGCAAGCATCCATGCACCCGGCGCGCTGACAGTGCTTGCAGACGTCACTGAGCAGGTTCCATCGAAGCGGCGGCAGTTCGGCGGTCGCCCCGGTCGAGGCCGCGGCTGCCGACTCGGCGAACATCACGTGCCGCCACGACGTGGCGCTGAGAGTGAGTGTGTTGTCGTAGCTGGCGCCGGTGAGCCCGAGAGATTCCGCGGGAAGCCCGTTCCACTGTTTGCAGGCGACTTCGCAGGCTTTGCAGCCGATGCACAGCGTCTCGTCGGTCAGGAAACCGAACTCAACCACTCCGGCTCCTCCGCCCGGGCACGATCTGGCAGGTCAACGCTTTCCCCTCGTGGATGCTCACGTTCGGATCGGCGACCATCGCCACGAGATCGTTGGCGACGTCGCCGCGGCTGAAACCCTGGAAACCCCAGTGCCAGGGCAGCGCAATCTGCTGCACCCAGCGCCGCCCCATGCGGAACGACCTGATGCGTTCGGTGACCAGAGCCCGAGCCTCGACTGTACCGCGAGATGTGCTGATGGTGACCCAGTCGCCGTTGCGAATGCCCTTCTCGGCGGCCAGGTCGGAGCCAATCTCACAGAAGAGGTCTGGCTGCAACTCGGCAAGCCACGGCAGCCAGCGGCTCATGCCCCCGGCGGTGTGGTGTTCTGTCAGGCGAAATGTCGTGAGGACATACGGATATCGGGAGTCTCCCGGCCGATGTCGCGGATTGTCCTCGCGTGCGAATAGGAGCGCCGCCGGGTTGGCGCTCCGACCGTAGAGAGGGTTGCCGATCGCCGACTCGATCGGCTCGTAATGAGTCGGCAGGGGCCCGTCCTTGAGTCCCGCGGCGACAAAGAGACTGGCTCGGCCGTCGGGAAGCATGATGAAGGGTTCGGCACCACCAAGAGCATCGAGCCCGCGCCCCGCACCCCGCGACGTGGGTGCCCGCGCGATCGGGAAGTCGGGGACGTCCTCGCCATCCCAGCGCCCGGACGCCGGGTCCCAGACGATCAACCGCTTTCGTTCCGACCACGGCCGGCCACCCGGGTCGGCGGACGCCCGGTTGTAAAGCACGCGCCGGTTCGCCGGCCAGGCGTAACCCCAGCCGAGATGCTGTCCGCCATCGACTGCGTCGGCAACCCGATTGCGCGCCCGGTTCTCGCCCTCGCGGGGACGGATTCCGGTGTAGATCCAGCAACCGGCCGCGGTCGATCCATCGTCCCTCAGGTCGCCAATCTCGGCCAGCGGCGCCCTATCCGTGACCCGATAACCATTGATCTCGGCGAGGACGGACTCGACATCTGGCTCGCCCATGCGGCCCTGAACCGGGTAATCCCAGGTCAGTGCCCGGATGGGGCGATCTCGCTCCAGGGGACTCCCGCGATAAGCCTCCTTGAGTCGACGGCCAAGGTCGACCATGAACCAGGCATCGGAACGTGCGTCTCCGGGCGGATCGAGCGCCCGATCGTGCCACTGCACCAGGCGGTGGGTGTTTGTGTAGCTGCCATCCTTCTCCGCCGCGACCGCCGCAGGGAGAAAGAACACCTCTGTCTTGATGTCGCCCGGCGCGAGCACGCCCGCCTCGAATTCAGGACCGCGATGCCAGAACGCGGCGGTCTCTGTCTCAAAAACGTCGCGAACCACCAGCCAGTCCAGTTCGCGGAGCGCGGCACGCTGCAGCCGGGCATTCTGGCCGCCCACCGCGGGGTTCTGTCCGAGCACGAGCATGCCCTGGACGCCGCCATCGCGCATACGCGTGAAGATCGGCAGGTGGGAATGGTCGCCGACGATGCGAGGCAGCCAGGCAAACCCATGATCGTTCGCCGCGGTCGCTTCCGCCCCGAACCAGGCCTTCAGGAGCGACACCACATAGGCGCGCGCCCCGCCCCACTGGCCGCGGTCCGGATACTCGGTGCGAACGTACTCTGCCAGGTTATCGTGGCTCAGGCGCGCGTCGGGCATCTTCAGGTAGCCCGGGAGCAGGTTGTAGAGCGTCGGGATATCGGTGGAGCCCTGGATGGTCGCGTGCCCCCTCAGCGCGAGGATACCCCCTCCGGGGCGCCCAACGTTTCCGAGGAGCGCTTGGAGGAGCGCGGCCGCGCGAATCGTCTGAACGCCGGTGGTATGCTGCGTCCAACCGACGGCATAGCAGAATGCCGTTGTACGGTCGCGGCCAGACGCTGCGCAGATCGCCTCGGCAAGGCGGTGGAACGCGGCCGGTGCGATGCCGCAGGTCTGTTCCACCATCTCGGGCGTATAGCGCGCGAAGTGGCGGCGCACGATCTGGAAGACACAGCGCGGATCCGCCAATGTTTCGTCGTGTGCTTCGCCTTCGGCGAAGGACCAGGTGCGCTCATCGTAGGTCCCCGACTCCGGATCGAACCCCGAGAAGATGCCGTCAAGGTCCTCGGTGTCAAGAAACTGGTTCCCGACGATCCTGGACGCGTTCGTGTAAGCGAGCACGAACTCCCGGAAGTACCGCGCGTGCTCGATGACGTAGCGGATGAGACCACCAAGGAGCGCGATGTCGGAGCCGGGACGGAGAGGGATATGTTCGCTGGCAAGCGCGGACGTGCGACTGAAGCGTGGGTCGACGTGAAAGACTGTGGCGCCGCGCTCGCGCGCGGCGACGACGAACCGGAAGGCGACCGGGTGGCATTCGGCCATGTCGGAGCCCTGAATGACGATGCAGTCGCTGTTCAGCAGATCCCACTGCGGCATCGTCGCGCCGCCTCGACCGAATGTGGTTCCCAGACCGGGAACTGTGGCGCTGTGTCATATGCGCGCCTGATTCTCGACCTGGAGCACGCCGAGAGCCGCCCAGAGTTTGCGGATGAGGTAGTTCTCCTCGTTGTCGAGCGTGGCGCCGCCGAGGTGTGCGATTCCAAGGCTGTGTTGCACGCGACGTCCTGCAGCATCGACGTCGACGAAGGTCGCGTCGCGCGTCTCCTTGACCCGCCGGGCGATTCGCTCCATCGCCCACTCGAGCGGACGATACTCCCATACGTCCGCGTGCGGCGCTCGATAGCGGACCGTCGTCCAGCGCAGTGGATTCTGGACCAGTTGCGCTGTTGCGGATCCCTTCGGGCAGAGGGTGCCACGATTGATCGGCGACGCCGGGTTCCCCTCGATGGAGACCACTCGGCCGTCGCGGGTGTAGACGAGTTGCGAGCAGCCCACCGCGCAGTAGGGGCAGACGCTCACCGTCGGCGTCAGGCCATCGGTGCGCGGCCGCAGCGCAGAAGAGCGCCGCGAGAGCAACCGCGGTCCGGTCCCAAGAGTGGCGATCCGCTGGATCACGGACACGGGGCCTCTCCCATGTCGTGAGGCCGGATCCGGCTCAGATCTCGACGGCGGTCCCGATGCCCTGCTCCCGTGCGCGTCGGTAGACCAGATTGGCGGTGGCGACATCCTCGACGGCGATGCCGACCGACTTGAAGATCGTGATCTCCGTTGCAGACCTCCGACCCCGCTTCAGTCCGGCCGCGACCTCGCCGATCTCGTCCTCGAAGTGTGTCCTGTCGATCCGACCCTCCTGCATCGGGATAAGGAGGTCGCCGCACTCGACGAGGTTCGCAGCCCGTGAATCCACGACCAGTCGGCTCTCGGCGACGGTATCAGAATCGAGTTCGCGGGCCCCTGGCGAGTGTGATCCGACGGCGTTGATGTGCACGCCAGGACGGAACCAGGCTCGTCGCACGATCGGCTCGGCGGCGGTGGTTACCAGCACCACGATATCGCTATCGCGGCACAACTGCTCGGTAGATTCTGCGATCGTGCACGGGCACTCCGAGGTGGACTCGCGATCGGCGAAGGCACGAGAGCGCTCTTCGGACCGTGAATGAACGATCACTCGTTTCACGTCCGCAACCGCCCGCATCGCTGCGACATGCGCCTCACCCTGCGCGCCCACTCCTACGATGCCGACCGTCTTCGGGCCGGGCGTGGCGAGATATTTTGTGCCCACCGCCGACGCTGCGGCGGTCCGCACTGCGGTCAAGTATCCGCCATCCATGATCGCGGTGACCTGCCCGGTCGTGGGGTCGCTGAGCACCACCACAGCCATAATCGTGGGTAGCCCCCGCGCGGGGTTGTTCTTGTAGACGGTGACGATCTTCGTCGCCAGCGCATCGGTATCTGCCAGGTAAGCCGGCATACCGAGCGCAACGCCCGCGTGCGGGGCGATGTGCGTCGTCACGCGCACCGGCATATGAGCCCGGCCGGTCGAGAACTCCACCAGAGCCCGCTCGACCGCATCGATCGTGGTCGGCATATCCAGGAGTTCCCGCACCTGCGCCCGACTGAGAACCAACGGCATCGCGCGTACCTCCCGGCTGGCGCGGCATTATACCGGCGGGCAACGCACCCCCTCGTCGAATCCCGATTCCAGCGAGATCTGAAGCTCGACCCCACCACGTCCGCGCAGAGCCTCCTGGCGCATCGCTGCCTTGATCTTGCTCGAGATCTCCAGTGCCTCGGTGGTCCCCACATTCGGGAGCAGCAATCGAAACGAACCGCCGCCATCGTGTCCGGCCAGGTCACCCGGTCGTGCGGCAGCGCGAATCGCGCGCGACACCTGGCCGTAGAGGACGATGCGGTCGCGCGCCGGAAGCTGGTCCATCGGGCGCGAGGTCATCATCCGAATTGCGAGGAGCGCCATGTCAGGCCCCGGCGAAATGCCCGTGCCTGCTCGTTGCGCCACTCCTCATCGAAGTGCCAGGTCGGGTAGAGACCGGTATCCTCATCGCGGGCATTGCTCCGGCGCCAGTTCTTGCTCCAGGTCTGTAATGCGGCTGACGAGTTCGTGCCGCTCGATCGCTCGGGCGAGGGCGCGCGCG
Source organism: Chloroflexota bacterium (assembly GCA_016875715.1). Lineage (GTDB taxonomy): Bacteria > Chloroflexota > UBA6077 > FW602-bin22 > FW602-bin22 > VGOZ01. The sequence goes on along the minus strand of VGOZ01000021.1, from coordinate 13,807 downwards.
ATTTCGGGTCCCGGTGCCGCGTTCATCACCACGATCTCCTGCATCTCCGCCGCGTGGAGGGCGACGATGCGGGTCCGATCGGCTGTGAGCGTCACGCCCACAAAGGGCCCACGATATCGGGCAGCCCGTGCACGTCCGACGACGACTTCGACGGGCATGTCGTGGAGATCATCCACCAGCAGGGCGGCGTCCCACTGCTGCCGACCGATCGCAGTGACGCCGGCGGCACCGGACACGATCGCGATCGCCTCGAAGACGCCGAGGCCATCGAGGAACAGGCGCAACTGGCGCAGCCGCTGGGCATCGCCACCGATCAGGGCAACCCGCGCGCGGCGCGCTCGATCGGTCACCTCAGCCCTTCCGTGCAAAATTCTGGATACCGAGCAGACCTCGCGTACCAAGCCGACTCTCACTACGTGGCGGTCGCACAGGACTCAGGGACTCACCAATCCCGGGGACCATCCCCTCACTCCACTATCATGGTCGCGCATGGCGCGCCGATTCGAGAAAGATCGCGGGAAAGACACCATCAGCGTCGAGGGCGAGGTCGTCGACGCTCTCGGTAACGGCGTGTTTCAGGTTAAGTTGCAGACCGGTCACGAGGTGCACGCCCATCTGGCCGGGCGCATGCGGCGGAACTTCATTCGGATCGTGCGCGGCGATCGGGTGACCGTCGAATTGTCGCCCTACGATCTGGGACGCGGTCGCATTATCTTCCGCGGCCGCTAACCCCGACAGGTTCACCCGTGCCATCGAACTCAGAGTCCCCGATGCAGCCGTCGCGCGGCTTCTGGCTCGCGCTGCCACGGCCCATTGTCGCTCTCTCCCCCATGGATGGTGTGACCGATGTAGTAGCGCGTGCGATCGCCCTGCGACACGGCCAACCCGATTTGACGATCACCGAGTTCGTCTCGGTCGAAGGACTCGTCCGGGGCGCCATCGCGCTCCTGGAGGACCTGCGCTTCATCCCGTCCGACCGGCCGGTGATCGCGCAGTTGTACGGCACCGATCCGTCGGCATACCGCGTATGTGCTACCATCGCTTGCGCCCTGGGTTTCGATGGGATCGACATCAACATGGGCTGTCCGGCTCTCACGGTCGCGAACCGTGGCGCGGGCGCGGCGCTGATCAGGAACCCCGATCTGGCCCGTCGCATCATCGCCTCGGTCCGCGAGGGCATCGACGACTGGGGCCTCGGGAAGTCGTTGGCGCGTACAGTCGACCACCCACGTCTGCGCCGCGCGATCGCGGAGCGGGTGGCTCGGACGGAGACTCGAGGCCGGACTGGCGCGATTCCCGTCTCGGTCAAGACGCGCATTGGATTCGATTCCATCGAGGCGGAACGCTGGGTGGCGGATCTCGCCGCGGCCGAGCCGGCCGCGATCACCCTGCACGGTCGAACGCTGAAGCAGATGTATTCGGGCACGGCAAACTGGGACGCGATTGGACGCGCCGCAGAGCACCTTCGCGGAAGCGGGATCGTCGTGCTCGGGAACGGCGATGTCGCGGATCGAAGAGAAGCGCTCGCGCGATGCCGCGACTACGGCGTGGACGGCGTACTGATCGGCCGCGCGACGATCGGCAACCCATGGGCGTTCCTCGGGCAGGAGGCCACCGTGGCTCAACGACTTCGGGTCGCAATCGAACACGCCGAGCTGTTCGCGACCGCGCACGCCAGTCGGCCGTTCATGGCCGTGCGGCGCCACCTCCACGGGTATGCGCGTGGCTTCGCGGGCGCGAGCGAACTCCGGCGTCAGTTGATGCTCGCACCGGACGCTACTCGGGCTCGCGATCTTCTGGAGGGAGCGCTGGTAGTATCAGCCGCGGCCTGACGATGGAGGAATCCAGCTATCTCAGTCTCCCGACTACCTCATGGCATGCCGTGGATCCCGACGATCTCGCCGAGATCCGGCGGATCGGACGCGCGATCATGGATCTGGACCTAGCGAGTCCATCGCACACGCCGGAGGATCTCGCGACGCAGATGGGCTCGGTCGCAGAGCGCGTCCTGTCTACGGTGGCGGGCGAGGAACGCGATATGCGCGCGATGATCGATGCCTTTCGCACGTGTCTGGCCGTCACGTGGGATATGTACGACAAGATCGCGGCCGACGGGACGACAGTCACCGGTCATATCGAGGCGCTACGGGAGCGCATCCAGTCACTCGAGGCGGATCTCACAGTCTTTCGACTGGAGGGTGAGATCTCGGCCGATGAGTGAACCAGCGCGAACGCCGATGGAGGCCAGAACATGCCGTTGATGACGACCCGACCCATGTTCGAGGACGCGTACTCGGGTGGTTACGCGGTCGGTGCCTTCAATGTCAATAATATGGAGATTATCCAGGGGATCGTTCAGGCGTGTGCCCGCGAGCGCGCGCCCGTGATCCTTCAGGTCTCCAAGGGAGCCCGCCGCTACGCCGATATGACCTATCTGAAGGCGCTCATCGATGTCGCCGTACGGGCGAATCCGGAGATCCCGATCGCGATCCACCTGGATCACGGTGACACGCTGGAACTGGTGCAGCAGTGCATCGCCGACGGCTTCACTTCGGTCATGATTGATGGATCCCACGAGCCGTTCGAGAAGAACGTCGCCCTGACACGATCGGTGACTGACTACGCCCACAGTCACGGCATTCCCGTCGAGGCCGAACTCGGGATGCTCGGCGGGATCGAGGAAGACGTGGTGGGAGCCAGCGCCGAGGAGTACGCGGCGAACATCGAGAAGTACCTGACCGATCCGCAGCAGGCGGCGGACTTCTGGCGCGCCTCGCGGTGCGACTCGCTCGCGGTCGCGATCGGTACCAGTCATGGCGCCTATAAGTTCAAGCACGATGCCGTGCTCGCCTTCGATCGCATCGAAGCGATCATGGAAACCTCCCCGTCGCTGCCTCTGGTGATGCACGGATCATCCTCGGTGCTGCCGGAGTTCGTGGAGCTGATCAACCGGCACGGGGGCGATCTCCCGAACGCGCGCGGTGTCCCTGAAGAGGCGATCACGCGGGGAGCGTCGATGGGAGTCTGCAAGGTGAATATCGATACCGACATCCGTCTGGCGATGACGGCGAAGATCCGCGAGGTGTTCGCTACGAAGCCGGGTGAGTTCGACCCGCGGAACTATCTGGGTCCGGCGCGCACCGCCATCGAGCAGATGGTGACGCACAAACTGCGCGTCCTGGGCGCATCCGGCAAAGCCGATCGTGTGATGGCTCGGCACCGGGCCAGCGCCGAATCGCGGGCCTGATGGCAGTCGCAATCACCGGCGGCGGGGGGTTCATCGGTTCGCGGCTCGCGCGGGTTCTCGCGGAGGCCGGAGAGACCATCGTCCTGATCGATCGGGCGTTCTCCGAGGCGTCCCGCCGGGTCGCACCGGCATCCGCCGTGCGCATCGAGGCAGACATTACGCGCCGGGATGGTCTCTGGCGCGCCCTGAGCGACGCTCGGCCGACGGGCATCATCCACCTCGCCGCGGTCCTCTCGGGGATCTCCGAGGCAGATCACGCGCTCGCGTTCGACATCAACGTCGTGGGCACGTTCAATGTCCTGGAGTTCGCCCATCGGAACGGTGTGGGCAAGGTCGTGGCGACCTCGAGCATCGCGGCCGCGGAGATGCCGGAACCAGGCCCCCCGATCACCGAGGAGATGCCCTTGGCTCCAATGGGCTTCTACGGGATGACGAAGGCAACCGGCGAGGCCTGGTGCACCTACTACCGCCGGCGCTTCGGGCTCGACGCCCGTGTCGCCCGACCAGGCGCGGTCGTCGGACCCGGACGCGAGGCGGGTTCGGCGACATCCAACTTCACCACCGCGATCATCAGCGAACCCCTTGCCGGGCGTGCCTATGAATGCAACGTGCGTGAGGACGATGCCGCGCCGATGGTGTACCACTCCGATCTCGTGGACGGCCTGGCACGGCTGTACAGGGCGAGCTCAGTCCCGTTCCCGATCTACAACCTGGGCGCGTGCTCGGCGACAGCGCGCGAGATGGCCGACGCAGTGCGGGCGCGCATCTCCGGAGCCCGGATCACCTTCGCGCCCGATGAGGTGACCCGGTATGTCGTCGGACAGTGGCGCCACATCGTCCAGGACAACGGGCGGGCAGCGCGCGACCTCGGCTACCGTCCGCGCTTCGATACGGTCGAGAAGTTGGTCGACCAGTTCATCCGCGAGTCGCAGCCAGCTCTGGTCGGCTGACGCCGCGTCACCCGCGGATGAGGGACAGCCCCGCGTCCACCACGATCTCCGACCCGGTGATGTAGCCGCTCTCCGCGCTCGCCAGGAAGACGACCGCGTCGGCGATCTCCGAGGGCTCGGCCGGGCGCCCATGGAGCGGGGGGAAACGATCGGGCATCTTCACGTTCCAGGTGATCTCTTCCAGATTGCGTCGCCAGGTGCGCTCGCCGATGTTCGTCCGCACGCCGCCGGGAAGGATCGTATTCACGCGGATGTTCCAACGCGCCAGCTCGGCCGCGGCCATACGACCGAACGCGGCCTGAGCCGCCTTGGCACTCGAATAGGCGCTGTACCCCGGCAGCGAGAAGATCCGATTGCCGTTGAGGGAGGCAGTGATGATGATCGAGCCGCCGCCGCCAGCGCGCATGATCGGGATCGATGGCTTCACGGTCAGGAAGGTGCCAGTGAGATTCGTATCGATCGTGGCCCGCCACTCCTCGTAAGTCATCTCCTCGATCGGACACTGCATGCCATTGATGCCCGCGTTGGCGAACACGACGTGCAGGCCGCCCAGGGTGTCTGCGCTCTGCTCGACGACACGTTTGATCTCGCTCTCAACGCGCACGTCCGCAGCATGAGCGATAGCGCGGCCGCCGAGGGTGGTGATCTCCCGCGCAATCGACAACGCGGCATCCTCGCGAACATCGACCACGCTCACAGCCGCGCCTTCGCGCGCCAGGGCGAAACACGCGGCGGCACCGATGCCGGAGCCGCCGCCGGTGACCAGCGCGACACTCCCGACAAGCCGGTTCATGATGTACTCTTGTTTGAGAACCACTCCGCAACATACGCCGAGGCGCCGAACTCCTGACCCGTCGCGCGCCGGATCGTCTCGCGCCAGTCGTAGCGTGCGCCGAGTCGATACAGGCGGTCGCGCAAGAACGGACCGGCAGATGGATTACCGGCGAGCCCTCCGACCTCGCGGTCCAGCGTCACCGCCATCTGCGAAACGGCCATTTCGCCCAGGATGTACTGGTAGTACGTACCCGGTATCTGCGCGTTGTGAATCTTCGCCGACCAGTCTGGGGCACGCCGCCCCTCAGGACGCGGAACAAACTGGAAGCGCTCCACCAGGTCCCACCAGAGCGTGTCGAGATCTGCATCCGGATCGGCGTGGAAGGCGCGCTCGAAGTGCGCCTGGACCAGCGACCAGCGGGTCATGATCAATTGGGCGCGTCGCGCCCGCGCTCGCACCTCGCCGGCGAGGCGGCGGGAGATGTCCTCCGCCAGGCCGACTGTCCGGTGCAACCAGCCGGCGTCATTGGCGATGCGATCGATCGACTGCGACTCCATCTCCGCGACGATCCCGTTCGGCCACAGGATCAGACGCAGCGGTAGCGACCGATCGGCGTACTCGGCCGCCAGAGCGTGGCCGAACTCGTGGAGCAGGACGCTCGTCCAGTGGTGGCTCCGGGTGAGATTGTTCAGGGTCCGCACATCGGAGGCGTCGGCGTCGATCCAGGTGCAGAAAGCGTGCTGGTTCTTGCCGGGCCGGGGCCAGTTGTCCGATCGGGACAGGATGCCCCGGGCATCCAGACCGATCGCGTCGACGGTGGCAATCGCCAGATCCTCCGGATTCAAGTTCGCGAAGTGGGGGTCCAGGTCCGGGCCCTGGGCGCGCGGCGGCCGCTGAAAGAACGGATCGCCGTAGTGCCAGGGACGGAGCGCAGCAGAGGAGATTCCGAAGCGGCGCGCGAGCTCCGCGTCCATCTCCTCCTTCGCAGCGCGGTATGGTGCCTCGGACGCGCGATCGAGTTCGTCCAGAAGTGCGAACAACATCGCCTCATCGACTTCGGATTGGGCAAGTCCGAGGGCGTAGGCATCGCGGAAGCCCAGAGCCCGGGCGCTCTGGCCCAACAGGCGGACAAGCTCTCGTGCCCGATCCGCGGCGAGACCGCCGATCTGCTTCGCAGCCTCCCAGATGTCGCGGGCGCGCCGATCGTCGGTCTCCGAGGCCAGCGCGTCGCTCAGATCGTTCTCGCTCCAATCCCGACCATCCAGCGATGCCCGAAATCGATTGAAGAGACCCTGCTGCTCGGTCTGGACGGTGATGATGCGCTCGCGGATCTCCGGTTCCTCTTGCGCGCCGAGGTAGTCGCGCCAGTACAGATCGACCTGACGTCGGGCAAGCGGGTCGAGCCCGGCTCCATCGGACCGCCAGCGACTGAGGTGATCGAAGCGCTGCCTATCCGCGAAGTGCTCGCGGACGCGGTGGTTCATCTCGCGCAGGCGCGATTCCAGCGCGGTATCGCCCGAGGTCGCGAACTGCCACTCGATGGCCCGGTGCGCCGTACCGGTGCGATGCTCGAATTCCTGCTCGGCGCGCAAGAACGGCTGAACGGAGTTCTGGCTCACGCGGCCTCCTCCCTGTGGGCCGCGGAGTTTCGCAGGTATCATCGTGCCGTGCCGGACCGGATCCTTATCACAGGCGGGGCCGGGTTCCTGGGCAAATACGTCGCGGCGGCGCTCATCGCGAGAGGCGACCGCGTGCGCGTCCTCGATGCGCTGCGACCGCCCGTGCACGTTCCGGACGCGCGACCGGATCTTCCTCCAGGCGTGGAATGCATCATCGGCTCGGTCACCGACCGCGAGACAGTCGTCGCGGCGCTCGACGGCATCGATGCGGTTCTGCATCTGGCGGCGTATCAGGACTATCTGCCTGACTTCTCGACCTTCTATGCGGTCAATACCGTCTCGACCGCGCTTCTCTTTGAAGCGATCGTCGCATCCGGGCGGCGGCCACGGCGCATCGTAATCGCCGGAACGCAGGCCGAGTATGGCGAGGGACCATACCGATGCGATCGGCATGGGACGGTCTGGCCGTCGCCCCGCTCCGAGGAGTGGCTCGCCCGAGGAGCGTGGGAACAAGTATGCCCACGCTGCGGCGGCGTCGTGGAGCCGATTCCGGCCGAGGAAAGCTCGGTGCACCCGCATTCGCCGTATGCGATGTCGAAGCGTGCTGCCGAGGAGTGCGCGCTCGTTCTCGGAGCACGGTACGGAATTCCCACCGCCTCCGCCCGCTATTCGATCATCCACGGCCCGGGGCAATCCTTTCGCAACGCCTATTCCGGCGCGTTGCGAGCCTTCACAATGCAGGCTCTGAGTGGCCGTGCCCCGGTCGTCTATGAAGACGGAGGTCAGATCAGAGACTTCGTCTGGATCGGCGACGCGGTTGCCGCCACGGTGCTCCTCCTCGATCGGGACGAGGTGATCGGTCCGATCAACGTGGGCGGAGATCGATCGATACGGGTCCTCGACCTAGCGTGGATGGTCATCGCGGCCACGGGTGCAGATCTCCGGCCGGACGTACCCGGGCTCTACCGGGTAGGGGATACGCGGCACATCCGATCGGACGTCACGCGATTGCGGTCGCTCGGATGGTCGCCGACCCTCGATCAGGGCGCGATCGTGAACGCGTATGTGGGTTGGGCGGGCCTACATCCGGAGTTGACGGATCGGTCGATCGAGGCGCGACGCCATATGACGGACCTCGGTGTCCTGCGAGAGGCCGCGGCCCCGTGAATGGGCGACCGGCTGTCTTCCTCGATCGCGACGGAGTCATCAACGAGAACCGCGAGGACTACGTCCTCACGTGGGACCAGTTCCACTTCATTCCGGGATCGATCGAAGCGATCCGGCGGCTGACTGAGGCGGGATGGCCGATTGTGGTGGTCACGAATCAGTCGGCGATAGGCCGGGGAATCGTGAAGCGACGTGTTATCGACGATATCAACCTGCGCATGTGCGCGACGGTGAACGCGGCTGGGGGTCACATCAGCCGGGTGGTGATCTGCCCGCACCATCCGGACGCGGGCTGCCGCTGCCGGAAGCCGAAGCCTGGTCTGCTACGGGCCGCGGCGCGGGACCTGGGCATTGACCTGCACGAGAGCGTGCTCATCGGGGATAGCGCCGCCGATCTGGGCGCCGCGGCGGCGGTCGGGTGTCGCGCGATTCTGGTGCGCACCGGACACGGCGCAGGTATCGAGACGCAGATCGATCCCGCCCGCGTCGCCATCGCGGAGGACCTAAGCGAGGCGGTCGACCTGCTGGTGGCGGGCAAACACGATGCGGTCGAGAGCACACTATCCACCGAGGGCGACTATTTCGACGATCTCGGCCAGGTTCTCACCCGGATCGATCGCGCGGCAGTGGCGCGCCTCATCGAGCGGATCCGTCAGGCACGCGATCGCGGCGCGACGATCTACACACTCGGCAACGGAGGATCGGCCGCGACCGCGAGCCATCTCGCCCTGGATCTGGCCAAGAACACGCGCGATCCGCGGCGACCCGCGATCAAGATCTTCGCGCTAACCGACAACTCCGGGTTGATCACCGCCTGGGCAAACGATGCCCACTACGATGAGGTCTTCGCCGCACAGTTGGACGCCGTGGTGGAGAGAGACGATCTCATCATCGCCGTCAGCGGAAGCGGCAACTCGGCGAACGTCCTGCGCGCCATCCAGCTCGGACGCGCTTCCGGCGCCGATACCTTCGGCATCACCGGATTCCAGGGCGGCCGGCTGGCTCAGTCGGCGCACGATTGTGTCGTCGTGCCCAGCGAGAACATGCAACACATCGAGGACGCTCACCTCGCGATCGTCCACGCCGTGATGGTCGCGCTTCGGGATGAGGAGGTATCGTCGCCGTGACAATCCCGTATCGTCGGTGCGTCATTTCGGACGAGATCTCGCAGGACCTGGATCGCGCGATTGCTCTGGCTCGTGACTTCGGCCTGGAGGGCCTCGAGATCCGCACGGTGTGGGATCGGCGGATCGACCAACTCGACGCGAATGACCTCGATCGTCTCGCCAAGGCCTGCACCACGGCCGGACTGACGATCCCTGCCCTGGCACCGCCCTACCTCAAGTGCACGCACAGCGACGCCGCAGAGCGTGGCGAACATCGTGCCATCTTCGAACGGACTGTGCAGGCCGCCGAACGGCTTGGAGCGAGCATCATCCGGGGGTTCACGTTCTGGCGCGATGTCCACCCGCTCGGTCACTGGGACCTCATCGTCGAGACGTATCGGTCCATCGCACCCATCGCGGAGCGAGCGGGCGTGGTCGTGGGTATCGAGAACGAGCCTGCATGCATGCTGGGAACGACCGAGCACCTGCCGCGTTTGATCGGCGACATCGGCTCACCCGCGGTTCGCATCCTCTGGGACCCGGCGAACGCCGCGCACGAGGGCGAACGCGCGTGGCCGGAAGGGTTCGAACGGGCGTTCCCGCTCACCGCGCACGTGCACCTCAAGGACGGCCGGCACATCTCTGGGAAGTGGGAGCATGCGATCGTGGGCGAGGGAGCCGTCGACCTCGTTCAGGTGTCGCGTGCCCTCCGCAGGCACGGCTACGCGGGATGGGTCAGCCTGGAGACTCACTACCGTCCTGCTCCTACGGACGCGGACCTGAGGCGGCCCGGCGGCTTGAGCCTCTCCTATCTGGGCGAGGAGGGCACCCGCGCGTGCCTGGTTGGGTGGGAGAACGTGCTTCGCGCCGCGGCCCGGCGCCCCATTCAGAGAGGCAGCCGGCTATTCTCGGTTGCCGAACTCGCGGGCGTGTTGGGCCTCACGCGCCAGCGGGTCCGCCGCATTGCGGAGCAGATCAAAGTAGGACGGCTGGTCGGCCGGGTCGTCGTCCTCGACGAGTCCGACATCACGGCGATCCTCAACTACACCAAGCGCCCGGAGGCGATGGTGTCCCGCGCGTACTACCACACGCGCAAGGACCGCATCGATCGCCTGCCCCCTGAGCAGGTCGATGAAATCCACGAACTCATGCGCGCGCACGAGGACTCCATGGTCAAAGCGCGCGCGGAGGCGGAAGCGGCCATCATCGGGGTCATCAGGTGATTACCCTAAACAGAACCTACGATGGCATCTGTGATCGCTGCGGTGTCCGCCAGACCGTCCCAGGCAAGGACATCGTTGACGCGCTGGGCCTCCTCACCGCGTGAGGGTGGCATCACGTCGGGCCAGGGAAGAATCTATGCCACCGTTGCTATGGCATCGACGCGCCACGTCTGCCACGCTGGTCTAAGGACGCTCCACTCCCCCACCGGGACGTATCCAGTCCAGGATGAGAAAGTCCCCCCTGTCGCGCCGCCAGGCTAGAAAATCGAGCATCTGACGCTCGTATTGGTCGTGAGGGACGACTTGCCAGGGTCTTGATCGCCACGGCCGTTGGCTGATATGGACCTCGCGCTCGAGACGCGGGACCTCAGCCGGCGATACAGGGACGCATGGGCACTTCGCGACCTCTCTCTGTCCGTCCGAGAAGGGGAGGTCTTTGGCTTTCTCGGGCCGAACGGTGCGGGAAAGACGACGGTGGTGAAGGTCCTCCTGGGACTGGTCGCCCCGACCCAGGGAACAGCGCGCCTCTTCGGACGTCCGGCGCAGGATCGTCGAGCGCGGCGAGAGGTGGGCTACCTCCCCGAACTGTTCCGATTTCACGAATGGATGACCGGAGCGGAACTTCTCGACTTTCACGGCCGCCTCATGGGGATCAGCGGCGCGGATCGACGAAATCGGATCGAGCACGTCCTGACACAGGTGGGCCTCGGCGAGCGTGGGCGAGACCGCATAGCGACGTACTCCAGAGGGATGACCCAGCGCCTCGGCCTCGCCCAGGCGATGCTCGCGCGTCCGCGGCTGGTCATCCCGGACGATCCTACCTCGGCGCTCGATCCGCTCGGCCGGCGCGAGGTCCGCGACGTCATCCGCGACCTCCGTAGCAGCGGGTGCGCGGTCTTCCTGAACTCTCACCTGCTGACCGAAGTCGAGATGGTCTGCGACCGGGTCGCGATCGTGGACCGAGGGCGGGTGACCTGGGAAGGGACGCCCCGGGAGGTGGCCACGCCGCGGATGGAGATTGACGTGACCGTTGAGGAGATCGACGACCGGGTCGCGACTCTGCTGGCACCATTTGGAACGATCGTCCAGATTCAGGGCGCGACCATTCGGGTTCGCGCCGGCGAGGTGGGCGCCTCGGGGAAGATCGCCGCGGCCATTGTCAGCGCCGGCTATGTGCTGACCGCGCTCGAGCCGCGGCGGTCGACGCTCGAGGATCTGTTCGTCCGACTCGTGACAGGATCTGACAGATGATCGCCCTCCAAATCAGGTGCTTTACGGTGCAGGAAGCGCTCTCGAGGCGGGCGATCCTGGCGGGCGTGCTTCTCAGCGCCGCGTTCCTGGCACTGTTCGCGCTGGGGTTCGCCCAACTCCTTGGCGTAGTCGGCGGCGCTCCCCCCTCGCGGGAGACCGGCGCCGGACGATTACCCGCGACGATGATCTTCGCGAACCTGATGACCGTCTCCGGGATGTACGCGGTCCACTTCCTGTCGAGTTTCCTGGCTCTCCTTATCTCGGTCGGCTCGATCTCCGGTGAGATCGAGTCTGGCGCGCTCTTGTCGATCCTGGCGCGCCCCATCAGACGCGCGGACTACCTGATCGGCCGTTGGATCGGCGGGGTCACTCTGGTTTGCGCCTACACGATCGCGACCGGCGGCGCGGTGATTGGAATCTCTGGGGCGATCGCGGCGTACGAGGCGCCTGCGCCGTTCGTCGCGCTCGGATACGTGTGTCTCAACGGTGCCCTATTGATCACTGTCGGTTTGCTCGCGTCGACGCGCCTCTCGACGATTGCCAGCGGGGTCGTTCTCTTCAGTCTGTTCGCGATCGCCTGGCTTGGTGGCCTGATCAAGTACATCGGCGGCGCACTGGGAGACGCGGCGGTGCAGAACACCGGGACGTTTGTGAGCCTCCTGCTACCGAGCGATGCGCTCTGGCGCGCGGCCTCGTATTTCGTGGTGACGCCGCTGTTTATCCTGGCGACAACCACCGCGAGCCAGCGCGGCGGGATCCCGTTTGTCTCTCCCGCGCCGCCATCGCTGGCGGTAGTCGCGTGGACGTGCATCTACATCACGATCCTGGTCGCCATCGCCGTTGTCAGCCTCCGCCGACGCGACCTCTGACTCGCGTGACCGGTCACCTCGTGTGTTCTCGCCTCGGGGCGGCGCGCAGTCTCGGCGATCAGTATTGCTCGAGGTACCGTTCGATCTCCCAGCCCGAAACGTGGCCCTGGTACTGCTCCCACTCGATCGTTTTCGCTTCCAGGAACCGTTCGAGGACGTGGGTGCCGAGCGCGTTCTGGATCACCTCATCGCGACGGAGCGCGTCCAGAGCATCGCCCAGAGAGCGGGGGAGGACCTCGACGTGTCGCTGGGCGAGCGAAGCCTCGTCCGCCGCGTACAGGCTCTCTTCGATCGGCTCGGGCAGCGGCATGCGGGTCCGCACGCCATCGAGTCCCGCGTGGAGCATGGCCGCGAATGCGAGGTAGGGGTTGCAGGCAGGGTCGGGGCAGCGCAGTTCGAGGCGCGTGGTCCGCAACTTGCCCTCGGACGTACGGGGGACGCGAACGAGAGCCGATCGGTTGACACGCGCCCAGGTGAGATAGACCGGCGCCTCGAATCCGGGCACGAGCCGCTTGTACGAGTTCACCAGTGGGGCGAGGATCGCCGACATCCCGCGGGCGTGGGCGATCTGGCCCGCGATGAAGTGACGGGCCACGTCCGAAAGGCCGTATTCGTCGCCACCGTCTGCGAACGCGTTCTCGCCATCGAGGGTCATCAGGCTCTGATGCACGTGCATCCCCGAGCCGTTCTTGTCCTGAAACGGTTTGGGCATGAACGTGGCATGAAGGTTGTACCGTTGGGCGATCGCCTTCAGTGTGTGCTTGAAGGTCATGGTGTTGTCGGCTGAGGTGAGCGCCTCGTCATACTCGAAATCAATCTCGTGCTGCCCCGCCGCGCCCTCGTGGTGGCTCGATTCGACCCGAATGCCCATCGCCTGGAGGACGTTCATCATCTCTTTCCGAACGTTGGCTGCCAGGTCAGTGGACGAATCGAAGTACCCGGCCTGATCGTGGGGCAGGGGTGAGATGCGCCCACCTCCCTGGGTGCGCAACAGAAAGAACTCGATCTCGGGGCCCGTGTTGTACCGGTATCCCAGATCGCGGGCCGTCTGAAGCGCTCGCGCCAGGACGGCGCGAGGATCTCCGGGGAACACGTCCCCCCGCGGGTTGAAGATCCAGCAGATGATGCGCGCGGTCACGTCGCCGTCCTGCTCCCACGGTATGACCGAGAACGTGCTCAGGTCCGGCACGAGGTACATGTCACGCTCGACCGACCGGGCGAAGCCCTCAATCGACGAACCGTCGAACCAGTGGCCGTGATCCAAGACACCTTCCAACCGCTCCACCGGGATCGTGACGCTCTTCACATGACCGACGACATCGGTGAACTGAAGATTGATGAAGCGGACGTTCGCGCGCTGAATCCGCTCCCGGGTCGCGGAGACGAGCTCCTCGGTCGGCTGCAGTTCCGGGTGCGACACGGATCCTCCCCTACGCCGGCCGAACGGCTCCAGATGATTCAGGGTGGGCCGGACTCACGATAGTACAATGAGGTTCGTGCCGCCGAGCACGATTGCCATCGATGGCCCGGCGGGGTCCGGTAAGACGGTGATCGGCCTCTGGCTCGCCGCCCACCTAGGCTACGCTTTTCTCGATACGGG
>VGOZ01000020.1 GCA_016875715.1 Chloroflexota bacterium | reverse complement strand
TGGAGAGCACTTGATTAAAAGGTTACGTGATTCTGGTATTCTGTTCGGAGCGTCTCTTCTCTGGGGCGACTCTTGGATGACTCGGGAGGATTGACTAACAATGCGGATCTCACTTCCTAGGCGACGGTTCCTGCTCGCCGGGACCGGTGCACTCGGTTCGGTGCTCCTCGCCGCCTGTGCCGCGCCCGCCCCGACCGCGACACCGGTGCCGGCCAAGCCGGCCGAGAAGGCACCGGCACCGGCACCGGTGCCCACCAACACGCCGGTGCCCGCTCCGGCGCCGACCAAGCCCGCCGCCGAAGCGCCGAAGCCAGCGGCCGCGCCGGCGGCCGCCAAGCCGCTCCAGGAGATCAAGATCACGACCCGCGTCGGCGGCGATGCCGAAGTGATGCAGAAGATGGTCGTGAAGTTCAAGGAGAAGACTGGCATCACGGCGATCCACGAGGCGAATCCGGGCGAGCCGGAGTACTGGGCGAAGATCCAGGCGCTGCACGCCACCAAGCAAGCCCCCGATGTCATCTGGGCGTCGACCGGTGGCGCGTTCGCGTTCTTCGCGAGGGGCGTAATGCTCGAGCTCGACCCGCTGATCATCGGTGACAAGTACAACACCGAAGATTACGTCAAGGCCGCCCTCGACTCGCTAAAGTACAACGGTAAGCTGTACGGAATGCCCTGGGGCGGGCATCCCGGCAACGGCGGTATCACGTACAACGTCGATCTGCTGAACAAGGCCGGGCTGAACGTCACCGATGACGCGGCCAGCTTCTCTAACGTCACCTGGATGCAGCTCGTCGAGGCCGGGAAGAAGGCCACCTCAGGCGACGTCTTCGGCTACCTGCCGGGGACCGACTTTTTGTCGATCACCAACTTCGTTAACTCCTACGGCGGCGACTTCTTCGATAAGGACGGCAAGAAACTCACCATCAACACGCCGGAGTTCAAGGGCGGACTCCAGTTGATGTACGACATCTTCGTCACCCATAAGATCGCGCCCGTGCCGGACGCGAAGTTCAACGCCGGTGAGGCGTTCGCGACCGGAAAGCTCGCGATGCGACACTCTGGCTACTGGGGCCAGTTCGACCCCGGCCCGAAGGCGATCGCCGACAAGTTCAAGTGGAACGTCGGTTTGACTCCGAAGGGTCCGGCCGGAAAGAGGGGCACTGCACTAACGATCAATGGTCAGTCGATCTGGTCCGGCACCACGAAGAGAGAAGAGGCCTGGTCGCTGGTCAAGTTCCTGATGGAGCCGGACCAGAACGTCGAGATCGTCCTCGCGGGCGGTGGCCGTCCGGCTTTGCGGAACTCCGTGCTCAACAATGAGCGTCTCATGAAGGAGAATCGCGCGCACAAGGTCTTCGTCGAGTCGATCCAGGCGGCCGAACCCTGGAAGCAGCCGGCGAACTTCCGCTGGCCGGAGTTCAACACCGCGGTGGGGCAGTTGTTCGGTAACCTATGGCTGGGCAAGGTCACGGTCGACCAGGCGATCAGCGAGGCCACCAAGCCGCTGCAGGACATTCTCGATAAGCCCGCGGCGTAGGCGGTTGGTGTGGGCTCGGTAGCCGCCGCGGCCGTTCGGCCGCGGCGGAGCGCCGCCCGCCGCCGCGAGGCGATCGCCGGAATCCTCTGGTCCTCGCCCTGGCTCGTCGGGTTCTTCCTCTTCACCTTCGGCCCCATGATCGCGTCTCTGTACCTCGCCTTCACCGATTACACGATCTCAAACCTCTCTCCGAAGATCGTCGGGTTCGATAATTTCGCCCGCGCCCTGTCGGGCCAGGATCACCTCTTCTGGCCGTCGCTCGTTCGGACGTTGCAATTCGCCGCGGTCATGGTCCCGCTCGGGGTCGGCGGGGCACTGGCCGCGGCGGTGCTGCTCAATCAGGGTATCCGGCTAGTCGCCCTGTTCCGGACTCTCTTCTTCCTGCCATCGCTCACACCGGTCGTCGCGTCGGCGGTCATCTGGGCGTGGCTGTTCAACCCCAACTGGGGTCTGCTGAACCACTTGCTCGCCGGGATCGGGATCAAAGGGCCGAAATGGCTCTCCGATCCGGACACGGCAATGGCATCGCTGATCATCGTCGCGCTGTGGGGTGCGATCGGCGGCAGCACGATGGTCGTGTTCCTGGCCGGGTTGCAGGGCGTGCCGAAGGAGATGCTCGAGGCGGCTGAGATCGACGGCGCGGGCGCGATGCGCCGATTCTGGACGATCACGATCCCGATGATCTCGCCGACCCTCCTTTTCAACCTGGTGCTCGGGATCATCGGCGCTCTGAAGGTCTTTGCGTCGCCGGTCGTGATGACGGCGGGTGGGCCGAGCTACGCGACCTGGACGTTCATTCTGCACCTGTACCAGAACGGCTTCCAGTTCTTCGACATGGGTTACGCGTCGGCGCTGGCGTGGGTGTTCATGGTCATCGTCGTATCGTTGACGCTCTTGAACCTCCGCGTCTCCCGGTCCTGGGTCTACTACGAAGGGGAGGCGCGCGACGATGCTCGCTAGATTCGCTCCGTGGCGCGGCGCTCTCTACCTCACAGCCGTGCTGTTGTCGGCGGCCTTCATGTTGCCGTTCGTCTTTGCCGTCGGCACGTCCTTCAAGCCGCCCAGCCTTCTGCACGTCCACCCACCACTCCTGTTTCCCCCTCTCTCACAAGCCCAGCCCGAGAATTACTGGCGGGTCTTCAACTTCCCCGGAATCCCGTTCGCGACCTTCTACGCCAACACGCTGATCATCACGCTATCCGCGACCCTGGGCGGAGTGCTCACCGCGACTGCCTCAGCGTATGGCTTCGCGCGCTTCCGCTGGCCAGGGCGTGACTTGTTCTTCACGGTCCTTCTGGCGACGTTGGTGCTGCCGGAAGAGGTCGTGATCATCCCGAAATTCCTGATGTTCCACCTCATCCCTGACTGGCTCTTCGGCCAGACGTGGATCAACACCTGGCGGCCGCTCATCATCCCGTCCTGGTTCGGCGGCGGAGCGTTCGCGGTATTTCTGCTACGCCAGTTCTTTTTGCAGATCCCGCGCGATCTCGATGAGGCTGCGGTGATCGACGGTGCGAACTCGTGGGACATCCTCTGGAGCATCATTGCGCCGCTCTCAAAGCCGGCGCTGGCCACCGTGGCGGTCTTCACCTTTCTCGGCCACTGGAACGACTTCATACACCCGTTGATCTACCTGAACTCGACCGACAAGTTCCCGCTCTCGGTCGGGCTACGGTGGCTCACGCAGCAGCCGACCGATCCGATCGAGCCGCGCGAGAACCTCCTGATGGCCGCCTCGATGCTGATGATCACACCGGCGATCCTGCTCTTCTTCTCGTTGCAGCGCTACTTCGTGCGCGGAATTGTCATGAGCGGAATCAAGGGGTAATACGGTCGTCCGCCTGCCGGGCAGCGCCAGAACGCGGACCGGCGGCTACTGGGCGAGCGATTTCACGACGTGCCGGTAATCGGCCGCACCGGCGCGCGCCTGCTCCCACGGGATCTCATATGTCCACTCGTGGTCGTACCCGACCTCGCGCAGCGCGGCGAACATCTTCCGGTAGTCGACCTGCACGTTCGGGTAGCTCGAGTGCAATGCCACAATCCGCTGGCCGACCAGCGCGATCTCCTCGTGGGGCTGGCTGGTCCCGCGCGGCCAGTAGCAGTGAAGGTGAACGCAACCAGATTCTCTGGCGTGATCCCGGCCCCGGCATTTTGGCGTAGTATGTTGACGATCCGAGCCGAGACCACAGCGGTCTTGCCTGAGCCTGCGCAGGCCACAATCTGAAGGTTACGATCCGTCGCATCGATTGCACGAGCTTGCGATGGCGTGTAGCTGGGCGCCATCGTCTAACAGTGCACGCCGATCAAGCCTCGCTTGCGCTTGCGGTGAGCACTACCCACGAGACAGAACACACCCACGCGCCGCAGAAAGCGACGGCGCCTTACCGCGACCTTTGGGCTGCCCCGCGCCCGCCGACGCTGCAAACCAGAAGGACCGAATCCATCTGAGTCCTCTGCCAAGTGACACAGCCGTCGACTCACCTCCGTACTTACGACGCCTGGTCTCAGGGAAAACGAAGCGAACGGCCATACCCCAATGGGCTGCTGTCAAAGCTGCGGTCAAACTGGACAATCCCTTCAAAATCCGAACTATCAGATAGATACCTTTCGTTCAGATTAGGGTGGGCACGCAGGGGCTCGAACCCCGGACCTCACGGATGTGAACCGTGCGCTCTAACCGGCTGAGCTACGCGCCCGCTGGGTCCGGAGTATACGGCGCTGCTGTTCCTCGGCGCGCTCACACCGTCGGCCACTCGGCGTCAATATGGGTTGACACTACTAAATCCGACCGTTAGAGTCGGATTTCGTCGGGTCACGTTGGGAAGTGCCTCGCCACTAGCAGTGTAGAGATGACGAACGGAGACATGATCCTCAAGGTCACGCCGCCAGTCCACCGTGCGTTTACGCGCTCCGGACGGGTTCTCAGCCGCCGCTGTCTCCTGACCCTCGGCGGTCTGGCGCTGGTCAGCGCCGCCTGCGCCCCGTCCGTGCCGCCGGCCACAGCGGTGCCGAACTCAAGCGCGGCGCCCTCTGCCGCGCCGATTGCGACGAAGCCTTCCACGCCGACACCCGCCGAGATCACGATCTACACCACCCGCGCCGAGGCGCTCTTCAAACCGGTCATAGACGCCTTCACCTCGGCGCACCCGTCGATCAAGGCCACCGTGCTCACCGGCACCGACGCTACCCTCGGCACCCGCCTCATCGAAGAGAGGGCGAGCCCGCGGGCCGACGTCTACATCAATGCCGATACGCTCGCGGCGATTGACCTCTCCGAAAAGGGTCTCTTCGCGCCGAACCCCTCGCGCACCGTCGCCGCGGTCGCCGAGACGTATCGGGAGATCGACGGACGGTGGGTCTCGCTCACGCTGCGCGCCCGCACGATCATGGTCAACACGAATCTGGTGAAGCCGGAGGAGCGACCGCTTTCGGTCTTCGACCTGATCGACCCGAAGTGGAAAGGGCAAGCCGGTGCGGCCGATAGCCGCAACGGAGCGATGCTCGCGTCGCTCGTCGCGATCGGCGCGCTCCAGGGCGACGCGAAGACCGTGGAGTTCGTCAGGGGGCTCGTCGCGAACCGGACGAAGTGGTTTAGCGGCCACACCGACGTGCGCAAAGCCGTGGGGAACGGCGAGTTCAAGCTCGGCTTTGTCAACCACTACTACTACCACCTCTCGAAGGCGGAGGGCGCGCCCGTCGGCATCATCTATCCGGACCAGGCCACGGGGCAGATGGGCCTGATGGTCAATTCGACTAACGCGAGCCTCGTCGCCGGATCGAGGTCCGTCGAGCAGGCCGCAGTCTTCATCGACTACATGCTCGGTTCCGAGGGTCAGAAGCTCTTCGCCGAGAGAAACTACGAGTACCCGATCGCAAGCGGCGTGCCGCTCGCAGAGGGTGTTGCACCGTTGTCGCAGTATCGGCTCGCATCGATCACACTCAGGCAGCTGTGGGAGGGTCTGGCCGCGACTCGCGCCCTCGCCCAGCGATCCGGTCTGCCCTGACCGGATCGGCGCTCTTCCCCCTCACCCGAGTGCGGGCGCCGGCGGTTTCCCGCTGGCGCTTGACCTGGGTCCTCATCCTCGGCGCCCTGGCCGTCGCGTTCGTCGCCGCCCTACCGCTGTTCGTCGTCGCCGGTCGGGCCGTGACAGCCGCACCCTCGGTATGGCTCGGCCTCTGGTCGGGGCAGATCCCCGGCCTCCTCGGCAATACGCTGGCCCTTGTCGTCGCCACGGTGAGCTTCGCCGTGGTCATCGGCGTGGCGCTGGCCTGGCTCACGGAGCGGACCGATCTCCCCGGCGCCCCGCTCTGGCGCTGGGCACTGGCGATCCCGTTGGTGATCCCGGCCTACGTGGCAGCGCTTGCCCTGATCGTCCTCCTGCGACGTGGTGGCCTCATCGACCGGTTCCTGACCGGTGCTCTCGGCGCCGTGCCCGGGACGGTCCCGCTCCCCGATCTGTTCGGGCTCGGCGGCGCGACGCTCACGATCGCACTCTGTGTCTTCCCCTATGTCTACCTGCCGGCCGCCGTGGCGCTGCGCTCGCAGGACCGCGCGCTCGAAGACGCGTCGCGACTGGCGGGGCGTGGGCGGGTCACGACGCTCATCCGGGTCACGCTGCCGCTGGCGGCGCCAGCGATCGCCGCGGGTGCGCTCCTCGTCGGACTCTACGTCCTCTCCGACTTCGGCACGGTGTCGCTTCTGCGCTATCGCACATTCACGACCGTGATCTTCAATCAGTTCGCGGGGCAGATCGATCGCTCGGCGGCCGCCTGTCTCAGCGTCATCCTCATCGTCCTCACAACGCCCATGCTCGCGGTTGAGGCGCTGCTGAGCCGCAGGGGTAGGCGGCTGGCCGCCGCAAGCGGATGGCGCCCGCCGCGCCGCCACGCGCTGGGCGCCTGGCGGGTTCCGGCGCTGGGCGGCGTGATCCTGGTTGCGGTGCTCTCGCTGGGTGTTCCACTGTTCACGCTGGGCGGCCTGGCGCTCCAGGGGTGGCTGGCACCGACCGATGTCGACCGCGTCTGGTCGGTGGGGAATGATGGCCTGGGCCAACAGACGCTCAACAGCCTCGTCGTCTCTGCCCTCGCCGCGACCGTCGCGCTGACGTGCGCGTTCGCCCCCGCGCTGCTCGCGGCGCGCTATCCGTCCTGGCCTTCGCGCGTATTGCTCGGCCTCTGTCTCAGCGCAGCGATCCTGCCCGGTCTGATCGTCGGCCTCGCCCTGGTTCTCTTCCTCGCGACGTGGGCGCCGGCAGTCCACGGCACAGCCCTCGGGCTCGGCCTCGGTCTGACGCTGCGCGCGCTGCCGTCCGCGCTGGCGGCCGCGGAGCCGGCCTTGCGCGGCGTCCCACCTCTTTTCGAACGAGCCGCCCGCAGTCTGGGCAGTTCACCGGTAGCGGTCCTGCGTCGTATCACGCTCCCGCTAGCCGCGCCGGGACTCTCCGGCGGATGGGTCCTGGCGTTTCTCACCGCGATGAAGGAGTTGCCCACCGCGCTCATGATGCGCCCCCCCGGATTCGACACACTCCCGGTACGGATCATGGCCGCTGCGAACGAATCGGTCTATACCCAGGCGGCGCCGCCAGCACTGGCGCTGGTCGCGGCGACGGCACTGCCGCTCCTGCTCCTCGCCCGACGCGGCGAACGCGGACTCGAAGGAGCGGCGCGGACCAATGGCTGAGGTCGCTGGGGGCCGCGGTGTTTTGGGGCAGCGAGATGGTGCCCCCGCAATCGAACTGCGCGGGGTGTCGCGCCGTTACGGCGGACACCTGACCGCGGTTCAGGACATCTCGCTTTCGGTGACCGCGGGCGAGTTGCTCGCTCTCCTGGGGCCGAGCGGATGCGGCAAGAGCACGACGCTGATGCTTATCGCCGGACTCGAGGCGCCCGATGAAGGGGAGGTCTGGCTCCACGGACGACCGGTCGCCCGACCGGGGCTGTTCGTACCTCCCGAGGCGCGCCGGGTCGGTCTGGTCTTCCAGAACTTCGCGCTCTTTCCCCACCTCTCGGTGGCGGAGAACGTCGCATACGCGCTCGCCGATCGCGATGGCGGGTCGCGCGCGCGCCGAACGGTGGAACTTCTCGATCTGGTGGGCCTCTCCGGCGCGGGTCGGCGCTATCCGCACGAGATTTCGGGGGGACAGCAGCAACGCGTGGCCGTCGCGCGGGCGCTCGCCAACGAGCCGACGACGATCCTGCTCGATGAGCCGTTCTCCAACCTCGACGCGGCCCGTCGGTCCGAACTTCGCGAGGAACTCCGCGCACTCTTGCGCAGCGCCGTCGTGACCTCGGTCTTTGTCACGCACGATCAAGCCGAGGCGCTCGCCCTGGCAGACTCGCTGGCTGTGATGCACGAGGGCCGGATCCTGCAGGTTGGCAGGCCGCGCCAGGTCTACGACGAGCCGACGACACGGATCGTCGCGGGACTCTCCGGGCCCGCGTCCTTCCTGCGCGGCACGGGTGCGGGGGCCACCGGAGTCTGCGCGCTCGGTTCGATCGTGCTGATCGAACCCGCGGTCGGACCGATCGACATTCTCATCCGGCCGGAGACGGTTGGCCTGAAGCGCGATTCCCAGGGCCCGGGTGTGGTGGAGCGCTCGATCTATCAGGGACCGGACCAGCTGATCGTGATCCGGCTCGATTCGGACGAGCGGATCACCGTGCGAGTCCCGGCGTTCGCGACGTTCGAGCCAGGCGCACGCGTCTGGCCGCGCGCCTACCGACCGCTTCGGGCCTTTGCGGCAGGGGTATGATTGCTGAATGGCGCACCAGCACCACGTGGGAGAGACGATCAGTCCGGTCATCTCGGAGTATCTTCAGATGATCTACAACCTCGAGATGGAGGGGGAGCCGGCCCACGGGGCGGCGCTCGCCCGGAAGATGGGCGTCTCGCGGGCGAACGTGAGCGCGACGCTGAAGCGTATGAGCGATGCCGGGCTTACCTTCGGCGGTGGACGCGGCGATATCGAACTCACTCCCGAAGGTCGACGCCAGGCCGAGCTGGCCCTGCGCCGCCACCGACTCGCCGAGCGGTACTTGCTGGAGGAGCTTGGGCTCGACTGGATCGCCGCCCACGAGGAGGCGCACCACTTCGAGGCGGCGATGACGCCGATCATCGAGGCCGCGATCCTCGCCCGGCTCGGCCATCCGACGACCTGTCCCCACGGCAATCCCATTCCCGGCCAGGTGCCGGATGCGGCCGGGTACCTCCGCTCCCAGGATGCGGTGCGTCTCACCCAGGCGCAGATCGGCGCGCCGATGCGCGTGGTCGCGGTCTCGGAGATCGTGGAGGATGAGACCGCGCTCCTGCGCTACGTCGGCGAGAAGGGGCTGCGCCCCGGTGGGTCGGTCCGGGTGTGCGAGCGTTCACCGGATGGCGCGGCACTGCAACTCGTCGTCGATGATGGTCGCCAGGCTGCGGTCAGCGGCGACCTGGCCTATCTCATCTGGGTTTGCGCCGCCTGAACTGGCGACGATCCAGTCGGTCCGCGTACGGGTCGGACATTGGCCCCTTGACGGGGGGGGGTCGTAGACTCTCCGCGCTCTGCTAGATGCGGCGACCTCTCACACGCATCTGCCTCGGTCTCGTGGGCGCACTTCTGGCCATCGTGCCGTTCGCGCCATCGATGGCATCGGCGCCGGTTCCGAGCGCGTCATTCGATGTGGCAAATGTCTTCACGTACGTCGGCGCCTAGAAGGGCGATCCCGCGCGAACGCGCCAGATCGTCCTCACGCTTTACGGAATGGGCGGTGAGGGGAGAGGCTTCTGCCAGTCGTACCTCCGCGCCGCCGACGAGAGTGGGTGGATCCTCGTAGCACCGACGTTCAGCTACGGGAACTGGCGCGATCCCGCCGTGGTAGGAGGCGATGATGCGGCGCTCACCCGCGCGCTGATCGCATTCGTCGATGGCTTCGCCCAGAAGCAGGGCGTGCCGACCTACCCCGAACTCGCGATCATCGGCTTCTCGCGAGGAGCGCAACTCGCGCACTGCCGCGCCCTCGCCTACCCCGAACGCGTTTCGGCGGTCGCGGCAGCCTCGGCTGGAACCTACACCCTGCCGACAGAAACCGATCGCGTCAGTGGTGCCACCGACTCGGCGCGGCGCTTTCCGTTCGGCCTGGCGGGTTTCGGCCGACACGTGAGTCCGGCTCGACTTGGCTCGGTGACCTCCTGGATCGCCGTGAGCGAGAACGACGACCGGCCAGACGATGTCCTGCGGCAGTGGGACGCGTACCTCGGTCGGACCCGACTATAGCGGGCCCGCAGTTTCGTCTCGGGCGGTGAACGATTCGGGCGGACACGCCGAACTGAAGATCTTTCCGGGGATCGACCACGCGATGGCGCCACCGATGGTGTCGGGCGCGATCGCCGCGCGCTCACGTTGGTCTGGCGGCGGGGGGGGGCTGCACGCGTCCTGAGCGGTTCGGCCGCCGGATCAGCGCCCGTTCAGGCGCCGATGGATCTGCACCAGCCGCTCCTGCGTCTGTCCCACCGCCGCCTCGACTGCCTGCCCCTTCAGGATCGCCCCGATGGTGTCGGTGAGCACGTGTTCGACATGGGCGGCGCTGATCCACAAGCGAGGCTGATCGAGCGGCTGGAAGTAGGTAAAGGGCCGCTCCGAGAGGATCACCCGCCGCATCTGCCCGATGACATCGTTCGGCGCGATCGTCAGTCCTTTGAGATCCCACCCCCACTCGCGATACGCCGGCATCGACAGCCCGGCACCGTTCTCGATCGCGGCTCCCAGCGCGTCCTGCCTGAGCAGAATCTGGATCAACTCCCGTGCCGCGTCCGCATTGCGCGCCGAGTCCATCAGGTGGTGCTGGAACGTCGTCGGACCGGCGACGAGATGCGTTTCCCGGCGTCCCGCCGAGCCGGTGGGGTGGGGCACCAGGATCATATCCTCTGCCAGTTGGCGGCCCCTCTGGAGCGCGGTGGCGAAGATCGAACCGTCGTCGCTGGTGAAGCCGATCGTGCCGGTGAGGAAAGCCTCATCGTTCGAGCGATCGTTCCAGGTTCCGATCGTCGGCGGCATGGCCGCGGTGGTTGCGGGCATCGCGTGGAGCGCACGGAGCCACTCGAAACCGGCGATGGTGTCCGCGGAGCGGAAGACGACCTCGTTCCGCTCGTTGGTGAATCGGCCGCCCGCGCCGAAGATGGCCGCCGCGACGTTCCGCGTGCCATCCGATGACCGCGCGACGGTATTACCCCATCCCCAGCGACGTCGCTCGACGCTGCTGATCCTCCGCGCGTGCTCCGCCCATTGCTGCAGGTCGTAGGTGCGCGTCGGGTCGATGCTCGCCTCCTCGAGCCACGACTTGCGTGCCCAGTACCCTCCGGCCGAGACCCAGTACGGCACGGCGAACCATCGACCATCGATCAGGTGGTTGATTCGCTGCCGCGCCACCGGTTGTCCGTACTCGCGCGTGGCCCAGCTCACCAGATCGTCTACCGGCGCGATGAGCCGCTGCTCCCACAGGGGGAGACTGTCCAGACCATCGATCACCAGGTCGGGCGGATCGCCCGCGGCTCGCCGGGCCTGAAGTCGCGCGATGAGACCTGCGTCGTCGCTGGGTGGTTCCGCGGTCGTCCGATCGAGCGGCCAGCCGCGTGCCGCCGAGGCGCGCAACATCGCATCGCCGATGACACCGGTCTGCGATGCGTGATGGTTCGCCTGCTGCACGACCTGCAGAGTTCCGCGGACAGGCGCTCGCGACAGCGGAGTTGCCGTGACGACGACCGTGACGGGAACCTCTCGGGTCACCTCGCGCTCGACCTCACGCGTCACCACGATTTCGACCGGGCGTTCGACGATCTGGATGCGCGGCGGTTGCTGGGGTGGGGTCGGCACGGGCACGGGCGCGCGCACGAGTTCGCCCTGTTCGCATCCGGCGAGCAGCGGCACGCTCACGGCGGCGGACCAGCCCAGGAACGTGCGGCGGCTGGCCCGCGATGGCACGCGACTCAGAGGAGGACCCTCACGCTCCAAGGATTCTGCCAGACGCGCCCCCGGGCGCGGCAACTCAGGCGGGTGTTGGCTCGCCTGAGTTGCCGCCGAGAATCTCGCGTGCACGCACCTCGAGTCCCGCCGCGATGCAGTCGCGATACGCCGAAAGGGTTGTCCGCAACGCCAGGCGCCGCCACTGTTCGACGCCGCTCGACTCTGCTTCCGCGGAAAGACGGGAAAACCGCGCCAGGCGGTCGAGGTAGAACTTCTCCAGCACTGCCAGATTGACTGTCTCGGATGGACCCATCCGCGCCCTCCCGGCCCGTCACGATCCTGGCGGACCCGTGGCGGGACACCTTCATCATGCGCGAAGCGCTCGACTCGCGCCGTCCGCCATTCGACATATGGCGACCAGTACTTTCGATCAGATCTCAGCTCGAATGAAGAAGACGCGTCGCGTTGGCGTCCAGTATGCGCGCGAGGTCCGGGATGCCCCGTGAGAGACGCATAAGAGACGCGCGATTCTCCTCATCCAGGTGGGGTGCATTCGAGCCAAAGACGATCCGAGAGTGCCCGACCACGCTCGCCAGTGCACCGTCTGCCCCATCCGGTACGTCCCGCATCGGGTGCGTCGTCCACCAGAGCCGTTCCCGCACGCGGTCGACGATCGTGTGTGGAGTACCCACAGCCTCGGGAAGAAGCGCCGCGCGCCCGGACAGGCGTCCAAGGAACGCCGTCGCGACCAGCAGACCCGCTTCGCAGATGAGAAGCCGCAGCGGATATCGGTCCAGGACGCCGTTCCCGATCAGGTTCGCCAGAGCCGTCATCGCGGCGAACGGATGGGTCAACACCGCGCGCGCCAGGGGCGAGGCGAGCATCTGCGTCTGATACGGGAAGAGAGTGCCGTACGTGTCCGCGCCGTGCAGCGCGCCCGGGAGATCCGTTTCGGCCATCGCGCGGTAGATTGGCTCATACCAGGGATCGCCCCAGGGCGGACTGGTCAGCGCCGTCGACAGGACGACGGCGGCAACGCCCGGAGCGCTGCCTGCCCGGCGGATCTCCGCTGCGGCCGCCACGGGGTCCTGCGGTGCCACCAGAAGCGCGCCCAGCCGACCGCGGACCGGATCGACCCATCGTTCGATGAGGTCGCGGTTGTATGCCTCGGCGATCGCCACCGCGTACTCCGCGTTATTTGTCGCCGGAAGGGTCATCAGGCGATCGGGCAGGAGGAGAACGCCGTCCGTCGCGCTCTCCTCCATCCAGGCGTGCAACGTGTCTGGACTGGACAGGAATCGTGGTGGGTCCGGGACTTCCTTGATCGGGTCGATCGGCGCCGTCGCGGTGTAGCCTGGAGTGTCGAAGAGACGCTCGGCGCCCTCCTGTTCCAGGGCGAGGCTCCAAGGCGACGCGCAGCAGCGCGCCAGCGCTTCGAGATCCTCGTGGAGATGGATGTCGCAGTCGAAGGGCACGAGACCTCTATTGAATCACGAACTCGGTGAAGTAGACGTTCGTCACCTTCTCGAGATCGCCGACGACCCGCTGAACGCGATCGCGAATATCCCGCTTGGCCTGATCCTTCCCCTCGGCAGTGGTGAGTTCGGCAAAGGTCTTTGAGGAGAGCACAGTCGTGACGGCGTCCTCGATCGGCGGGATGTACCGTTTCATCGCCTCCTCAAATTCCTTCTGAGGGTCTGACGTCGGGCCGCCGGTCACGTCCTGGTATCCGCGCCCATCGGACGATCGATAGGAGATCAGGCCCGACCAGTCCTCGGCCATCCCGTGGCCCTCGCCGTGCGGCGCGAACTCGATTGCGACCGAGAAGCGCAGGTAACGGCGGCCGCCCGGATCGGCGAGGTTGACCATCCGATCGCGAATGGCCAGGGTCGGCCCGAAGCTCGGCGCGAGGGCGCCGCCCGGTGCGCCGTGAGCTCCCGCGCCGTGGCCGTCTTTCCGGGGATCTTTACTGGGGTCCGCGGGCTTGACGATCGCTGGCGCCGGGACGCCACTGGATTCCTGCACCGCGATGATCGTCTGTACCTCGACGTTGTGATACTTCTCCGCGCCCGCCCTCATCTCTTCGGCCATGGTTCGACTCGGGATCGATTCCGGCGTTAGACCGCCGACGATGACGACGTACAGAGGGTGGGCGCCGGTGAAGTGGCTGCCAAATCCATGCTCGCCAAGGGCGATGCCGATCGCCACCTCCACCTCCGCGCGGGCGTACGCAGGGTCGGATATCAGTTTGCGGCTGATGATGAACCCCTGCGGCATGCCCGGGATGAGCGTCGGGTCGAATGACCCCGTGCCGTCGTAATAGATCGCGCGGGCGGTGTGGATATCCGTGGGACGCCGCATGTCCTTCGCCGCGATCCGCCCCAGGTAAGGGATTCCCAGTTTCTCGGCAAGTTTCTTCGCCTCGTCATCGGCGACCGCGTCGGGACTCTCCGTCTGAATCTTCTTGTTCTTGACATACAGTGCGGCGGCCCCGCAGTTCTCGTGTGTCCAGATGCCGGTGATCTTGCCCCGCAGGTCCTCAACTGCGTTCTGATAGAGGACGCCTGAACCTGCCATGTGCAGCCCACCCGGGGTGCCCTCGTCGATGCAGCGGAGGTGCGTGTCCTTGAGCGCGAACGCGCGCATGCGATCGGGCAGGCCCTGGAACAGGGTCTGGAAGTTCTTGCCCTTGAGGAGGTTGTCGCCTCCGCTGTCGTTCCAGAGCGCCGTGGTGCGCGCCGAGTCGTGCCCGGTAGCTTTCTTCGGGGCCGCGGTTGGCGCGGCTGATCCGCCGCACGCGACGAACGCGGCGCTCGCGGCGAACGCCAGGCGGAACAGTGCGCGACGCGAGAGCAGTATGTGCGGACGGGCCATCCCAAATTATCATACCGTCCCGTATATTTCATCGCACCTCAGGGGTGCGCCTATGGCGATCGATGTGGGTCCCCGCCTCTCGTTGCGCGATGTCCTGATCGTCGATGGCGACGTGCACGCCCACGAGCAGCCCGAGCAGATCGCGCCGTATGTCGCCCCTCGTTGGCGCGAAGCGGTCGAGAACGCGGCCCGGTTGCCCTACCGTTACCTGAATCGGCCGGGATGGTCGCCCGGAGCCGGGCACATGTTGCCCGGTGCGGCTCTACCCGGCGGCCGTGGCAAGGCGCGCGAGGAGATCGTCTGGTCGGCCGCGCAGATGACGCAGCAACTCGCCGCGCTCGATATCGACGTCGGGATCATCTTTCCGGATCACTTCCTGAAGATCGCGGCGATCTCCGACGGCGCGTTCGCGGCCGAGCTTGCACGCGGCTACCACCGGTGGCTGGAGGAGCTCTGGCTCGATCCGGAGAACGACCTCTACGCGGCGATCGTCGCCGTTCCGCACGATGTGGACGCGGCGGTGGCGGAGATCGAGCGATACGCCGGGCACCCGAAGTTCGTTGGTGTATTCCTCCCGACCTGCCAGGTCTATCCCCTCTGGGGCCACCGCCGCTACTGGCGCATCTACGAGGTCGCCCAGGAAGCCGGCTTGCCCGTGATGCTCCATTCTGTGGCGGGATCGTCCTGGGCCTTCCCCTTCAACACCGAGCAGCATACCGGCATCGCCGTCCATACCGCGAGCCACGTCTTCGCGATGATGGCCAACCTCATGAGCTTCATGGAAACCGGCGTGCCCGTGCGGTTCCCCCGCCTGGCGATTGTCTTCAGTGAGGCAGGGCTGACCTGGGTGCCGTTCCTACGGATGCGGCTGGACAAGGAGTACAACGAGAACCGCCGGGGCTGGCCCTACTACGCCGATCGGCCAAGCGCCTATATCCGGAAGATGTGGTTCATGACCCAGCCCGTGGAGGAACCGGAGAATCCGCGCGACCTCGTCGACCTGATCCGCATCTACGATGGCGAGGATCAGACCGTGTTCGCATCGGACTGGCCGCACCACGACTTCGACCACCCGCGAGCCGTCTTCGACCTGCCCGTGTCCGATCTCGTCAAGCAGAAGTTGATGGGGCTCAACGCGCTGCGCCTCTGGCCGCGCATTCGGGTTCCGGCGAAGTACGCAGCGTCTGTGACGGTGTGGCGGAACACGTTGTAGCGCGTGCGGCCGAGCTGCCACCCGGCGCGCGCCGGGTCGTGCGCGTCGGTCGTCTGGAGATCGGCGTCTTCAATGTGGGCGGAACTCTCCACGCGCTGCCGAACATCTGCACTCACCAGTTCGGGCCGCTGTGCCTGGGGCACGTCGGCGGCACGGTGCTCGCCCGCGCCGAGACTGGCTACCGCTTCGAGTGGGGACTCGATGGGCAGATCATCTCCTGCCCCTGGCACGGACTCGAGTTTGACTTGACGACCGGCCGCTGCCTGGCCTACCCGCGCGTTCGACTGCGGACCTACCCCGTGCGCGTGGAGGGTGAGGAGATCATCCTGACCGCGTAAGGAGCGCGCGGACGCGAATCAGATCGGCGTCGCGCTCGCGGAGGTCGCGGCGGCGGCCCGCCTGGACTGGGCCATAGCCATCTCGATCAGACCGAAGGCGACGAGGCCGAGGACGATGTGGACGAGCACGACCTCGACTCCGGTCATGCCCGCGAAGCGCACAAGCAGGCCGATCACCAGTGGCACCAGGGCCGAGAACCGGCCGATCCATCCCAGAACGGAGCCGCGCGCCGGGCGCACGATTGCGATCGCCGCGATCGCGAGCAGGATCCCAATGAGCATGTGGATATCGCCCTCACCACTGGGCGCGCCGAGCTGGCGCATGCCGAACAGGCCCCGACTCAGCGAGAGCCCGACCAGGAGTTGCAGCACGATCAGAATCCGCAGCACCCACACCATCACTCAGCCTCCACCGGCAGGCCCGGTCTGGACCAACTGTAGAGTGCGCGGGATGGTGGCCTACGGTTGGATGACAACCTTGATCGCGCCCGAGCCTTTCTTGTCGTCAGCGGCGCGGAAGCCCTCGCCAATCGCCGCCAACGGGTATCGATGGGTGATCAATGGTTCGACCTGGACGCGTCCCTCCGCGACGAGATCGAGCGCGATCTGATATTCGCGCACCCCATTCCACGAGGCGTAGCTGTTGCACCAGAGCAGATCGATCTCCTTCCGGTTCGCCGCCCGA
The DNA here is from genome assembly GCA_016875715.1 of Chloroflexota bacterium. Taxonomy (GTDB): domain Bacteria; phylum Chloroflexota; class UBA6077; order FW602-bin22; family FW602-bin22; genus VGOZ01. The sequence continues at coordinate 29,645 of VGOZ01000020.1, read as the reverse complement.
TAGGCGACCGACACGTCACTCCAGAAGGCGCCGATGATGCCGATCTTTCCGCCGTAGGCGCAGGCGTCGATCGCCTGGGTCAGCGTATCGGCGGTCCCGCCCACCGACTCGAGCACCGTGTCGCAGCCCTCGCCACCGGTGAGATCGGCGATCGCTTCGGCAACGTTCGCGGTCGCATTGTTCACGACCGCGTCGGCCGCGCCCACGTCCAGCGCTGTCTTGAGCAGTTCGTCCCGGCGCCCGATCATGATGACCTTTCGCACTCCCGCGGCGCGGGCGACCTGACCCGCGGTCATCCCGATCGGCCCGGTTCCCAGGACGCACACGTAGTCATCCATCTTCAGCGGGATCCGGTTGGCCGCGTGGACGCCGCATGCATACACGTCGAGCATCGACGCCGCCTCAAGGGAGACGCGGTCGGGCAGGGGGAAGATGTTCGCCGCCACGGCCGTGTCGTACTCGGAGAATCCGGCGCTGCCGTGGCGCGCGCCGTGCCGCATCCCTCGGGTCGGGCACACGTGGTAGTCGCCGCGCCGGCACTGGCGGCAGGAGCCGCAGCCAACCAGGTGCATCGGCTCCACACCGACGCGCTGCCCGATATGCAGGCCGGTGACGCCCTCGCCCAGCGCCGCGACCAGACCGGCCAGTTCGTGGCCTCCGCGGCGGGCGGTGGGTGTCCCGGCTGCGCCCCAGGGGTTGGCGCCCCGGTAAGGGTGCAGATCCGATCCGCAGATGCCTGCCGCGCCAATATCGACGAGAACCTCGCCCGGTCCCGGGGTCGGTGTCTCCATCTCCTCGACCCGGATGTCCTGTCCACCGTAGAACAGGGCTGCCTTCATCCACGCCACCTCCCGGTGCCGGCCATTGTACCGGCGCCAACACTGATACAATGCCGCCCGTTCGGAACATCCGTGGCGGAGCAAACCTCAGCGGCCTTGCCGCAGACCGACGACGAGTACTTCGAGGAACTCACGAAGTCCGTCTTTCAGGGCGGTCTGGGCTGGCACGTGATCGAAGCGAAGTGGCCGGGGTTCCGCCGCGCGTTCTCCAGTTTCAATGTCAAGGATGTGAGCGATTACATCCCCGATGACGTCGATCGGCTGATGTCCGATCCCGAGATCGTGCGCAACCTAAGCAAGATCGAGGGGGCGATCGAGAATGCGGGCGAGCTGCTCATGATTCAGATCGAGTTCGGCTCGTTCCGCGAATACCTCGCCAGCTTCGAGTCCGCCGAACGTGCGGCCCAAGATATCGCGCGCCGCTTCCGCGAGATCGGGCCGACCTCCGCGCTCGCGTTCGTCAAGCGCGTCACCGCCGCGGACTGAAATCTCAGTCTGGATTCTCCGGCGCGGGCATCGGCCGCTCCGGTCGGGGCAGGTACCGCTGGACGAGGAATGCCAGGCAGCCGAACAGGAACCCCGCGACCGTCGCGCCGATGAGCAGTTCCGGTCCGCTCTCGGCCAATCCCACCCCGTACACGGTCGCGATCACCATCGCCGGGGCGCGGCCGATCAGACCCACCGGCACGAGCACGCGCAGGCGGATCCGCGACATCCCGGCGATGAACAGGATGAGATCCGGCGATGGCGCGAGGAAGACGATCAGCCATAGTGAGGGGGAGTCGATGAACCGGTAACTCTCCCAGCGCTCGATCAGCCATCGGCCGAAGACCCGCTCGATGACCCGGTATCCGTACCGGCGCCCGAGCCAGGTCGCGACCACGATGCCGATCGCCAGGCCGAGGAACCCGAGAGCAAGCGCCGGGACGAGGCCGAAGGCGAGCCCGGCCGCTGCGCCGATCGGCAGGCCGGGTACCGGCGCGGCGATGACCTGAAGCGCGTAGATGACGACGTACCCCACCGGGGCGATCGGTCCGAGATCGCGCAGGAATCGCTGGAAGGCCAGGACATCGATCGCGCTCGCCTCGCGCAGGATAAGCGCGACGATGAGGAGCGCCAGCGCGATGAGGGCGATCCGGACGATGCGGCTCCTGCCCTGTTCGCGGTCCCCGAAAGTCGCCATCGATCCTGATTCTGGCGGCCGCCGGATGCCGCGCAAGTAATAGTTGGTGCCCCCCACGTGAAAGGTGGGCGTAGACTAAGAGTATGGAACGCGCCCGGATCCTCGTCGTGGATGACGACCGGAACGTGGTGAATGTGCTGCGCCGCGGCCTAGTCTTCGCCGGGTACGACGTGGACGAGGCGGATACGGGGGAGGGCGCTCTCTACACCGCCGTGGCGCGCGCGCCCGATCTGGTGCTCCTCGATGTGATGCTGCCCGGACTCGACGGCGTGGATGTCTGCCGGCGCCTGCGCGCGAGCCATCGCCACCTCCCGATCCTGCTGCTGACGGCGCGCGATCGCGTGCCCGACCGGATCGCCGGACTAGACGCAGGTGCTGACGATTACGTCGTCAAGCCGTTCGCGTTCGACGAGTTGCTGGCTCGTATCCGCGCTCTTCTGCGCCGCACCCGAGAAGAGAGTGAGGAGCAGTTGCGGTGCGCCGACCTCACCGTCACTCCGAGCACGCGTGAGGTGCGACGAGGCGGTCGGGTGGTCGAACTGACCACACGCGAATACGACCTGCTCGAGTTCCTCATCCGCCACACGCGCCAGGTCTTCAGCCGAGAGTCGATCTTCGAACGAGTCTGGGGAGCGGAGACCGCGGCGGAATCGAATGTCATCGACGTCGTGGTGATGCGCCTGCGCGAGAAACTTGAGGCAGAGGGAGAGCCACGCCTCATCCAGACGGTCCGCGGGGTGGGATACGCGCTGAGGGAGCCCTGAGATGCAGTGGTGGGAGACCGCGATACCGATTCGCCTGCGGATGGCACTGTGGTCCGCCGGCCTCGTGACGGTGACCCTGGGCGTCGCCGCCTATATCACCAACGCGACCATGCGCGAGGCGCTCCTGCGCGATGTCGATCAGACGCTTCGCGAACGCGCCGTGCACATCGAACGGCAGATCGCCTACTCGCCCGATCAGGAATTGACCGAACCGCCCGCGCCGTGGCAGATGACGGTCTCGTCGGTGGAGGAGTTCGCCGCGCCGGGCGTATACGTCCAGGTCTACGGCCCTTCCGGGAACCTGCTCGCGACCTCGTCGAACATCACGGCAGATGGCCTGCCGAAGGACGACTGGGCGGTTGCCCTGGCGCTGCAGAGCCAGCCCGATCTGACCATCCTGCCGGGGGGCGAGGCCCGCCTGCGGATGCTGACCCGTCCGCTCGTGGCCGACGGACAGACGATCGGCGCGATCCGCGTCGCGGCGTCGCTTCGCCTGCTCGACTCCTTCCTCAGCCGCTTCGAGCAACTCCTTGTCATCGTCGGGATCGTCGGCGTGATCCTCTCCCTTGCCGGCGGCTGGGTTCTGGCGGCGCGGGCGCTCGCCCAGGTGAACGACCTCACGCGGGTCACCCGCGAGATGGTTTTCGATCCCACGCGCGAACTGAGCGAGGTCGCCCTACCGCGGACCGGGCGACGAGACGAGATCGGTCTCCTCGCCGCCACCTTCGATGAGATGCTCAAGCGCCTGCGCGTCGCCTTCTTGCGCCAGCGCGAGTTCGTCGCCGATACGTCGCACGAACTGCGCAATCCGCTGACCGTGGTGCGAGCCAATCTGGATCTCCTCGCCTTCGACCTTCCGCCCGAGGAACGCATCGCCTGCCTGCGCGAGGCGCGCGACGAGGTCGAGCGCATGACTCGCCTTGTCGCCGATCTGTTGTTTCTCACCGAGGTCGATACGCCCGACGCAATCGCGCGCACCCGCGTCGACTGCGCGACGATCGCCCGGGCGACCCTACGTAGTGTGGAGCCGCCGCCCGGCGTCACTCTGCGGGCTGGGGTGCTGGATGCCGCCGCGGTCTTGGGCGACCGGGATCGCCTGCGTCAACTGCTGGCGAATCTGGTCGAGAACGCGATCCGCTATACGCCGCCGCCAGGCTCGATCGTCGTTTCCGTCCGCGCGCTGCCCGGGTCGGTCGAGCTCTCGGTGATGGACACCGGTATCGGTATCGCTCCCGAGCACCACGCGCGTGTCTTCGATCGGTTCTATCGCGTCGATCGCGCGCGCACGCGCGGAGTCGGCGGTACCGGGCTCGGCCTCGCGATCGTCCGCCAGATCGCCGAGGCGCATGGCGGGACGGTTCGAGTGATCTCCGATCTCGGCCGGGGCAGCGAGTTCATCGTCGAGATTCCCCCGGCTCCTTTCGTCGAGGCGGTCGAACGTGGCGAGGTCGCCGTCGCGGTCTGATCGAATTGCACGAATGGGTGAGAGATCGATCCTCCAGCAATGCCCATCGGGGACGTCACCGATGCGTGCCGCCACCGGGGCGTAGTGTGGAGTGTGAGCGCCGGTAGCGCAGGGCGAGGAGAGGTGAACGACCCGGCGGTAGACATGTGTGCGTGCGCACGGGGACTCCGGGTACGGTTTCGCTTGCGCGCCATGCGAAGCCTGCTGCACGTGTTCCTCATCCTCGCGATCCTGCTGCCCATCGGCGTGGCCACGGCCGATCCTCCAGCCACCGCGTCAGCCTCAGCCGCGCCGGGAGGACGTGTCCGCGTCGTCCGCGACGAGTCCGGCTTTTCACTGACAATCGATGGCCAGCGGCGTTGGCTGCGCGGGATGGGTGTCAACGTCACCCACCGTGGTCTCGATCGGGCCGCCCGCCTCGCGCTAATGCGGCGCGACTTCGAACAGATGCGGGCTGTCGGCGTCGATACCGTCATCGGCTGGGACCAGCCCGGGTTCGATCGCGACTTCCTCGACGCCGCCTACGCAAGCGGCATCGGCGTCGTAGCCCACTTCGAGCTGGGGAAGACGTGGGACTATGCCGACCCCGCCTTGAGAGAGCGGTTGCGGGCCAGCATCGCGCGCTGGGTCGCCCGGTACGCCGCGCATCCCGCCGTGCTCATGTGGGGCATCGGCAATGAGGTGCTCCTTACCTCCAGCGATGAGGAGTGCCGCGCCTTCGCGGAGTTTTTCGTCGAGGCCTATACCCTCGTCCGCCAGCTCGATTCCACCCGGCCCGTGCTCTACCGGGAAGCCGAGGATGTGCGCGTGCGCTACTTCCGCGACGCGTTCGCGGCCGCCGACCTCGCGCCCGAGCAGTTCATCTTCGGGATGAACTTCTATACGCCGCGCATCGCCGAAGTCCTCGACGGCTGGACCGACCACGCATTCGACGTCCCGGTCATCATCTCGGAGTACGCACCGGCGGGTCTCTCGCCGCGTGGTCGGCCACGCGGTTTCCAGGCGCTTTGGGAGATCATCCGCGCGCGCGATGACCTCGTCCTCGGTGCGGCGCCATACGTGTGGTCGACCAACGGACCCGAGGCGGTCGATGAGATCTTCGGCCTCACCGATCCGACGGGTCATGCCGTGGATGGCTCGCTGGAGATTCTGCAGCGTCTGTACCGGGGCAAGGAGGCCGACCCGTCGCTTCTGCCCGGAATCGCTCCGCGCTGGTCACGCCCCCACGAGCACGATATCGCGACCGCTTCGGGCATACTGCTCGAGCGGGCGATCGCGAGCCAGTTGCTCGATCCGGTCGATCTGGACGAGGTGCGTCGTCGGGCCGAAGGGGTGTACCGCGCTCAGATCGAGGCGGCACCCGGCTTCGCCTTCGCCGATGCCGTCCGAGTGGAGCGGATGCTGCGGATCCTCATCGATACGGCCGCCCTGGCCGCACTGACCATCGAGGGCCAGCCCGTCTACAGCGGCGCCGTTGAAGCGCTTCCCCTCCTCGCCGGGATGGCGCGATGGACGCTCGTCGACCCCACGGCGCAGGATGTCGGCGAGGCGTTCATCGCTACCGTCCTCGATCAGGCGCTCGCCGCCCCGCGTCCGGTATCTTCACGGCGATGACCTATCCCTTGTCGCTCTTCTGACCTCCGCGGAACGTCCTCCACGTCTGCCAGCCGAAGAAAGCGAGCAGGCCGATGGCGACGTACCAGCCGAAGCGGTTCAGGAACTCCTCAAAGACATGCAGTTGATGGGCCAGGAGGTACCCGCCCACGACGTAGGTCGTGGACCAGATGAACGCGGCCGGCAGTTCGTAAAGCACAAATCGCCCCGGCGACATCCCGGTCAGCGCCGCCGCGATTGCGATGACCGAGCGCGTATGGCTTGTGAAGTGACCGCCCAGGAAGGCGAGGAATCCGTAACGGCCAAGAAGCATGCCGGCATGCGCCAGGGGTGGCGCGACCCGAGGATGATCCAGCAGGCGGGCGAGCGGGCTGCGGCCCCCGCCGCGCCCGATACAGTAGTCGAATGACGCGCCCAGGAACGTTCCCAACCACCCGAGCAGGATGACGATCGCGAGGTCGAGTTGGCCGATGCGCGCGTACACGCCGCCCAGGATGAGGATCGTGCCGCCTGGAAAGAACAGATTCACGATAAAGGTGTTCTCGAGCGCCGCCGCGATCGGGACGATCGCGTACCCCCAGCGGTCGTAGAGCCCACCTAGCACAGCTACCCACTCGCTGAAGGTGGGCAGGCGGAGATCCGCTAACTCGAACACCCTACCCCTACGCGCGCAGACACGCCGCGAGCACGCTCAGGAACGTGTCGTCCGGCTCGTCGCGTGCCGCGCGGAACGCCGGCCCGACGTGGTCCCGCCCCGTCCGCTCGAACAGGGCGAGGACCTCGTCGGCAACCTCTGGCGCCTGAGTCCACGCCCGCGCGATGGCGCGTTCGATCGGGTACGCCACGCGTCGAAGATCGATCGCCCAGTCACCGTCGCGCGGTTCGACGACTGCGTACGCTGCCCGCGGATCCTCATCGAGGGGCAGGCCGACTGACCCGGCATTGACGATCCGGCGGCCCGAGCGCAGGCGGCGATCGAAGGCGCGATGGGTATGGCCGACGAAGGCGCTTCTGAGCGGCTCGGTCGAGAACATCTCTTCGAGCACGTCGTCTGTCATCGTCGGCATCGCCCCGGCCCGGATCCCGCGGGTTGATGCGTGCATCACCGCTGCGCGCCGGCCCAGTTCGAGCCGGTCAGGCAGATCCGCCAGGTACCGCCTCCGCGTTGCCCCCAGGCGCTCCATGTTCCAGCGGAGACCTGCCCAGCGCGGCCCGGTACGCCACTCCACGGGCATTCCCGGCCCAAACCGCGCGACATAATCCGCCTCGTGATTGCCGCGCACCATCCGCGCGTCCACCGCGATCAGACGATCCAGACATCCATCGGGATCCCCGCCGAAGCCGCTGAGGTCACCCGCGACTACGAATGAGGCGACCCCATGCGCTTGCGCATCGGCCAGGACCACGTCCATCGCCTCGAGATTGCCATGCACGTCCGCGAGGACCGCGAAGATCTCGTTCACGGAGGGGCGGGCTGCTTCATCCCCGCTCGAGCCCGTGGGCGACGAGGAAAGACTCGTTGGCCATGACTTCTGCGGTGGGACCATCCGCGACGATCCTGCCGCGGTCGACCACGATCACGCGGGTGAAGGCGGTCGCGACGAACCGCATATCGTGGCTGGACACAAGCATCGTCTGCGGCAGCCGCGCCAGCAGGTCGATCAGTTGTCGGCGTCCTCGCGGGTCCAGCCCCGCCGTCGGCTCATCGAAGACCAGGATCTCCGGGTCCATCGACAGCACCGTCGCGATCGCGATGCGCTTCTTCTCCCCCACACTCAGGTGGTGGGAGAGCCGGTCGGCGTATGCGCTCATCCCCACCGCGGCGAGCGCCCGCGTCACCCGCGCTTCCACCTCGCGGGCGGGCAGGTTCATGTGCAGGGGGCCGAACGCGACGTCATCGCGCACCGTGGGTGAGAACAACTGATCGTCCGGATTCTGGAAGACGAGGCCGACGCGCGCACGGATCGTCGGCAGGTTGGGCGGCGCCACCTCCAGTCCGCCGACCCGCACTGTCCCTGGCGGTGGTGAGAGCACGCCGTTCAGGGTCAACATCAGGGTGCTCTTCCCCGCGCCGTTTGGGCCGACCAGCGCCACCTTCTCGCCGCGGCGCAGCGCGAGGGATGCGTCGTCGATCGCGACGTGCCCATCGGGGTACGCATAGTGGAGATGGGTGATCTCCAGCAATGGTGTCGCGCTCAACGGATGGGAATCGCGCGAGCGATGATGTGCACCGCGATGAGCCCGACGATCGCGATGATCGCAAGAGCGTGATCTCTTCGCCGCACGACGTGACCGTAGAGCGTCAGGTGCCGCCCATCCATCCCGCGCGCCAGCATGGCCTGGTGCACCCGCTCGCTGCGCTCGTACGAGCGGAGGAATAGCTGCCCCACCATCGACCCGGCAACCCGCGCTCGCCAGAACACGGACCCACCGGTTCCGTCCGGGCCGGCCGCGCTTCGGCTCTGTGTGCCACGCATCAAGCGTTGAGCCTCATCGACTAGCACCGTCAGGTAGCGGACCATAAGCCCCACCACGGAAACGAGCGCCGACGGCACGCCAAGGTGCCCCAGCGCGTGGAGCAGGTCGGGCACGCGCGTGGTCGCGGTCAGGAGGATCGCGACCTGCACTGACAGCAGCGCGCGCAGGACGATGCTGGCCAGCCGCTCCAATCCCTCCACAGTCGGCGTGAGAACCCACGGGCCGAGAGCGATCTGCGCCACGGGCACCCCCGGCGTGACGAAGGCGACCGTCGTCGCCGCAAGCATGAAAGGCAGCGCCACCGCCGACCGGACCACCGCGTACCAGGGGCGCAGACCGCCCGCCAGCGCTGCGAGCACAAGCAGGGCCTGCATGCATCCCATCGCGAGCCAGGAACCATCGGGTAGCGCCGCGTTCGAGAGGGCCACGGCCAGCGTCAGGACGATTTTGAGGCGCGGATCGCTGCGATGGAGTGCGCTATCGCGGGCTTCGAACCGGTCGAGCGCGTGGACGTGCATCGCCTCGGTCAGCCGGGTGCCGGCTCCCGGCGCCAGAGTCGACTCGCGCCGATCGCGAGACCCAGAACGACCGTCATCCCAAGCACACCGGCCAGGATTGTCGCGAGCGCCGGATCCTCGATGCCCGGAATGAGGTAGTCACCGAGCACCGCGAACGGTGCGCTCGTCGCCAATCCCTCGAAGCCGAGATCCTCGGCCACCCGCTCAAGACCATCCGGATCCGCGGAGGCGAAAGGAGAGAGCGCTGCAGCGATCAGAGCGACACCAAGGCCGACCGCCGACCACATTCGACCGCCGGCGCCCGCGGTGGCGTCGATGAGATCCGGCCGCGTGGACAGGATGAAGGACAGCGCGGCGACGGTGATCAGCGCTTCGCCCACGCCGATGAGCGTGTGGACGCCGACCATCGCCGGCATCACCAGGGCGAAGGCAACAGTCCCGCTCACGGCGAGTTGGATCGCGGTGAGAGCCGCCGACGCGACGACCGAGAGCCAGGCGCCCACCGCAGCCGCACCGAGTCGGATCGGGCGACTGGCGCCGGCGAAGGGCCGGTAGACGCCAAACCCGATCGCGACGGTCGCGACGCCCATGTTGAGGATGTTGGCGCCCAACGCCAGGATGCCGCCATCCTGGAAGAGCACTGCCTGAGTACCGATGACCGCGGCCATCGCCAGCATGGCCGGCCACGGCCCAAGCACGATCGCCGCGAGCGTGCCCCCGAGCAGATGGCCCGAGGTGCCCCCGGCGACCGGAAAGTTGATCATCTGCGCCGCGAAGATGAACGCCGCCATGATCCCCAGGAGCGGCGCCCGGCCCCCGAGTTGCACGTCCAGGGCGCGACGAGAGGCGAGGCCCTGCACGAGCACCATCAGCACCCAACACGCGAGAGCAACCCCCACGCTGAGGAAGCCATCAGGGATGTGAAGAAGCATCGTCTCGGGCCTCGGCACGTCCTTCATCCTGACATGGGATCTTATTGCATCACGTTGCAAAAGACATCGGCACGCGGTCCGCGTCCGATCGACGTGCCACCACGCCCCAGCGCCGACGGCGGCCTGATGACCACGCCCAACGCGTGCTTCCGTCCCACTGGCGACCGCTGGCTCGGCACGTACCGAAAAACGGTTATCCTCACCCCACCGACGCGTCCGGAGGATCACGCCGATGAAGGCCGGCTACTTCACGATGCCACTCCACCCACCGGGGGCTGACACGGCCGCCGGCCTCGAAATGGACCTCGCGCAGGTGATCGCTCTGGAAGAACTGGGCTTCACCGAGGCGTGGATCGGCGAGCACATTAGCTCGGAGTGGGAGAACATCCCCGCGCCGGACCTCTTTATCGCCCAGGCGCTCGCCCGGACCTCGAAGATTGTCTTCGGCACCGGCGTCAGCTGTCTGCCGAACCACAGTCCTCTCATGCTCGCGCAGCGGATCGCCCAGCTCGATCAGATGGCCCGCGGACGGTTCTACTGGGGCATCGGTTCAGGCGGCTTTCCCGGCGACTTCGAAGTGCTCGACCTCGATCCGGCTTCGCTCGCCCAGCGCGGCATCACCCGGGAGGTGCTCGACGAAGTCCTGTACCTGTGGGGGAATCCCACGCCTGGCGTGCGCGACCACGCGCGCTGGCGCTATCGCGTGCCGAAGCACGATACGGAGATCGGCATTCGGCTGCATATGAAGCCCTATCAGAAGCCGCACCCGCCCATCGGCGTCGCCGGGATCGGCCCGAAGTCCGACATGCTCACCCTCGCCGGCGAGCGCGGCTGGATCCCCATGAGCATCAACGTCGTCACCACGCCCGTTCTGCAGATGCATTGGAAGACCTACACCGAGGCAGCCGCACGGGTGAGTCGGTCGGTCGACCGCGCCAACTGGCGCATCTGCCGCGATGTGTACATCGGGGATACGCCCGCTCAGGCGCGCCGGGACGTGATCGACGGCGTGCTCGGCCGCGACTGGCGCGAGTACTTCTTGCCCATCCTCCGTCGGACGAACACGATGATGGGACCGAAGGTCGACCCGGCCATGCCCGATGACGCGGTCACACCCGAGTATCTGGCGGAGAACCTCTGGATCGTCGGCGACGTTGCCGAGGTGACCGCGAAGCTACGAAAGCTCTACGACGACGTGGGCGGGTTCGGCACGCTCCTCGTCATCGGGCACGAATGGACCCCGGGCGACAAGTGGCATCGTTCGATGACCCGCCTGGCCCGCGAGGTTCTGCCGGCGCTGCCCTGACCGGGTCTGCCCGCGGTCAATCCGCCGGCGCGTGGTGATCGGCGAAGGCCGGCGCTTCGTGGCGGTGGTGTTCGGTGGGGCGATGGCCGGCGCGCGCGCACTCCGCGCAGACGCCGAACAGCGTCGAGTGCGCCAGATTGATCTCGAACCCATGCCGATCGCGGAGCGCCGCGACGAGCGGCTCCGCGAGGTCGAGATCGTCGGTCGCTCGCGCGTGGTCGCAGGCGAGGCAGGTGAGATGAAGATGGGCTATCTCGTGGGCGTGGTTGTAGACGATCCCCGCCGCGTCATGATGGTGAGAGAGAAGACCCAGCCGTTCGAGGAGGGTCAGCGTCCGATACACTGTGGAGCGGTTGACCCCGGGTTGACCCGCCGCCGCATCGCGGAGGACGCGGTCGACCGAGAAGTGGCCGTGGGACCGCGCGACGACCGCGACGATCGCCCGCCGTTGGGCAGTCAGCCGGCCGCCCTCGCGCCGCAAGGCCGCGAGCAGCGCTTTCTCCTCGACCATAACACCTCAATATACTGTCGGCGGAGCTCGCGGCGGCACGCCGAAGCGCCACCCTCGTGCGCCACCCAGCCTGTTGACGCTCGCCAGGTCGGCTGCTAGGATGCGCGCCGCAGATGCCCCCTCCTCAGTGGCCCTGGGACGCGATCACCCTCTCTGCCCTTGCCACGCATCTTGGGCGCAACTGGATTTACCGGTTGACACCGCGCGTTGCGGTCGAGCTCGATGTGGCACCGTGGACGGCCATCACTATCCCTGGCTGGCAGAAGACCGAACTCGTCGTCGCTCCGCGCGGGCGGCACGCCGCGACCGGCGAGAACAACGCCCTCTATCTCCGCCGCGTGCAGAGGTTCCTCTTTAACCCGGAGGGGCGCCGGACGCCTGTCTCCATAACGTTCGTCGCCGGCAAGAATCAAGTCACCGTGTTCGGCGATGGTACGTATGTCGGCGGTTCGAGCGCCGAGGTCCCCGAAGGCGAGGTCCAGGGCGCCAGCCGTCCCCGCCTTGTCTCTGAAGATGCGGCCTGGGCGAGCGCTCTGCAGAGCTTGTTCGACGAGGGTCACCGCCTCATCGCCTGACCGCCCGGCACGGGACCGCCGGTTGCGCCCACCGCGCAACCGGCGAGGGTTGTCCGGTGCACGACCACCGGCCGCGGGCAGACCCACCTCGTACGTGGGAGTAGAATCGCCCGCCGCGGGGACACCCCGCGCTGAGGAGAACCGTGGCCAGGTACCGCACCGCCATCATCGCCTGTGGCAATATCGCGCGCGTTCACGCCCGCGCCTGGCAGAATGTGCCCGGCACGCCCGTGACCATCGGCGCGATCGCCGATTCCCATCCCGACGCTCGCCGCGAGTTCGGCGACTTCTTCGGCGTCCCCGCCGACAAGCGGTACGCCGACTATCGTGAGATGCTCGACAAGGAGCGACCCGACATCGTCGACGTCTGCTCCTGGCACGGTCAGCACGCCGAGATGGTCGTCGCCGCGGCCGCGCGCCGTCCGAAGGCGATCCTCTGCCAGAAGCCGATGGCGCTCAGCATGGGCGATGCCGATCGGATGATGGTCGCCTGCCAGCGGAACGACGTTCGCCTCTTCATCGCTTTCCAGCGGCCGCACCACCCGACCTGGACCAAGGCGCGCCAGCTGATCCGCGACGGGGCGATTGGCAAGGTGATCCAGATCGTCTGCGACGATGGCGGCAACCTGCTGAACACCAATTCGCACAACGTGCGTCTGGCGCTCTTCCTGATGGATGAGTTGCGGGCGCAGTGGGTGATGGGCGCCGTCGAGCGCACCACCGAGCGGATGGAACGAGGCTTCCCCGCCGAGGACGCCTGTCTCGGCGTCGTCGGCTGCGAGAACGACGCCACGATCCTGGTTATGGGCGCGCTGAGGCTCAGCAACCGTCTCGGCCAGGGCGCCCGCGTCATCGGCACCGACGGCATCATGGAACTCTCCACCGGCCGGCCGCCAGCCGATCAGTGGCGCACCGATGGCGCGATGTGGCAGCCCGAGGGTTCGTCGGCGAAGTACAACGACGAGTGGGGTACCGTCCGCTACCTCAGCGCCGCGGCGAGCGGCTGGAAGACGGTCGACGAGCCGTGGGAGGACGCATGGGCACGGCAGGCGGCCGAGGTCGTGCGGGTGCTCGAGGGCAAGGAGGCGCACCCCATCTCCGACGCGCGGAACGGCTACGCCGCGCAGGAGATCATGATGGCGCTGTACGAGTCGGCGCGGCGCAAGCAGCGAATCGATCTGCCGCTCAAGACCCGCGTCAACCCCCTCGCCCGGATGATCGAGGAGGGCGGTCTGCCCGTCGAGCATCCCGGCGCCTACGAGGTGCGCGCGCGGATCGTCCGCGGCGAGGGGATGGTCTGGGAGTAGCCCGGGGCAGGCGCTACGCCCGACGCGCCGCGATCAGCGACCAGGCGAGGGGCAGCGCGGCGACGGTGAACCCCAGGTAGCTGAGCGCCCCACCGAGTGCGACGATCAGGCCGCTGAGGCCCTGATATCCGGCGATCGATTCCGCGACCACGCGCAGCAGCGCCCCCGCGGCCAGGAGGGTCACCGCACTCTCGAGCAGCCACCGGTGACGGGCGACGGTCGTCGCGAAGTGAGGGAGCAGCCGGCCTCCCATCACCACCATTACGATGAGGAGGAGCCCCTGTGCCACGGCGTGCCGTCCGGCTGAGAGGACGGCCGTTTCGGCCAGCGCGTCGCCGGACGATCCGCCGAACGCGGCCCGGACGTGCGCCGAGAGGGTGATGAACGAGCCGAGGAGGAGCAGGCCCGACGCGATGCGAAACCACCGTCGCGTCGGGCCGGTGACCTCCGGCGTGTTCGACTCGCGCGCCGCGGGTCCGAAGAGGCCCATGAGGTACAGCCAGGCGGCGAGGACGCTCGACTGGAGCAGCAAACTCGTGATGCGCACCGGGACGAAATCGACGAGCCAGCCCAGCGTGACGCCCGCGACCGACACCCCGTAGAGCGCTGCCAGAGGTGGCACTGCTCTTGCCAGTAAGGGATGGGCCCGCACGAGCAGCATCCGGTGCAATACGCGTGAGGCGATCGCGAGCACGAGACCGAGCGCGAAACCCATCAGCAACAGGTGGGCGATCGCCTCCGCGACCGCGGTGGGCACGATCGGCGCGCCACCAACGAGATCCACGATCGCCCGGGCGTTGAGCACCGCCGCCGCAGCGAGCGATCCCGCGCCGACGAGAAGGAACCGTTCCCACGCCGCGGTTGCGCCTGAGGTCGGCTGGATCGAGTGTCGCCGTAGATCGACGATGCGCCACATGGCGATCGCGATTCCGCCCACGAGCGCGACGCCGGACTAGGCGAGCAGCGCCTCCCGCCCGGCGATCGTCGTGAACGGCTGTGCCCAGCGGGCCAGACGCGACGAGGCGATGAGTCCAGCCGCCAGCCCGACCAGGCCCGGCCGCTCGAGCGGCACGGAGAAGAAGCACGGCAGTGACTGGACTGCCGTGGCCAGGACGTAGAGAGGCACGAAGCCTGCCAGATGGGTGAGGCCGTGGATCTGCGCCAGCGATGGCCATGGCAGGACCAGCGAGATCCCGAAGCCACATACGACGACCATCGTCAGCCCGAGCCCCAGCCCCGGCCCGAACGCGAGGAAGAGCGCCAGCCCCATCGTCAGGGCGTAGGTCAACCCGAGCCGCGGCACCCGTCCCGCCCCTGCTCCGCTCACGACAGCGGACACATTACACCCTCACGCGGACCGCCTCATTGAATGGAGGAACGGGCTGTGCAGGGGCGGCAGCCCCTGACGGGTGTGGGTGTCCCACATCGCATTCCCTACTCCCTCCCCGGAGATCGGGGAGGGCCGGGGAGGGGTCGATTCATGCCCAGGAAGGCTGAAACGGGTACCGCTTGAAGTGCCGCACGTACCAGCCGATCGGCGAGGCGTCGATCGTCCCATCCATCTCCGCGCGCGTGCGATGGCGACCGGGGAACGACTCGTCGTGCGCGATCCGCAGAAGCAGGCGCGCCACAAGCGCGGCGGCCGACTGGAGCGCCTTCGGGTTCACCTTGTCCACCGTGTCCGCCGGCGTGTGGCCCCAGCCCCGGCCGACCATCCCCGAGGTCGGGCGTGACCCCAGCGTCCCGCTCGGCACGCCGGCGACCGAGAACGGGAAGTGATCGGCGTAGGCGGAAATGCGGTCGCGCGTCTCGAACGAGTACTTCAGATCCTGGCCCATTCCGGTGAAGTGCGGCACCAACTCCGGGAAGCCACAGACCGACAGACTCTCATCGCCGGGGTGAGACTTCACGGGCGAGTCGACGTTCAGGACGAATCGACAGCGCGGCAGATCGGCCGCCATCGCTCTCGCGTAGTGCCAGGCGCCCAGCAGTCCGATCTCCTCGCAGGCGAACAGGATCACCCGCACCGGCACGGCCAGGAGCGCCTCAACCGTCTTCAGCGCGCGGGCGGCCTCGAGGACGACGACGGTCCCGCTGGTGTTATCGAGCGCGCCCACCGCCACGTCGTGCGCGTCGTAATGCGCGCCCGTGATGAGGAACGGTCCGCCCCGGTCGGCCGGACCGAGATCGGCCAGCACGTTCACGCTCGTCGTCTCGGCGAAGCTTGAGGCGATCTGGATCCTCAGGCGCACCGGCCCCCGTTCCAGAAGGCGGCGGACGTAGTCGCCCGACTCCAGCGGCAGGCCGAGCGCGGGCAGTTCGCCCTCGAACCCGGCGGTGAGCGACCCGGTGATCGCCATGTTTCCGGCGTTCTGGTTCACGAACAGGAACGCCCGCGCGCCGTGCGCCAGCGCGCGGCCGGTCTTCTCCCTCCGGTGCGACGCGTGCCCACCGGGCGGAGGCGTCGATTCCGCCCAGGAGACGACGATCTTCCCCTGGCACGCGTCGGCCGGCAGTTTCTCGTAATCATCCGCCTCGCCCTGGCCGACCCAGATCGCCTCGCCCTCGAAATCGCACGAGGGCGAGTAGGGCAGCGCGATCGCGTCGATCGCCCGATCGACGGGCGCGATGATCCTCGCGGTGACGGGGCCGCGCTGCCAGCCCAGGTGGCGGAACTCCTGGAGGCGGGCCCCGGCCAGGCCGTACTGCGCGGCGCGATCGCGCAGCCAGGCGCCGCCCTGCCGCTCGCTCTCGGAGCCGCCGAAACGATCGCCGATGATGTCGCACAGGTGGAGCAGGTTGCGGTACGCCTCGTCCGAGGCGTGGATCTCGCCGAGGACGGCCCGCTCGGCGCGCATCAGCGCGTCGACGCGATCGGCGGTGGCTCGGGCCATGGGTTCCTCCTAGGCGGTCGGTTCCGCGCAGCGTACCACCCGACCGCTGCGCGCCGCGACGGGGCGCTTCGTATGCCCCGGCGCACGCCCAAAACCGCCCACGCCCGCGGCGGGTACCATGGTCGGGATGCGGGCGCTGAGGTTCGCGCGGCGGATCTTCATCTTCTCCGCTGCCGGAATTGCCAACCGGATGCGTCTGACGCTGCCGGGCTGGCTCTATCTGTGGGTGTGCGATCGCCTCTACAACCAGGCGAGCCCGCTGTACGAGGGGATCGCGAATCTGATCTCCGCCGGACGCTGGTTCGGTTGGGGCCGACGGATGGGCCACGGCCTGCGCGGCATCGTCGTCGAGGTGGGACCGGGGACGGGGCGCATCCTCGCCGCGCCGCCGCCGGGAGCGCGGATCTATGGCGTTGAGCGTGCCAGCCCTATGGCGGCGCGCGCCGCCAGACGGGCGCCCGGCCGGCTGATCCAGGGTGACGCGCGAGCGCTGCCGCTGCGCGCCGGCGTGGCCGACGCGCTCATCGCCGTCTTCCCCGCGATTTACGCGCGCGACCCAGACTTCTGGCGCGAGGCCGCCCGGGTCGTGCGCGTTGGCGGACGCGTCCGGGTGCTCCTCGATGCGGGGCCGGGCGACGCACCATGCCAGATGGACCGTCTCGATCCGCCCATCGCCGCGTTCCGCGTCCGGAAGGGGCGGGTGGCCGTGCCGGATGGCACGCTGGGAATCATCCTCGCGCGGCGGATCGATCCCGGGGCGCCGCCGCTGCGCCTGCCGCGCCGGAGGCATCCGGCGGTGAAGTTCCGTACCCACGCGCTGCAGACGCAACTGTCTCCGGGGCGGCGGCCGCGCCCGCTCCAGGCCGAGCGCACGGATCCGGTGTGAGCGCGACACGGTGCACTTCTCCTTCAGGGAAAAGGTGGGATTAGGGCGACTTCCGGCGCGCACCTCTCGTGGCGGTGCAAGGATCCGGGACCGCGGGCTTCCCGCCCGCCCTTCCCTGCGCGCCCGGCCGACCGTACGACGGGTCCTGGTCAGCCGGGCGACGGCTCCTCGCCGAGGATCCGGTAGTAGAAGACCGTCGCGTCGAACCCGCCATCGCTCGATCGTGCGAAGTGGGGTATGCGCGCCGCACGCATCCAGCCGAGCGAGGCGTAGAGGTCGTTCGCCGGGTCGCCCTCGCGGGTATCGAGGATCAGCAGCGAGCGCTGCCGTTACCGGGCGACCGCCTCGATCCGCCGGATCAGCGCCCGGCCGATGCCGCGCCGCTGGAACTCCGGGTGGGCGAGCACCTTGGCCACCTCGGCGCGGTGAGACCCGTTGGGGTAGGTCGTGTGTAGCTGGAGCTGCGCCGTGCCGACGATGCGTTTGTCCTGCTCGGCGAGGAGCAGCACGCGGTGCGGCTGGCACACCTGCGCCCAGTACCGCGCCGCCTCGTCGGGGTCCATCGGCGCGAGGAACCTGATCGACGCGCCGCCATCGACAAGGCGAACCAGGATCTCCGTCAGCGCCGCCGCGGTGGGCACGTCGAGTTTCATCAGATAGGCGGGCGGACCGAGGATTTCTCCTGATCAGCCCTCGCCGTCATCCTCTTGAAGTCCGAGAATCCGCAGGAATGCCGCAGCGCTGACGATCCTGGTTCCCTCGAATCCCTCGAGGGTCAGCAGATCCTGGTCCTCACTGACCAGATAGTTTGCCCGCGCTGCCCGCGCTGCCCGCGCGGTCGCCAGGAACTAATGGCCTGTGGGGTCGCGCGAGGTCGGTGGAATCTCTCCGAGCTCGACCACAGGCGCTTTGCCGATGATGTCGAGAACGCGAACCATCTCATCACCCGCGATCGTGCGGTACTTGCGTCGGATCGCCGGCCGATCGAGGACCTCGAGCACCTCCTGAATGATCAGTGGCGACAGGATGAGCCGGTACCGCTCGGCGTGATCGAAGATCAGTCGTCACCCCACACCGTGGGGATTGATCAGGCCGCGGACAAAGACGACGGTGTCAAAGACGCCGCGCAGCACGGGTGCGCCGAACGTCCGCGACCGCCCGGTCGATGTCGGCGTTGACCTCTCCCTCCGTGTGACCGGTGGCTGCCTGACGCGCCGGCGCGAATTGCTCGTAGAGCTCCTTGGGCCAGCCCGAGCCCTTCGGCTGCACGCTGACGCGTAGGGGCGCGATGCGTAGCTCTCCCTCGCCGAGGGTGATCTTCAGGTAGGACTGCTCGTCGATCCCCAACTCCCTGCGGAAGTCCGAAGGGATGGTGATCTGGCCGCCGCGCAGTTGCCGCACGATCCGGGTCACCGGTCCTCGCTCAGGCATCCTCCATCATCTCCGGAAGGCGAACTTCTATTGTTCACACATGGTGTAGTCTCCAGATCGGGAGCAGTCCGGCCAGTGACCGGCTGGTGCGGCTGATCTGCAAACGCTCGTCGCATCGTGGGCCAGCGCTGAACGGGCACGTCAGCGCACGCCAAACGGAGCTGCGCGGACTTCGACGTCGACGCCCCGATCGCGCGGGTCCCACAGTGGCCTTAGGAATGCCTCGGTGTATTGGGGGAAACGGGTCGGCGCGTCACAAATCGTCCAGCGCGATGTGGGCGCGCTTTGCCAGTTCCTGTGCGACCGCAGCGACAGAGTGAGGATGTCCGGGGAGAGTCCTCGGATCGGGCCAACCGAACGAGGTCTGTAGCTCGGCGGCGGCTTCGAGACCGCGGCGGAGAGTCTCTGAGTCGCTCGGTTCGGAGGTCCCCGCGTGCACGATGCCGTTGCGTGTGTTGGCCACCGCGGTCAGGCGTGCGTCCGCCTCACGATTCTCGAACTTGCACAGCAACTCGTAGAGGTTACGCCAGCCCTCGAGTCGGGGCGGACGCGCGGTCTCTGTACCGGGAGTCGCTCGAGCGTGAACGGAAGGCTGGCCATCCACCTGCGACCCGTCTCGCACGCGGTCCTTGAGGTCCGGCCAGATCGCGCTCGCCTTACCGAGTGCGTCGGGCGAGATGCTCTCTGGATCGAAACCGCGGTGGGTCTTGAGATAGGCGGCCACGGCAACCTCACTTGCGGTCGCGAGGGCCACAAGTGCCTGGGCAACGTTATCCGCCTCGGCGATGCGTGCGGCGCGCGCGTACAGTTCACCTGCCCATAACTTTCGATCACCACTTCGGGCGAGCTTGAGATACCACTCCGCGAGAGAAGACGTCCGCGGCGCCACGCTGCGTACTGCCTGTGAGGCGTTCTTCTGCAGTTCGTCGTTCAGGCGAGTGATGGCCTGCCGCTGATAGGCATCGGCCAGGAGCAGTGTGCGGCAGACGAGTCGCGCACAGTCGAGCACCCGCCCGGTCTCCTTTGTGGGGCCGGCAATCGGTTCCAGACGCGCCAGCGCCTCGGCAACCCGGCACTGACGCAGCAGCTCCAGCGCCTCCTGCAGGTCGTGGTGATGCCAGATGCGATCGAGCGGGAGAGTTGTGAGCCGATCGGCACCGGGAGGAAGCCGAGTTGGATCGAGCACCTGCCAGTGCCGCACACACTTCACTCCCCAGCGCGCTTCAGCCAGCAGGTGCAACACCAGACCCATTTGGGGCGTGCCCGACGTGCCGCAAACGTGGATCTCGTCCCGTTCGGACAGGTCGCGCGGCAGGATGCCGGGCATACGCTCGAGCAACAGCGATGTCTTGCTCGGGTTATCGATCTCCAGCAGAACGCATTTCGCGTCGCACCCTGGCACGCTTTGCCGGATCCGATCCGCCGTCGCGCGTGCATTCGCCGGATAGTCGACATGGCTCCTCGCCGTATGGATCAGCACGGCTCTGTCCGGCCGGAGCGTGATTGCACAGAGGAGCGGCCCCATCGGCGCGCTTTTCGACTCTGGGTCCCGGTCGCCGATCGTCGCGATGAGCACGCCTGGCATTCGCTCAGCCCTTCCCCGGTGGCGGATCGGCGGTGCGGCGCCGCGGAAAGACCCGTTCGACCGAACCGAGCCCCTGGCCGACCTTATGCCCTACCCCCGCGAACGGCGCGAACTGGGCGAGCATTCCGAGCAGACCGGCATAGCCCTCCGCCGGGCGCACCATCCGATACTCCGCCCAGCCGACGAAACTGGGCATCAGTCCGGCGGTCTGCACCGCAACCCCCGTGCAGTGAAACCGTCCGAGCGCGATCGAGGCCAGTGCCGCGTCGGCCTCCTCGCCGGGATCGATCGGCGACCAGCGCCGCCAGCGTGCGAGCAGACCGGCGAAGAGCCACTCCGGAGCCGGGAGCGGGACGTACAGCCCGCGCCGGTGAAACGTCGTGGGCGACCGGAAGGCGAGCCGTGTCGATGATGGCGGGTCGGGCGCCAGGAGCGCGCCGGCGAGGTGATCCCACGCCGCGATCGTCCAGCGCGGCTCGTCCACCGCGTCCCACCAGCACGCGTCCACGAGCAGCCGGCCGACCCGTCCCCCGAGATCGAGGACCGGTGCGAACAGCGGCCCGTAGCCGCTCACGATCAGACGGCCGGGGTTGCCGTCGACGAGCGCGAGCGTGTACGGCTTCACGTCGTCATCCTGGTGGAGCTCCGCGGCCAGATCCGGATCGCGCGCCTCGATCTGCGCGTAGAACCAGCCGTTGAGCGCCCGGCCGGTGAAGCGGGGCGGCGCGCCCTCCGCCCAGACGCCGGGGATCTCGACGCGGACGAGATCACTCAAGGCGCGCGCGGATAGAGCACCCGGTGCTCCGTACGAACGGTGACCCATCCCATCGGATAGGACTGATCGCTCCGCCGTGCGATGCGACGGCTGGAGGGGTAGGGGCGCGGGATAGGGGTGTCGGGTGGCATGCGTCGGCGCCGGAGCTGCTCTGCCCAGCCGGCCTGCGCCACCTGCTGTGCCGCCGTAGCGTCGATCGCAGTGTATTCCGGGTAGATCGTCTTGGCGTGCCAGCCGCTCCCCCAGCCGACGTTGACGTAGGTCGGACCTTCACTCTCAGCCGCCTCGATCAACGCGAACAGGGGGTGCGCGGTCGCACCGGCCTGGTCGTGCGCGGCTCGTTCGTACCGGGCGATCGCCGCGGCACGCTTGCGCAGAGTCGCGACGAGAATCCCGCCAAACGCCCGCGCGGCGGGTGGGTCAGCCGCTCGTCTCAGTGGCGTCTCCTGCTCGATAGAGATCGTGCCGTGCAGGATGGCGCCGGGCGCGATCGCCTCCACCCACATCGGGATGCCGCTCGCCTCACCAGGGCGCGGCCGAAGCCGCTCGACCGCGACGTCGAACAGATCCGTTTGGCCCCGTTCCAGGATGAAGTCCGAGATGCGCACGGCCCGCATCAGGTCTCGATTCTGCGGTGTCGCCTCCCTGCCCAGCGCCGTCGGCGCGACGGCGGCGAGTGCCTCGATCGCGGGTCGCTGCGTGGGATGGGCACTCCCTTCGGGCGCCACGATCGAACCGAGGAGCGCGGTGCGCATCGCGCCCTTCAGAGAGCTGCCGGGCACCATCGCTTTACCGCTGAGCGGATCGCGCATCGTCGGACGCAGTTCATCGAGATCGCCCTCCCGCCGCAACCTGTAGGATGTGATGAGACAGGACTCGCGGCGGGCTTGCCCCAGCGCGCTTGCGATGCGTCCGTCCCGTGCCTTCGCGATCTCCTCATCGGTCAGGTCGGCGAGCGCACGGTCCACGTCGATGATCTGCACCTCGCCCGTCGTGCGATCGACGACGTAGTCGAACCCGTTCCTCAGGGCATCATGACCCGTTCCGATGTGGAGCGGGGTCACGATCTTCAGAGTTGCCGGGAATGAAAGGATGCGGAGACCACCCGGCGCGCCCACCGGCCGCACCATCAGGCCCTCCCCTCGTCCAGGAACAGCCCGAAGCCGTACCGGTACACCGGGTGGTGACCGTCCGGGCGGCCGGGCGGCGTCACCTCGGCCAGCCCGCCCACCGGCGCGGCGCCCCCCGCGTGCACGTACGAGCCTTCTTCGAGCATCGCGACCGACTGCCCCCGCGCATCCTGCCACTCTGGCGAGGCGATCCACCCCATCCGTTCCACGAGTCGATAGCCGCGATCGGGCGGCACCTCCAGCAGCCGGGCCAGGTCATCCGTCGCCAGGTTGCCCGGCCACACGAGCGAGAGTGCCAGTCCGCGCGGCGCCGCGCCGAACCCGAACGGGAGCGCAACCGACTCCCAGGCGAAGCCGCCCGCGCCAATCGAACGATCGCCGCCGATGCCGGCCTCGGCCAGGAGGTCGAGGTCCCCCTCCAGATCTCGGACCTGCCCGGCATCCCGCGCTTCGACGAGCAGCCCGATGCCGACCCGCTGGCCGTGCCCGCGCGGGAGCCATGCGCTCGTCACCGCGAAGAGGTTCCCCGCGCTCGTCTCGCGGTCGATCGCCACCCGCGCCCGCGGCGCATCCTCATCCCAGAGCGGGCCGCTGTTTCGGGTCCGCTCTGGCCGCCGGGCGTGCCGGTCATCGGCCCGCGGCTGGTACCGCGCGTTCGCCGTGCTCGCCAGAAGCGCCGGACCGCGCCGGGCGGACTCGCTCTCCCCGCCCTTGAAGAGCGCGAGGAGGTCCGGGTCGATCCAGCGCACACCCTTGAACCGCTTCCGCTCCGCGGTGGTCGTCCGGGCCTCGCGGCGATCTGCGCCGGGAGGCTGCCGGATCGGCCCGGGTATGAGGAACTGCCGTCCCTCCTCCGTCTCCAGAACGGGCAATCCGGAGGAGAGCAGCAGCGGCGGATCCCCGTTCCGATACCCATCCAACCAGTTCCGGAGCGCGGCATCGCCGAGGCGAGCCCGCCTTGCCCAGCAGAGCGCGCCGAATAACGTGTCGCTCCGCGGGAAGGCGCTGACCCGACGTGCGTCCCGCGGGTGATCGCCGAACCGGAGCGGGCCGTTCGGCCAGAGGACGAACGCAGCCTGCTCGGCCATCAGCTTCCCGCCGCCCAGCCGACGATCGCGTCGCGGTGCGCGCGCCAGTCGTCGAGCGAGCCGATGGTCTGTTTGTATGTCACACGCTCCGCCCGCGGTTCGCCCGGCGCGAAGGTCAACCGGGTCAGCGTCAGGTCCTGGAACGTGACCCGGCCGGAGCCGCGCGAGCCGCCCCCGCCGAGGAAGTCCGCCTCGACCAGTTCGAGCGCCTGAACGGTCAGATCGACGGATCGCGCCGGATCGTCCCCCTCGTACAGGAGCAGCGTCAGCCGGCCGCCGAACTCGGCTCCCGCGGGCACCCGCTCCATCGTCCGGGGCACGGCCGCGGAGGTGACCCGATCGATCGCCGCCTCTGCCTTTACCTCCACGTAGGGAAGGGTCGTCCCCGCCTCCCGCAACGCCTGCTCGGAGGTGTCGGTCAGGAACAGATCGCTGACGCGAAGCCGAGTCTGGCACAGGTAGGTGCGCTGTTGCGGTGCCGGCGCCCCGAACAGGCTGCAGACCGGGCAGCGATCGTAATCGGCGCCGGCGCGGCACGCGTGGATCACGACACGGTCACGCGCGATCGGCCAGTTCTGCTCCATCCCCTGCGTCCGCTCGATGAGCGAGCGCATCTTCCCCTTGAGCGAGGACCCCGGAACATACGGGCGGTTGCTCAGCGGGTCGCGAATGATCACATTCTCATCGCCGCCGATCGTGAAGGAGCCGTCCTGCGCGCCGACGCGCAGGCCGGTGACGACGTGAAGGACGAACTCGAGCAGGACGATGCGCTCCAGGCGCCGATCGATCGCGTTCTCCACGGCCGTTCCCTCCTCAGTTTCGGCGTTCGCGCTGGGGCAGGTAAGCGACGATCGCCTCGACGAATTCGACGACGCGCAGGAACCGCCGTCTGCGCGCCTCGTTATCGGTTCCCCCGGCGACCTCGACCAGCATCTGCCTCAGCACGTCGGTCAGAGTCCGCAAGGCGGGCGCACGGCCCGTCTGGTAGGCGAGCCGTGGCCCGAGCAGCGTCGCGCGCCGCGCGGCGATCTCGCGTCTCTCCGCGTCGCGCCACATCGCCTCGATCTGCCGAAACTCGGTATACAGGCGGCGAATCGAGGTCCGCGTTGTCGACTGATCGAAGCCGCCCGCGAGAGCTTCTGCATTCTTCACAAGGATCCGCCCATCGTCATCCCCGCTGACGATCGCGCGCACGTCCTCCGGCGAGACGATCGTCCCGCCCTGCGCCACTCCCCCACCCTGCTGGTGATGCACCGGCCGGCCCAATCCACCGCCGCCTCCCCCACGCTGTGGCCCACCGCCGAAGCCCCTCTGTCCCATCAGCATCTCTCCTGTCAGCCTCGCTCTCGCGCCGTCGCCACTTCGGCCAGCCGGGCGGCCAGCGCGATGCGCCGCGCGCCGCCCGGCCTCAACGCCTCGTCGTGCAACCCCAGGAGCCGGCGGGCCAGGTCGGCACGTCCCTCGCCGGCGCGCCGAAGCATGTACATGCTCCGCCAGACCGCCGGGCCATACCGCACCGTGCCGCCGGGTCCCTCGATCTCGATGAGGTACTGCAGGCGCTGGAGCAGGCCGCGGGGCGCGTGGGCCTGCTCCACGAGCCCTATCAGCTCCTGGCGGAGCGCCACGAGGTGATCGAACTCCGCCCAGGGCATCACCGCGTGCGCCGGCCGCTCCAGCGGGCGAGATCCACCCCGGCTCGCGATCGCGACCGCGTCCTTCTCTCGCGGAGGTTCGCGGCGCGCGCCGGGAGCGCGGGCATCCTGTCCCTCGGGATGGACGAATCCCTTCGCGGCGTCCAGCGCCTCCTCGGCGGCTTCGAGCGCGGCCGCGATCGGGCGCTGGACCGAGCCGATCGTGACCCCGGCCGAGAAATGGAGCCGTTCGTTCCCACCGGTCCAGATCCCGAACTGCCGCCGGGCGTGCTGGAGGAAGGCGAGCACCTGCCCCGGCGCCCCGGCGCAGACCAGGTCGTCGCCGCCGGCGAACACGAGATACAGGTTGTCGAACGCCGCCTCACGGTGCTGGGCGAGGTACCCCTCGAAGAACAGCGAGAGCATCGACCCGAAGCTCGCGATCCGCGAGGGCGAAGGCTTGCGCGCCGAAACGCCCGCTCGAGGCTCCGCGGGAAAGTGATCTGCGAAGACGACCCCGAGGTCGTCGACGTCCAGCTTCGCCACCGCCAGCAGCGGCCGCCCACTCTCCTGGCCCGCGATCTCATCGAAACCCCTCGCCCGGCCGCGCCGGTCGGTGGGGATGCGTGCGACCGGCAGATACCGCGCGCACGGGACTTCAGCCAGGGCGTCATCGTCGAGCGCGTAGATCGCCCCGGCGAACGGTGCCTCCGGCGCCTGGTTCTGCACCGTGACCTCGAACCCGAGCCGTAGAAAGAGCCCGGCCCATCCCTCGCCCTCTTTCGGCGAAACCTCCTTGATGGTGAGGAAACGCGCGGTCTCATGCCCGGCGAGTTGACGGCCCAGGGCTTCGAGATTGTGACAGCGAGGGCAGAGTCTCTCGCCATCATCGTCGTCGTCCCGCCGCCGGACCGTGCCTCTCTCCCGGCCGCAGACCGCGCAGACTTCCCCCTCCGCGACCGCCGCGCGCGGCACGAACGGCGCGACCTCAGCCAGCGATCCCAAGTACCGCCGGTACTTCTGCAACGAGACCTCGCGACCGACCTTCTCACGCACCTTGCGGTAGTCGATCAACTCCACCGTGTCGATCGTGGCGCCGCCGAGCGCGACCGCCAGCCCCACCCCCTCGGTCTCGAACACGGCCCGATCGACCGCGCGCCGGATCGCCGGCAGTTGCGCGAGAGCGGTCACCGGCGCGAGCACGGTGAAGTGTCCGCCGACGACGTCGACGATCGCGGTCGGCGGCACGCCGCACTCGCGGGCGACGAACCGCGCCGCGACGTGGGAGAGGAGCTGAAGGAAGAAGGAACGCGCGCGAAGCGACCGCGCCGCGTTCCGGGTCGCCCCACCGTGGACGTACTCCTGGATCCCGGAGATGTCGCCGGCGATGACGGCGAACGATTCCTTTCCCTCGGCCGGGAGTGTCCCGCCGGACGCCAGAGCGCCGGCGATCGCCGCGGCGAGGTGCGAGTGCGAGGCGAGCGAGATGTCAGCCTGGGCGTGGTAGAAGGCTGAGGGCGTGCCGAACGCAGCGCGGTAGACCGCGCCCAGCGCGTGGTCGGCGAGCGCCTCGAGGTCGTCACCGGCATAGCGCGCCGCCATTTCGAGCGCTCGCCGCAGTTCGCCCCACAGGACACCAAGGGCCGACTCCGCGTCCTCCTTGGTCTCCACGGCGGCAAGACCGAGCTGCTGCCCGAGTGGCGCCGGCCGCAGCCGCACCGTCGTACTCCGCGCCAGCGGGTTGACGAGCGCGGGGATCCGGTCGCTCGCCTCCTCGCGGTCGTCCCGCTCCCCGGCCGAGAGATGATCGGCCCGCGTGATGACCTCCACGAGGCCACGGCTGCGTTCGGGCCGATGATGCTCGGCGACGAGCGCGGCGAGCCCCGGGAACCGTCCCAGCGTCTCGCTCACGAGCCTTCCGCCGGCCGCGGCGTGGGCCTGGCCGTAACGCGCGCCGCACGAGGTGCATGCGCCGAAGGAGCGATGTTGCCCCGGCGTCTCGCACTCGAACTGCGTGACCGACGCGTCCCGGCCGGGCACCTGCACGCCGATCTTCCCCACGTCGTGGAGCAACGCGCCGATGCTGGCACGGAGGACGCTAGTGCTGATGTCAAGCACGGGCGGCGGTTAGATTACCACACCAACGCGACAACTCCCCTGTCGCGAATCTGCCAGATTCGCCTGGCGGCCTACACCTTCTTCCCCCCGGGAGAAGGTGGGGATGAGGGTGTCCTGCCCGTCACGTCGCCTGGCACAGCCGCCGCACGTCGCACGCCGCGCACCGATTGCCTTGCGGGGCGGTGGTCGGCAGCCGATCCTCCGCCAGGCTCCCCCGGACCAGTGCGAGCAGATCGCGTACCAGCGCCCGCGCCGCGTCGTCGTACGGCACGCGCAGCACCTGCCCCGTTTCCCGCCGATCGACGATCCCCTCCGTTGGCGTGCGGCCGGTCGTCGCCTCGACGAGCGCGCAGTAACCCAGAACCTGGGCGATATCGGCTGGATCGGCCGCGCCCTCGCCGAACTTCAGGTCCACCGGCACGATCCGCCGCCCATCGTCGAGCAGCAGGTCGATCTGCCCGCTCAGGCCGAGATCGGGCGACCGGAGCCGAACCTCCCGCCGTACGGTCGCCGACGGCCGAAAACCGTACCGCTCGGGCACGCGGCGGTCTTCCATCCGTGCTTCGGCATGCCGCGCCAGGCCGTGCCACATCGAGGGCGTACGCTGCGGCGGTCGGCGTACCCAGCGTCGGAGCAGCGGAACCCGCGCGCAGTACGCCGCGTCGGCGAGATCGCGCGCGGTCACGTAATCATCCGCCCGTGCGGTCCCGAAGGGTGAAGCGCGCTCAGACTGCGGCAAGGCTGGCCCCCCGCGTGACGTGCGTGCGCGTGAGTGCGGCATCCCGTTCGCAGAGCGTATA
This sequence comes from Chloroflexota bacterium, assembly GCA_016875715.1. GTDB lineage: Bacteria > Chloroflexota > UBA6077 > FW602-bin22 > FW602-bin22 > VGOZ01. The sequence goes on along the minus strand of VGOZ01000020.1, from coordinate 1,815 downwards.
GAGGCGCACGTCCGCCTCCTCGTCGCCGAGCGCGCGGCGGATCTCGAGCATGATGTCCCGGCGCAGGTGGGTCGGGATCGTCCCCGCGAACGCCGAGCGCTGGATGCGCATCAGCCCGTAGTCGAGGCAGATGTTCGCGACCTTCAGGCGCAGCCGGTCATCGCTGATGTCGTAGATGAGCAGGTTCATTCGCTCACCACTGATCCGGGTACGGGCGGTACGCGCCCCGTTCGCCGCGGAAGAACGCCGCGGCCTCGCGCACCTGCTCCTGAATGACCACCCGCAGCCTCCGCCGATCGCGACCGACGCGCACCGGGGTCTCCAGTCGCTCCCGGATCGCCTGCGCGAGCGTCCTCCGCGACGAGGGATCGAGCCGCCCCTCGATCGCGTTCAACGGGCGATCGCGATTCAGGAGGCCGAGGACCACCCGATCCACCGCGGTCTGCCTGAACTCCTCCATCGCGTCGTAGACGAGCGACACCCGCCCGGGCCGGTCGGCGTGGAGGAAGCCGGCGTAGGGATCGAGTCCGGCGAGCGCGATCGCGCGTTCGATCTCGGCCTCCAGCACGCCGTACCCGTAGTTGAGCAGCGCGTTGGGCAGATCCTCGGCGTCGGGTGCGACCCGTCCCGGCCACTCGACGCCGCGCAGCAATGTGCCGAAGACGGGCCAGTACGCCCGCGCGCCCCGCGCTTCGAGCGCCATCAGCGGCGTGGCAATGGAGGGGGCGTCCGCGGCATCCACCTGGGCCGCGGCGGTGGCGCACTCTTCGAGGTCGGCGATCGCGTCGCGGGCGCGTGCGTACCGCTCGTCGCGATGGTTCTTCGTCGCGTACTTGAGGAAAGCGGCGCGGTTATGGAGCGCGCCGACGACGAGCGCGCGGGCATAGGCCGCGCCGCGGAGTGAGGCGGCGGCGGCGATCTGGGCACGGCGGGTCCGCGCCGTCCCCATCAGCTCCTGGCCGACGACGCGGGCATAGAGAGCGCCGCGGTCGTCGAGGAAGATGATGGGCACGTCATCGGCCGCGCAGGCGCGGATCGCGTCCGAGGAGATGCCCACGCCGCGACCGACGATGAGCACTCGCTCCAGGTTCAGAATCGCGTGTTCGCACGGCGGCTCGCTCTCCGTTGTGACGCGGAGCCGGCGCGAGCGGAGGCCCACGAAGGCGCCCGGCTGCTCGACGATCAGATCGGTCATGTTCTCTCGGAAAATATACCGACCGAATCCTTAGTTACCAACAATTCTGTACTTCACCAGCCACAGTGGCGAGTCATGTCTCGCAAGCGTCTTTCACGCCGGGTCGCACCGCAACGGATTGCGAGACAGGTCGCCTTGTGGGTCACGAGCGGGCAGTGACGGCCGACCCCACGCGGCCATGGACGGTGTGCCGGGCGGCAGCAGCATCGGCCCTGCAACCAACGAGCCACTAATCACTACCTCCCTTGTTGTGGTTTTCAGTCCCCGTTTCGGGACGAGACGTCCTGTTTGTGTGGGGAATCAGCCAGTGGATAGGCTCATAGTGGTGTGTTTCAGTCCCCATCGGTGGGCGAGACGTCCTGTTTGTGTGGGGAATCAGCCAGTGGATAGGCTCGGAGTGGTGTGTTTCAGTCCTTGTCGGGGGATAAGAGGTCATGTTTGTTGAAGGGATAGACCAGGAGCCGTGCGAAGGGTGCCAGGAAGTTTCAGTCCCCGTTGGGGGATAAGAGGTCATGTTTGCCCTCGCCCGCTGCTCGATACGCTTAAGGCGAGCGTATTGACGTTTCAGTCCCCGTTGGGGGATAAGAGGTCATGTTTGGCGGCGAACGACTGGTGGGGCA
>VGOZ01000019.1 GCA_016875715.1 Chloroflexota bacterium | reverse complement strand
GATCGGTTGCGCGATCCTCTGGGCGTCTTCGACCGTCGCGCTTCGCTCGCAGTCCTCGCGTATCCCCGTTCTGGGTCTCAACGCGATCCGGGCGGGGTACGCCTCGCTGGTGTTCCTCGGGGCCCTGGCTGTGCTCGGTCAACTTGACACACTGCTTGAAGTCTCCCCGGCCGATGCCGCAGGACTCATCGGCTCTGTTCTCATCGGGATGGCGGTGGGCGACTCGCTGCATATCCGCGCGATGACCCTCGTAGGGGTCTCTCGGGCGATGCCCGTATCGTCGAGCTATCCCATCTTCACAGCGGTCGCTGCCGCGGCGATTCTGTCCGAACCACTCACACTGAAGGTGTTCGCCGGCATCACACTGGTGGTCGGCGGCGTCTACCTCGTCGCGATGCGTGTGACCACCACCGACGGGCAAGACGATCCGCAGGCAGAGCGACTCGGGCTGGCACTCGCCTTCGGAGCGTCGCTCTGCTGGGCCGCCTCCACCATCATCGTCAAAGAGGCGCTGGAGCGTGTCCCTCCGTTCACAGCCAACGGGTTGCGTCTCCCTGTGGCCATGGTCGTCCTGCTGGTGATGGCGCGGATTCTCGGCGGCGCGGCAAGTCCCTTCGGTCTTGGCAGAAGGTCCGGTTGGATCCTTGCCCTGGCGGGACTCATGTCCGGTGTCTCGGGCGCGCTGTGGCTCGTCGGGGTCCACGAGGCCGGGGCAGCGAAAGCAGCGGTCCTGTCATCCACGGCGCCCGTATTCGCCGCACCCATGGCCGCGCTGCTCCTTCGGGAGCAACTCACGCGATCCATCGTCGCCGGCACGATGCTCACCGTGGTCGGCATATGGTTGGTCCTGTGATGGACTCCCCCATCGTGGTGATCGGACATCGCAACCCCGATACCGACGCCGTGGGCAGCGCGGTTGGCTACGCCGAACTGTTGCGCCAGCAGGGCCAGGTGGCGATCGCCGCGCGGGCGGGGGAGATCCGACCGGAGACGGCCTACCTTCTGGAGAGATTCGGCGTGCGGGTCCCGACCCTGGTGGAAGACCTGCGACCGCGCGTCGGGGAGGTGATGACTTCCCCCGCTCAAACCGTTCGGCAGACCGATTCGCTGTTCGAGGTCGGGCGGAAGCAGGTCGAGATCGGGATGCGGCCGCTACCCGTCACGGATGCCGAGGGTCGGTTGGTGGGCATTGCCGAGGTCCACGATTTCGCAAAGGCCTTCTTTCAGGGCCTCGGCGATGAGGAGATCGATCGCGTTGGCATCAGCCTCGATACGCTGGTGCGCGCGCTCAACGCCCGGATCGTCGCCCGCGGCGAGGACGGCGCGATCGGCCGAACGGTGATGGTCGCGGCGTGGGCCGTCGACACCATTCGCCTGCGAATTCCTTTCGGTCCCAGCCTGATCCTCGTGGTCGGCGATCGCCGCGACGTCCAGGCACTGGCAATCGAGAAGGGTGTCGGGGTCCTCGTCATTACGGGTGGACATCGCGCGGCCGAGGAGGTCGTCCTCCGGGCGAGGGAGCGCGGGGCCTCCGTGCTCGAGGTCGAGCATCACACTGCGACAACGCTTCGGCTCATCCACATGAGCGCACCCGTCTCGCTCATCATGCGCCCCGATCCGCCGTCCTGCCTGCCCGAAGACCTGGTCGAAGAGGTCACCGAGACGCTGCAGAACGAGCGCGCCCTGTCCGTGGTCGATGGAAGTCGGCGGATCGTGGGGGTCATCACTCGTGCCGACATCCTGCGCGGATCGCGCCGCCGGGTCGCGCTCGTCGACCATAACGAGAGGGGCCAGGCGGTCGCGGGCGTGGAGCAGGCGTCCGTCGTGGCGGTGATCGACCACCATCGCGTCGCGGACCTCGTCACCCAGCAGCCGCTGTCGATGCGCTTCGAGCCTGTGGGCGCGACATCCACCATCGTCGCTCGCTTGTTCGAGGAGCACGGCCTTCGACCAAGCCCCGCGGTGGCGGGAGTCCTACTCGGCGCGATTGTCACCGACACGCTGATCTTTCAGTCGGCTACTACCACGGAGGCTGATCGGGAGGCGGCCGAGTTCCTGCGCGCGATCGCTGGCGTCGACTCACAGAGCCTGGGCTCGACGCTTCTTGCGATCGCGTCGGATGTCTCCACGCGGAGCGCCAGAGAGCTTCTCCTGGGCGACTTCAAGACCTTCCGCTTCGATGCGCGGGCGATGGGCGTCGGCGTCATTGAGACCGGGGATGCGCAGCCGCTCCTCGCACGGCGGGCCGAGTTCGAGGCGGAGCTCGCTCGGGTGCGGGCCGACGGCTACGCGGTCGTGCTTTTCGTCGTGGCCGACATTGTCGCGCACAAGACGGCGATCCTAGTATCGGGCCACGCCCGAGATGTCGCGCGCGTTCTCGGTGGCCGTCACGCCGAGGGGTGCGTTACCGTGGAGGGCATACTGTCACGAAAGAAGCACATCGTGCCGGCGCTGGCGAGGCTGGCACAGATGATCGGGCGTGGCGGCCGCTGACTCGGTCAGGGTCCCCGTCGCCGCGCGGCGCGCACTGCTACCCGGAGTTCCGTGACGAGACGCTGGTACTCGTTGTTGAACCGCCGGGCAGCGTGCCGCGCCTCAGTCACGTTCCGCTGGGCCACCTGCATTCCCACCATCTGACCTGAACCGCCAACCTCGACAAGCGCCTCGCAGGCCTTGACGAGCCCGTCAATCCACGACATGACCGCCCGCTGCAATTCCTCGCACCCGGCCGGCGGCTGATAGCGCTCGCAACTGGCGCGCACATCGCGGAACAATCCGACGTGATCACGCCCCAGCCTCCCCGCGCGGGTCGTTACCTGAGCGGCGTTGCCCTGACGCGCCTCCTCGAACAGCATTCCCAGTTCCCGGATCCAGGACTGGCGTACCTCGATCGCTCGCGCGATGAGAGGCTTCATCATGATGAGGTAGCGGGCGATGTCGCGCGGAGATGCCATCCCCGGATCGGCATCGGGCGGACGGCGTGAAGCCCCCTCCGCCGCCTGCCTCAAACGGGGGCGCGGCCGGAAGAGGGACTCACCGCTGGCTACGATCCCCACTCGCGCACCCGCCGGTTACTCTCGCTGCACCTCATCATATCCTCAATGGCGTCGGAACTATATGAAAGCCGACCGGAGGGGAGAATGGCGAACAGTCTCAACGGCCTCGGGCCCGCGTTCGATGTTGTGCGCCGAGGCGTCGCGGATGGAGTCCTTCCCACCAGCGTCCTTGCGATCGCCAGTCAGCGCGGCCTGATCGCCATCGAGGCCTACGGCGCTACCAGCATCGGAGCGCGGTATCTGATCGCTTCAATCACCAAACCGATCTTCGTCGCCTCGCTTCTCAAACTCGTGGAGCGCGGTCTGGTTCTGATCAATGATCCGGTCGCACGCTTCATTCCCTCGTTCGGCGAGGGGGGTCGCGCGCGGGTGACCCTGTGGCACCTCCTGACTCACACCTCCGGCCTTGACGACGGTCCGACTATGGCGCGCCTTTTCGCAACGCCGGCGGATCCGGACGCACTGCGCGCGACCGCACTCAACTCACCGCTTCTCTTTGCGCCCGGGACGCAGTACGCCTACTGCAATGCGAGTTACATCGTGATGGCCGAGATCATCAGGGCGGCAACCGGTATCGACCACGATGCCCATCTCGAGGGCACCATCCTCCGTCCGCTCTCCATGGTGGACACCACCTATGTGCCACCGGAGGATGGCCGCACCCAGCCGGTTCACCGACCCGACGGCACCTCCGACGCGGGTGGCAGCACGCTCCACGGCCTGAAGTTCCCTGCCGGGGGCCTTTGGTCGACCGCGGCGGACCTGATCTGCTTCGGTCAGATGTTGCTGGGAGGGGGAGAGCGGGAGGGCGTGCGCATCCTCTCTCGGGCCGCGCACCGGGTGATGACACAATTGCACACCGAGGGGATCCCGACGAACAATGCGGACGGCACTTTCGCGTCCGGCTACGGTCTCGGCCTCGCCAAGGCCGTTGCCCATCGATGGCAGGCACCCTCCGCGGAACTCACGTCGGCAGATGGCTACGGGCACGGTGGTGCCACCGGAACGCTGCTGTGGGTGGAGCCTGAGGCCGACCTGGTGTTCGTCTTTCTGACGAATCGGCTGGGTTTGGACAGCCCGCAGGCGCGCCTGGCGCTGAATGCGGCGATCGCGGCCATGACCGCCTGACGTCAAACCTGCTCTACCGGCGGATGCGTCTCGTCGGCAGAAGGTCGCGATAATCAGGATGCATGCGACACATGGGCGGCGGGAGCGGTTGGCATTCGCTCATGCACGACGATCCCGGTGCCGAGACTCCTCCCATCAGCCTGGGGATCCTGCGCCGTGTCGCGCGCTACGGCCGCCCATATTTCTGGCGCATTCTGGCAATGCTGGCCTGCGTCCTCGTGGTGACCAGTGTTGGCCTCATTCCGCCGCTCCTCATGCGCGATCTCATTGATAACGCGATTGGGAAGGGTGACGCGACGCGCCTGAACTGGTTGGCGCTCGGAATGGTCGCGGTCCCCGTCGTCAACGGCTTGATTGGTGTCTTCCAGCGCTACCTTGGTGCCACCGTGGGGGAGGGCGTCATCTGTGACCTGCGACAGCAGGTCTTCCGCCACCTCCAGTCGATGTCGCTCCGGTTCTTCACCCACACGCGCACGGGCGAACTGATGTCTCGTCTGAACAACGATGTTGTGGGATCGCAGCAGGCGATTACCGGAACCGCGGTGACCCTCATCTCCAACGTTGTGGCACTGATCGCGACCCTCATGGTGATGATTTCGCTCGATTGGCGGCTGACTCTGGTGAGCATCCTCGTCCTGCCACTCTTCATCCTGCCAGCCCGCCGTGTAGCGAGGGTTCTGCGCGAGATCGTCCGCGAGCAGATGAACCTGAACGCGCGCATGAACGCTCTGGCAAACGAGACGCTGAATGTCAGCGGCGCGCTGCTTGTCAAGTTGTTCGGACGCGCGAATACCGAGGCACAACGGTACGGAGAGCGAGCTCGTTCGGTGCGCGACATCGGCATTCGCCAGTCCGTCATCGGTCGATGGTTCTTTCTCGGCCTCTCCTTGATCTCGGCCGTCGGCACCGCTCTGGTCTTCTGGCTTGGCGGTCACCTGGCGCTGTCGGGCGAGTTCACCATCGGAACGATCGTCGCGTTCGGGGCCTATCTCGGTCAGTTGTACGGACCGGTCTCTGCCCTCACAAACGCCAGGGTGGAACTAGCCACGGCGCTCGTTTCCTTCGAGCGGGTATTCGAAGTTCTAGATCTACCGAGGGAGATCGACGAATCGCAGGGTGCCGTCCATCTGCGCGATCTTCGCGGCGAGGTTTCTCTCGACGACGTGAATTTCACCTACGGCGAGGCCGGCGCGGTCGCGCCGGCACTTCTGAAGGAGGTCCGCCGATGGCGCCAGGCGGAGGTCGTCGGCACCCTCACCGGTGAGATGGCGAATGAGCGCACCAGAGATGACGGGAATGGACGTCAGGCCCGCAGACAGCGACTGGCCGTAAGAAACGTCTCCTTCACGGTGCGCCCAGGGCAACTCGCCGCGTTGGTGGGTCCGTCCGGCGCCGGAAAGACGACGATCACCTACCTGATCCCGCGTCTCTACGACCCGACCGCCGGGCGCATCCTGATCGATGGTGTCGACCTGCGCCAGATCGCCCTCGATTCGCTTGCGGAGACGATCGGGATGGTGACGCAGGAAACGTTCCTGTTCCACGATTCCATCAGGGCGAACCTGCTCTACGCCCGGGCCGGAGCCACGCAGGAACAACTGGAAGCCGCCTGTCGCGTAGCGAACATCCACGACTTCATCGCCGGACTGCCGGATGGATACGACACAATCGTGGGCGAGCGCGGCTATCGCCTATCGGGTGGAGAGAAGCAGCGTCTCGCCATCGCGCGGGTGGTCTTGAAGGATCCGCGCATCCTCATCCTTGATGAGGCGACCTCCCACCTCGACTCGCGCTCGGAGGCACTCATCCAGGATGCGCTGGAGAGAGTGATGCGTGGGCGCACAAGTATCGTGATCGCTCACCGCCTCAGCACCGTTCTCCGCGCCGACATCATCCTGGTGATGGATGGGGGCAGACTCGTCGAGTCCGGAACGCACGCCGAACTGCTCGACCAGGGAGGACTCTACGCCCATCTCTATGAGACGCAGTTCCGGCATCTCAAAGGGTCTGCTATCCTGCCCGACCGGCGCCCGACGGAAGTCGGCGATCGGAGGTAATCGTGGTCAAAGTTCTCATGTTTCATTCGACGCCGGACAGATTGGCAGAGTTGCGCCGGGAGTTTCCCACCGTCACGTTCGTGGACCTAGCGAAACGATCGGACGCGGCGGCGGACCTAGCGGATTGTGACGTGATCTTCGGCGGGTGTACCAACGAGGAGTTCCTCGTTGCACGCGGCCTCAAGTGGATTCAGGCCTCCAGTGCCGGCGTCGAGTTCATGTGGCAGATCCCCACCATCGCGAAGTCCTCGGTGGTGGTCACGAACGCGCGGGGAGCCCACGCGGCAACAATCGCGGAGCACACGTTCGGCCTCTTGCTCGCACTGACCCGCGACATCATTGGCCACCACGACTATCAGAAGAAGCACGAGTGGGTGCGCGGTGAGATGGCGAATCGACTGGTCGGCATCAAGGGCGCGACCATGGGACTCGTGGGCTTCGGCAACATCGGCCGGGCCATCGCCCGTCGCGCCGGCGGGTTCGAGATGAACGTGCTCGCCGTGGACGCGCAGAAGGTGCCGGCCAGTGAGGGCGTGGCCGAGGTCTGGTCGCTGGCTCGCCTGGACGACATGTGCCGTCAGGTGGATGTCCTGACGATCGCGGCTCCCATCACGCCAGAGACCCGGGGCATGATCGGCGCGAAGCAAATCGGCGCGATGAAGCGCGGCTCCTACCTGATCGCGATCTCTCGCGGAGGGATCGTCAACGAGCCAGCGTTGATCGATGCTCTGAAGTCGGGCCACCTGGCCGGTGCCGGACTGGACGTCCAGGAGACCGAGCCGCTGCCAGCGAACAGCCCGCTGTGGGATGCACCAAACATCCTCATCACGCCGCATGACTCGGGCGTCTCGAACCTGACCACCAATCTGATGTGGTCGATCTTCTTCGACAATCTGCGCCGCTATGTAAAGGGAGACCCCCTCACCAATACCGTGGACAAGAGCCTGGGTTACTGACCCCGGCTCCCCAGCCGAGGAGTCGCGTGCGGACTCTTCGGCGCGTCTCACGACATCGGGATCGGCGGGCGCTGATCCGACGGGATCAGCAAGCCGTAGGCGCGATTACCGCGCCTCTCTGCGAATTCCGCTCGCGCGCGTGACCGCAGGTCCTCGTCGGCGATGAGTTCGAGCGTCGCGCACGCCATCGTCTTCGCGGCGACGATACCGCCCTTCTCGCCGATGGATGTCCCCGTGCACGCAGTGATCTGCCAGCTATGGCCTGGCGACCCCACCGCGTGCGTCGCGGCGACGAACTGTTCGGTCGGCACGATCCAGCTAACGTCGCCGATGTCGGTCGAACCGCCGGACGAACCAGTCTCATCGAAGGGCGCGATCTCATCGTTGAGCGGCGGGCCCGCTGGACGCGCCGGCAGCGACCTCTGGATCTCCTCGGCGAAGCGGCGCTCACTCTCATCGAACCCGGGCGGGCCCGCGAGGCGTAGGGCTCGATCGAGAGCCTCGCCCATAGCGCGATTGGGGATCAATTCGTGGCAGTCGGTGTCCATCTGTCGGCGCACCAGTTGCACGCGCGCCATACGGGCCGCGGATTCGGCGATCTCGTCGACCCAGGCGAGATACGCCTCCACATCCTCGTGAGCATTCGCCCGGATGTAGTACCAGACCGACGCCCTGGGCGGCACGACGTTGGGCTGCACCCCGCCATCGGTGATCACGTAGTGAATCCGGGCATCCTGCTTGATATGTTCGCGCATGAAATTGACGGCCACATTCATGAGTTCGACCGCATCGAGCGCGCTTCGCCCCTCGTGCGGCGAGACCGAGGCATGCGACGCAACCCCCGCGAACTCGTATCGGACTGAGACCATCGCCTTGCTCGACCCGAGCGAGGCGCGCGTCTTGTCGCTGGGATGCCAGCTGATCGCGGCATCCAGATCGTCGAAGAGCCCGGCGCGCGCCATGTACACCTTACCGATGAGCAACTCTTCGGCGGGGCATCCGTACACCCGAACCCGCCCCGGGAGTCCGCTCTCCACGAGCGCATCGCGTGCCGCGAGTCCGCCCAGCACACAGGCGACGCCGTACACGCTGTGTCCGCAGCCGTGGCCGTATCCCCCCTCGCGGATCGGTTCCTTGTAGGTCTCGGTCTTCTGGGAGAGCCCGGGCAGCGCGTCGTACTCCGCGAGGATCCCCACCACAGGCCCGCCATCGCCCCACTCCGCGACGAACGCTGTCGGCATATCGGCGACGCCGCGGGTCACCCGGAAACCACGCGCCTCGAGGTAATCGGCCAGGAGCGCGCTCGAACGCGTCTCGAGCAGGCTGGGCTCCGCCCATTCCCAGATCTGGCGGTTCAGCCGGGACATCTCCGGCCGCGCCGACTCGACTCGCGCCAGCGCGACCTGCTGGGCGCTCTGCACCCGACCCAGCGCCGTGACCATCCGTTTCTCCTTAGGGCACGCCGGCGAGCGCCCGCTCGTGCAAGGACGCCTCCGCCGCGCCAACTGCTTGATCCAAGATGTCGATGATCTCATCCATTTCTGCTCGGGTCGTTGTCAACGGCGGCCCGACGACCAGCATGAAACCACTGGCACGCAGCAGGAGTCCGCGGCGGCGCGCCTCGGCCTGCACGCGAATGCCGAATGCCACCTCATCCGGGAACCTTGTCCGCGTCGCCCGATCTGACACGAACTCCACGCCCAGAAACATTCCACGGCCGCGCACATCGCCGATGCAGGGATGCCTGTCCATCAGAGATCGCAGTCGACCCATCGCGTGGGCACCGACATCGCGGCAGTTGATCAACGTTTCCGGCTGCATGAGTACGTCCAGCGCCGCGAGCCCAGCCGCGCACGCCACAGGATTACCCGCGAAGGTGTGCCCGGCCTGGAATTGGGTTCCTGGCTCTCCCCAGAACGCTCGCGCAACGCGCTCGGAGAGCACGACCGCCGAAAGAGGCGCGTACCCCCCGCTCATCCCTTTGCCGACGCAGATCAGGTCGGGCAGAACCCCCGAATGCTCGCGCGCAAACGGCACGCCGGTTCGCCCAAAGCCGGTGATGATCTCGTCGAAGATCAGGAGGATGCCGTGTTCGGCAGTCAGGCGGCGGAGCTCGCGCAGGTAACTATCGGGGGGAACCACCACGCCGGCCGACATCATGATCGGTTCGGTGATCAGGGCGGCGACCGTTCCGGGCCCTTCGAGCGCGATCGTTTCGGCCACGAGCCGCGCGTAGGCCAGGCCCGTTTCCTCCGGCGTGGCCCCCGCCACGAGCGGCCGGTAGATATCCGGCGTGTGCAGGTGGACGAACCCGGGCGCCAGGGGTTCGAAGGCGGCCCGAAGGTGAGGCCAGCCCGTCGCGGCGAGCGCGTGGCCTGTCGCACCGTGATATCCGCGGTAGTGAGAGAGGACCTTGAAGCGACTCGCCTGACCATTCTGGCGGTGGAACTGCCGTGCCATCTTGATCGCAGCCTCAGTCGCCTCCGATCCCCCGGAGTGAAACTTCACCTGGGTGTACTCAGAGGGGAGGATGGGGAGCAGCTTCTCGGCCAGATCGATCTCCGGAGTGGTCGTCGCCATCTGCGGCGCGAATGCCAGTCGTGCGACCTGTGCCGTAACCGCGTCGACGATCTCGCGTCTGCCGTGACCGAAATTAACGACGAAGATCCCGGAAAGCCCGTCGATGTAGGACCTACCCTCGATATCCCAGAGGCGAACCCCTTCGCCTCGCTCGACGACGAGCGGATCTCCCACGAAATCGCGCATCTGCACGAAGTCGAGCATCGTCTGCCGCATCACGTCGACGCTGAAGCGCTCTCTCACAGGCTCGCGAGAATACTACGTCTCGCGAGGCGCACCCGGATGGCTGGCTCGTTGTCGCTCAGTGCGCCGCGGCCAGCGCGGAGCCGCGTAGCCGCGCGACAACGCCCAGGACGACCACCAGCGCGAGGATGCCGAACTGGAGGGACGCCTGATAGAGGAGCAGGTCGCCCAGCCAGGGCAGGTCGAGCCAGGATACGGTTTCACCGACGCGCGCGGCGAGTGCGGTCTGCTCGGCCGCGCTCTTGACGAAAGGATCGTGACCGATCATCTCCCCGGAAACCTTCGCCAGGACCGCGCTGCCGATCCAGATGAGCAGGGGCATTCGATCGAGCGCCCATGCCACGAACCCGCTCCCGAACGCGATGAGCGGCATTGAGAGCGCCAGACCGAACAGGAGCAATGCCACATCACCGTGCGCGGCACCACCCACGGCGAGGATGTTGTCCAGACTCATCACCACGTCCGCCAGGACGATTGTGCGAATGGCGTCGAATCGGGTGGCCGCGACCGTTACTGTGGCGTGCGCGTCGCCGTGGCCGGTTGGGCGCACCAGTTTGTACGCGATCCAGACGAGCATCAGCCCGCCCGCGAGCTGTAGGTACGGCAGGCCGAGCAACAAGGCCAGCACCGCGGTGAAGATGACCCGCAGGCCTATCGCGCCGACGACACCCCAGACGATGGCCTGTCGCCGATCGCGCCCAGACAGTCGGCTCGCCGCCATGCCGATGACCATGGCGTTATCGCCGCTGAGGACCAGATCAATGATGATGATGTTGAGGATCTGCGCGGCGAGAGCCGCATCGAACGTGAGCATTTCCATCCTTCGTCCAAGAATTGCGGTATCAGGACGAAGGTCTCGCCACCTGGAGTCGCGGCCGGGTCCCGTGGACCGTGGTGTCGACCGCACTGGGGCGTACGAAACGCCCGGCTACTCCCCTTCGAGCCAAATCGTAGGGCGCGCGGGGGAATCGAACAACGATCAGGTCGCCGCGATCGCCTCCAGGTCGAGCGACAGATCCTTCCCGGTCTCCACCAGGGCTTCCCACGTTGCCTCCGGCACGGGCACGCCGCTGGCACGTCGCGCGGCGCGGGCACGGTTCTCTGGCTCACCGGGGATCAGGATCTCCGAGAAGCCCTGGGCGGTCTCCACCCCCTTTATCCGATCGACAACCTCATCGACGGCCGCTCCGTACTCCTCGCGCGGCGCGAACATCGCCGGGTCGAGCGCGATGAACAGGGTTCCTCCCCAGCGCCCGGGGCCCCGCCATCGATATGACGGCGCGACGATGTTCCCCAGGAGTTCGGCGGCCACCGCGAGGGCATAGCCTTTGTGCGCGCCGAAAGGCAGCATCACGCCCCCGGCGCGCAGGTCGTGAGGGTCGGTGCTCGGTCGTCCCTCGCGATCGAGAATCGCGCCCTCCGGCAGCCGTTCGCCCTTCGCCGCCGCCACCGCGACCTTATTGCCGGCGATCAGCGTCGTCGCGAAGTCGAGGAGCACGCGCTCGCGCTTGCCCGCCGGAATGCCGAACGCGAAGGGGTTGGTACCCAACACGCCGCGCTTACCGCCGTACGGCGCGGTGGACCCCGTCTTGTTTGCCGAGCCCAGGGTGCCGATCAGGAGGATCCCCTCGGCCGCGGCGCGCTCCGCATACTCGCCGAGGCGACCTACATGGTTGCACTCGACCATTCCCACCACAGCGACCTTCATCTCACGGGCCTTCCGAATCGCGACGCGCGCGCCGTACGCGGCCGTGTGCTGGCCCCACCCCCACCGCCCGGCGACCAGGGCCGTGGTCGGTGTCTCTTCGACGATCTCGGGGCGTGCGTCGGCGCGGACGTGTCCCTCGCGCGCGTTCCGCGCGTACCCGGGTATCAATTGCACACCGTGCGAATCATGTCCGGCGAGGTTGCTCTCGATGAGGATATCGACCGTCTCACGGGCAACATCCTCGGACGTTCCGAGCGCACGGAAGATGGCCAGGGAACAGGCGTGAAGGCGTGGAGCCGCGATGGCGAGCATCTGATGTCCTCCGGGGCGGCGTGGGACCAGAGTACCAGATCGGGCCAGTGTACCGCTCCGCCATAATGCCGGCGTGAGCCAGGCGTTGGCCGGGGCACTCGACTGCCTGGTCGAGCGTGTCGCTCGCCGGCGGATGCCGCGCAAGGACGGCTCACAGGACCCCCTGCGCCATCGAACCAAGGCGGAGCGCCCCGATAGATACGAGCGGAGGCGACGGCACAATCTGCTGGAGGCCGGCGGCGAGCCGAACGATCATCTGTGCGGCGCGGGACGCGCGGCGTGCAGCATCTCGCCGGCGGGCAATGTGTATCCCTGTGTGCTGATGCCGTTGTGTGCCGGGAACGTCCGTTCCGAGAGGTTCGGCGAGATCTGGCGTCACGCGCCCGCGTTCCAGACCATGCGCGCACTTCTCTCCTCGCACCGTGTGGCGTGCACGGGATGCGGGGAGAGCGGACACGACTTCTGTCCTGCCGGGGAGGCGCTCACGGAACGAGGAACCCACATCCCCGCCGCCGATCTCCTTTCCCTCGTCGCGGTTGCCCGGTGAGGGTCCGCAGCGAGAGCATGTTCCCGGCGCTACGCGATGGCGAGACGGTGGGGGTGGTTCCTCTACATCCCGACGGTCCGGCCCCGGGAGATCTGATCGCCCTTATTGGAGTCGACCGTCGAGCCTGGGTGCACCGCGTGGTTGGTGTGGGACCAGTCGAGATCCTCACGCGAGGCGATGGGAATCCAACCACCGACGTCCCGGTGCCTCGTACCGCGATCATCGGCCTCGTTCGACGCGGGGAGGCGATCGATCGATTCATCGCCCGGTCGCCGGGTCACGCAGTCGTCGGAACGCTGATGCGCTGGTTGACGGGGGAGGGCGTGCCCGCCACATCGCGCCAATCGATGGTGCCCGCGTCCTGTGGCGCGCCGCCCGACGCGGGTGGATGTTCGGCTGACCTCGCGTTCGACCCGCCATCGACCCCGCTGGTGTGAGTGGCGCACCGCCGAAGGCGGCTGCCTGATCGACCTCCAGGCAGTGTACGAGGCGCGACTCGCCCAGCAAGGTGCGTTCGCGGAAACAGATCCTGATCTGACGCGGGCCGCGGCCCGTTTCTCACCGCGCCGCTTTCGGTCCGCCGCGCGCGTCCGGGACTCCCTCGTGACCAATCTGGTCGATCTCATCGAAGCGGGCATCGACACGTGTCCTCACGGGGCACCGCTATGGATCGATCTCTCGTCGAGAAAGGGTCGCGCCGACTGGCTGCCCGACGAGTTCTTCTGTAGACCGGTCTTCGGGTCGGACGGTATGGCGTGGACGAGCGCCACGTTGCGGGCCATCGATGCAGTCGATGTGCGCGGCACGATCGTCGCCGATATCGGGGCGGGCACCGGCATTCTCGGGTTCCACGCACTGGCGCGCGGGGCAACTCATGTCCACGCCGTCGACAGCGATCCGCTGGCGCGAGCTGTTGCGGGAATGAATGCCCGATTGCTGGGAGAGTCGGAGAGGTTCACCGTCCACGCCGCCGTCGGTGATGTCGCGCGCTCGACCGGCTGTGCCTTCGTGCATCTGTGGGGTGTCTGGGACCTGCCACCGGTACTCCCGGCGGTCGCCGATCGCCTTCCGACGGGCGCGCGCCTGATCCTCGCTCCCCTCGAAGGGACTGGTGAGCTCGCGCAGATCGAAGGGACCTGCCGCGATCTGGGTCTTGCCCCGACCCGTGCCTCAGAGTGCGAAGGCTGGTACGCACTGGAGGTCCGGATCGCTGCGGCAGGACGTCCCCTGACGCCGATCTCACCCCGGGAGGGTCGGTAGCCCTGACCGTTCGAGTGCCTCGCGCGCCCTGACGATACTCGCGAGCGGATCGTCGCCGCCCTGATGTTCGAGCGTCAGCGGGAACGGATTGCCCGTCGCATCGTAGTGATCGAGGATCTCCGACCAGTCGAGGTCGCCATCTCCGACGGGGACAACCGCCAGGCGGGTCTCGGTGCGCCGCACATCCTTCAGGTGCGAGTACCCGATGCGGCTGCCAAACGCCCGGATGTTGGCGAGGGGATCCTCGCCGTTCTGCACGTAATTGGCGATGTCGACGTTGACCCTGAGGTTCGGCGCGCGCAGCACGTGCAGCGCGGCTTCGAGTTCGAAGCGATGGTTGCCGGGCACGCGCAGGTAGTTCTCGAGCATCAGCGTGATGCCGTAGTCGGCGGCCCGCTCGATCGCCGTCCGAGCGCCGGCCCACATCGATTTCTCGTCGCCTCCGAAGGGCCACGCCCCACGAAAGACGCGCATGATCGAGACGCCGAGGTCGCGCGCATCGTCGATCTGCTCCAGGAGCCGCGCTCGGGCATTCGGGTCCGCATCCAGCAGCGTCGAGAAGGTCGCGTATGTGGCGATCACGCCGTGGTCGTCGATCGCCCGGCGCGTCGGTGGGATCTCGTGCGGCCGATCCTTCCAGTACACCTCGCGAAACTCGACACCGGAGACCCCCGCGCGCCGGGCCAGCCGCGGAAGGTCTGCCGGCGCCATCGCGCCGGCCCGAAGCTGCTCCTCAAACTGCACCGCACAGCAGAGCAATGGTCGCCGGAGTCGGGTCGCGGAAGTCAATCCTTCGCCCCGAGGAAGCCGCGCAAGATATGCGCCATCGCCAGCGGACGCTCGTCGGGCAACGCCTGACCGACGTTGGCGATCTGAAATCCCTCCGCGCCGGGGATCACGCGGGCAAGCCGCTCGAACGATTCCACGGGGAAGACGATGCTGCGACTTCCGCGAACGACGACGGTCGGCGCGAGGACGCGGGGCGCCAGTTCCCAGAGATTGAATCCGGCCATCGGCCGTTTGATGAGCGCCCGCATACCGGAGATGGAGCCGCGCCAGCGCCATCGCCCGTCCAAATCGCGACGCAGACGCTCGGACGCGCGACGGTCGATGGTCTCCGCCGAGACACCCACCATCCGCTCGGCCAGGAACTGGCGCCCCTCCTCGAAGCTACCGAAGGATTCCGGCGTCTCACGGATAATCCTCGTCACCGGACCGGTCTCGCGATCGTCGATGGGAAGCTCGGACATGAGCAGCCGACGCACCACGGTCGGGTGGATCGCCGCGACAACCAACGCGGCAGCCGCCCCGAAGCCATGACCCACGATGTCGTACGGTGGGCTCATCTCCTGGACGACTGCCGCGACATCGTCGGCGATCGTGCGCACGTCGTAGCCATCGTCTGGCCACGAACTACCGCCGTGACCTCGCAGATCCATCCCGATTGCCGGGCGCACACCATTGAGAGCCTGAACCACGCCGTCCCACGAAGCGGATGTTCCATGGACACCGTGGAGGAAAAGGATCGGCTCCGACTCAGTACCCCAGCGCCGAATGCAGAATCGGAGCCCCCGGATATCGAAGTAGCGGTACATCGGGTCTACTAAGTGTGGCAGGGGAACGGGGCTGGTCGCATCCAGGGAAAGCCCGCCCTTACGACACCCTTATGGAGAACAGAACATCTGTCCTGTCCAAATGTTCTATACCGCCTGGAGGGAGTTTGCGATGCACGCACGACGCCTGCCTGACCACCTTGCCGAGATCATCGACGACCGCCGGACCACTCTGCTCGTCGCGCGCGATCGGCAGCCGGCCATCCTGGTCTCGCTCGAGGAGTACCAGCGCTTTCGCACCGTCTACGACTGGCATGCCCGCCTGAAAATGGGATGAGCGCGTGTGCGCCCCACGCCACGCCCACCTACTGCAGGCGCGGCACCATCCGAGTCAGCAACCGCTGATTGAGGATCCGGACACCGGAGTGGCCGTCACCGAGGCGAGCGGCGTGCGTGTCGGCGTCCGGGTGGGTTCGCGCGGAATCGCGCGCGGCAGGACCCGCAGGGTGGTGTTTCCCGGGTGACCCGTGACCCGATCGAGCATAACGGGCACGGCGCGCTCGGCCATGAATGGGGGCGCGCCATTGCCGAAGAGCACATTCAGACCGGGCACGAAGTCGGGCAGCAGGATCGGTCGCCCGTCCTGATCGAAGAGGAGCACGCCGAAGGCGATCGGATTGGGCAGGGGGATCGTCGCATCGCTCGTCCAAACCGACCAGTCCCAGGCGTTGATGATCTCCTGCTTCACCAATCGCAGCGTGAGATCGTGGCGAAACCCCAGATCGCCGTGAAGCACGACGGGAAGCTCGAGGAGGGCGCGATTGGCACTCCGCGAATCCAAATTGCCCGAAAGCACGAACCGGGATACGACCTCTTCGGCGACTGCCACCCCCGGAATGGCGCACATCAAGGCGACGAAGGGCAGAAAAGACGCAACAGGGCGTGCTACCGCATGGCATCTCCCGACAACGGGTATCTTATGACAACGATCGCGCCCTACGCAGCGGCGAGCACCCGCGCGAGGCGCGATCGGGCCTCGTTGTAGCCGAGCGCATGGAGCGCGCCATCGGTGATCCTGTGCAGCGCCCGTTCGTAGTCGGCGCGGTCGTTCGCCGCTGCGGCGCGATTGAGGAGGTCGCAAGCCTCCACGTGCGCCTCGAGCCAGCCTTGCAGCTGGCGCACGCAGTCGCCCGCAAGCGGCGGCGCGCGACGGCGACTGATCCTGCTCAGAGCGTAGTCGAAGGCGCGGACGCACCGCCGACTGGCGCGACCGGCCCGGGCGACTGCGTTCTCCGGCTCGCGCCGCGCGATGAGGAGATCGCTCAGAAGAGCCTTGCGGGCGCGCAGCGCGTCGGCAACGCTCTCCTGCAACAGGCTCAGGTACGCGATCACCTCGTCGGTCGACGTGGTGTCGTGGTCCATCGTGTCCATTGTCGGCAGGAAGGAGTGTGAGATCATTCCCACAATGGCACCACGCGGCCGATGACCCGAATTGGGGATGGGATTGGGCAGTCGAGCGCTTACATTTGCGGTGACAGCGTGTGATGGCGCGAGCCGATGTGGGGTGGATGGGTATGGCGCTGACGATCAATACCAATACGGAGGCGGCGAGCGCATCCCGCTTCCTCGCGATCACCCAGGGAAGGCTGGGACGAGGGCTCGAACAACTTGCGTCTGGCCGACGGATCAACCGCGGCGCGGACGATGCTGCTGGCTTGGCGGTCAGTGAGGGCATCAGCGCGCAGGTTCGAGGTCTAAGCCAGGTGGTCAGGAATGCCCAGGACGGCGTGAGCGTTGTGCAGATCGCCGATGGCGCCCTCTCTCAGACCTCGGTGGCGCTCCAGCGCGTCCGCGAACTGACGGTCCAGGCAGGAAACGGAACGCTCAGCGCGGAGCAACGCGGCATCATTCAGGCGGAGATCGATGCGCTGCAAGGCTCGATCGATCAGTTCGCGGGTGGCGCCCAGTTCAACAGTCAGCCGCTCCTCGATGGCAGTACTCCGACGGTGACCCTCCAGATGGGCGCAAACGCGGCGAACACGCAGAGTTTCGATCTGCCCGATGCGACGGCGGCGGGTCTCGGCGTGGGACCGGGCACCGTAGACGTCTCGACGCGCGCGAGCGCCAACGCGAGCCTCGTGGCTATCGACGCGGCGATCGACGCGGTGAACAGTCAGCGGGTCACACTGGGCGGGGCGCAGAACGCGCTCGAAGCGGTCGTCGGCACGCTGAACGTCGCGATCGAGAACCTGCACGCCTCGGAGTCGCGCATTCGCGATCTGGATGTTGGCCAGGCGGTGGCGCGCAACGCCCGAGATCAGATCCTCGGCCAAATCGGCGCCGCAGTGCAGGCCCAGGCGAACGTCTCCCGCGAGAGCGTCCTCCGACTGCTCGGCTAGAATCCGCTCCTCCGCGCCGTTTTCGCGGGAGGATTGGGGGGTACGAGTCGTGGCGGTTGAGTGGCAGGTTGACAACATGTCGGTGGTCCAGGCGGCGCGCGCCGTCGAAGGCGCGTCGCAGACCGACGCCGGGTTTCAGCGCCTGCCTGATGACGCGAACATCGTCGTATTCTGCGTGATGGCAGACAAGGCGACGTTCTGTGGGAACGTCCGGATTCAGGACACGGCTGTCGGTCGTCGGCAGCGACTACGGATCACGGTGTCGGACGACAATCGTACCGCGCCTCCGAAGCCGGGTGGCCTCGCCGGACTACTCTCGAAGAAGACCGCCTACGCGGAGCGACCCGAGGTGATCGAGCGCGCCATCAGCAATCTGAAGGCGGTGCTGCCGCCCATCTGAGATGTCAGCCCGCGGCGATGGCGCCCACGACTGTATCGGTGCCCTGGAACTGGATTCGATACAACTCACGGTAGCGTCCATTCCGGGCCAGCAACCCCTCGTGCGTGCCCCTCTCTACGATCTCGCCATCGTGCATCACGCAGATCAGATCGGCGCCGCGGATCGTGGAGAGTCGGTGTGCGATGACGAACGTCGTCCGCCCGCGCATCACGCGATCCAGCGCGCGCTGAATCAGAATCTCGGTCTCCGTGTCCACGTCGCTTGTCGCCTCGTCGAGGACCAGGATGCGCGGATCTCGCAAGATCGCGCGCGCCAGTGATAGACGCTGTCTCTGCCCGCGGGAGAGCATGACGCCCGCTTCACCGACCATCGACTCATAGCCTCGCGGCAGCGACATGATGAAGTCATGGGCGTGGGCCTCGCGGGCCGCCGCCTCGACCTCGGCGTCTGTCGCCCCAAGGCGGCCATAGCGGATGTTCTCACGAATCGGCACGGCGAACAGAAACGTCTCCTGAAGCACTACGCCGATATTGCGCCGCAGCGACTCCAAAGTCAGATCGCGCACATCGCGACCGTCGACGGTCAGTCGGCCGTGCTCGACATCGTAGAAGCGAGGGATAAGGTTCACCAGACTCGTCTTGCCCGAGCCCGTCTGCCCGACCAGCGCGACGACGCTCCCCGCCGGCGCGTCGATGGACACCCCGCGCAAGACGGGCTTCCCGGGCACGTAAGAGAACCAGACATCCTCCAGGCGAACGTCGCCTCGGGCATATCGCTGACCGTCGAGATCGATCGCGCCGGGACGTTCTGTCACATCGGACCGCTCGTCCAGGAACTCGAAGACGCGTTCCGACGATGCCAACGCCTGCTGGATCGTCGCATTGACCCGGATGAGATCCTCGATCGGGGCATAGAACGTCACGAGGTACGCCATGAAAGTGATGAGCGTCCCGATAGTCAGGGTGCCGTCAACGACTCGACCCGCACCGACCCACAGGACGAGGCCCGTGCTGAGCACACCAATCTGCTGGATGAGCGGACCAGAGATCGCCTGCACCATAGCGGTGGAGAGGTTGGCATCCAGGTTCTCGCGGTTCCGGCCGACGAAGCGGGCGGACTGCTCGCCCTCGCGCGCGAACGCTTTGGCGACACGGACGCCGGTGATGTTCTCGGCGAGCACTGCGTTGACTCCGGACATACGCTCTTGGACCCGGATGTAGCGGGTGCGAAGCATGTCCGATGTGACCTCGCTCGCGAATACGAGAAGCGGGACACTCGCGTACACGAGTAGGGCGAGTTGCCAATCGAGGACCAGCAGGACAAGCGCGTAAGAGACCATGGAGAGCAACCCGACCGCAGCCTGAATCACGCCGCCCTGCATGGCCTGCTGCAAAATGTTGATGTCGCTCGTCGCGCGGGAGATGATGTCTCCCGTCCCCTGGCGCTCGAAGAACCGCAACGAGAGGCGCTCGATGTGCTCGAAGAGGCGCCGCGCCATGCCGTAGACCAGTTGCTGCGCCGCGGCCGAGACGGCCACGCGACTCAGATAGAGCAGCACGTAGCGGGTCGCGTGGACCGAGATCAAACCGACGAGGATGAGCGGCAGCAGATGTGTGGAGGCCGAGGGAATCACATCGTCGACGACGTAGCGCGTGAGATAAGGCGGAGCCATCTGCAGCGCCGAGGCGACTGCCACCGTCGCGATCGCCCGCGTCAGCGTCTGCCGATACTCACCGATAACCTCTCCAAGGCGGCCGAGCAGGACCGGCAAAGGCGTGGTGATCTTGCGCTGCTCCGTGGCCCACACGCCGGGGCCTCCACGCATCATCGCGCCCGGCCCAACGCCACCGCGCATCACGTGACTGCTGCTCCCACCGTACCCATCAACTCTTCGCGTGCCGCCTCGGTCGCCTGCACCTGAATCTCGTAGAGGCCCGCGTAGAGACCGCTGCGGTGCAGCAGCTCGGCGTGGGTCCCGTGATCGGCGATGCGCCCGTTGCTGATGACCAGGATCTGATTTGCGCGCTGCACGGTTGCGATCCGATGGGCGATGACCAGCGTCGTTCGGTTCTGCATCAGCACGTCGAGCGCCTGCTGAATGAGGTGGTCGGTGCGCGTGTCAACGCTCGAAGTCGCCTCGTCGAGGATCAGGATCTTCGGATCCACGAGGAGGGCGCGCGCAATCGCCACACGCTGTCGCTGCCCACCAGACAGTCGCGCGCCCCGCTCGCCGCATAGTGTGTCGTAGCCGTCTGGCAGGTCGATGATGAAGTCGTGCGCGCGGGCATGACGCGCGACGCGCTCGACATCCTCGTCCGATGCGTTCGACCGGCCGTACCGGATGTTCTCCCGAATGGTCATGTTGAAGAGGAACGTCTCCTGGAGGACGAACCCGATCTGCGAGCGAAGGGAGGAGAGCGTCACTTCGCGGACGTCGACCCCGTCGAGGAGGACGCGGCCGGAGGTGACGTCGTAGAACCGCGGGATGAGGTTCACGATGGTCGTCTTGCCCGATCCCGACGGCCCGACCAACGCGACCGTCTGGCCCGGCAAGATGTCCACCGAGATGTCGCTGAGAAGAGGACGCTCGTTACCGTAGGCGAATGACACGTTCTCGAGCGTGATACGGCCGACGATCGATGGCAACGGTCGGGCGCCGGGTCGCTCCGCTACCTCAAGCGGTGTGTCGAGGATTTCGAAGACGCGCTCGCCCGCGGCCATCGCCTGCTGGGCCATCTGATTGATCATCCCGATCCAGCGCACCGGCATCCACATCGTCAGGACGTATGCCTGGAACGCGACCAGAGTTCCGAGAGTCATGGTGCCGTCCATCACGCGGTATACCCCGACGACCAGGACGAGCACGAGCGAGACATTGGTGAAGAACTCTTGCCCGGGCATGACGACCGCCATCAACTGCTGCTGCTGCATGCGCGCGCTGCGGATGTCGGTGTTTGCCTCGTCGAAGCGGCGCGCCTCGTATGGCTCTCGACCGAACGCCTGGATCATCTTGACGCCCGCGACATACTCCTGAATCACCACGTTGAGATCGGCCATGCGCTTCTGCATCACTCGCATGAGCGGCATGACCGCTTTGAGCCGATCCTGCAGGAGCCAGATCCCGGGCGCGACCACCAGAGTCACCGCCGTCAACTGGATGTCGAGCATGATCAGGAAGGCCAGGTAGATCACGACCGTCGCGACGGTGCTGACCAGCCGCGAGACCCCCTGAGTGAGGAAGAACTGCACCTGGCTCACGTCGTTGGTCACACGGGACATCAGCTGACCGGTCTGGTTCGCATCGTAGAAACTCATCGACTGCGATTGCAGATGCGCGTACAGGGCGTTGCGAAGGTCGTAGATCACCCGCTGGCCAACAAACTGTTGCGCGTAGGTCTCCACCGCCTGAAACGCGTTGAAGGCGAATGCCGAGCCGACGAAGAGCACGACGTAGAGGATCACCAGCGCCGCGTCGGCCCGCGGAATCGCGGTGTCGATGACTTCTTTGGTGAACCAGACCGGCGCCATCCGCAGACCAGTGCCCGCGACCATGATCAGCAGTGACCCGAGCGTGAGCCACCAGTACGGGCGGACGAACTGGAAGAGGCGGAGCAGAATCGCCAGGGTGCGGCTCCCCGATTACTTAGATGCTGCCTAACATTCTACTCTGCTCCTCGTACCTGTCCGGCCACCTCGGCGGGAAACCGCGCGGCAATCCGTGGCTGGGCGATAATGGTCTCAGTGGGTGCCGACGCAACATCGGCTGGCGCCGAACCGGGTCGGGCGGATCGATTCTTCCTCGCGATTGTGGTTGGGGCCTTCGCGCTGATCGTGGTCTCCGTCGCCGCGGTTGCGGCACCGGGCCTGCGCGGCGCCACCACGCCGCCCGACCCGGCGTCACCGGTGGGAGTGGTCCACGGCTTCACTACCGCAGCACGAGCGGGTGATCTGCCGCTTGCACGGTCGTACCTCTCGCGAGCCGCACAAGGGGAACTCGATCGTGCGCGAAGCGGCGAGAAACTCAGTATCGTGGACGCCCGGCGCGACTCCGAGCAGCGCGTGGTCGTGACCCTCGTCTCTGAGAGCCCGGATCAGGCCCTTGTGCGCGTGACCTTCACCACCTACAGCGCACGCGTCGACCTGTTCTCGTCAGGCGCCTGGCATCGGTCGGTCGACGTGCGACTGATCCGCGAGGCTGAAATCTGGCGGATCGCCTGGCCGATCGACCCGATGAGTCTCGCGTACTAGGAAGCACCGATGATCGTCGCGCGACGAGTCTACCTCCTCCTCACGGCCTTCATCGCGCTGGGCGTCGCGGTGACGGGCCTTGTCGGACTCCTGGCCTTCGCGGCCAGGCGGGTGCTCGACTCCGTGATGCCCCTGGCGGGACAGATCACCTGGGAGGATGCTCGCGGCGAGGTAGCCCAGGCGAGCGCCCAGGCGCTCGTGGGCATCATCGTCTGGGGCTTCCACCTTCGGCTCGCCTGGCGCCTCGCCGCACGGGGCGAACGCGCGGCCGAAGAGCGTACCTCACTCCTCCGGAAACTCTACCTCTATGCCGTGCTGCTCGTGGGCGCCCTGATCGCGCTGGTAAACGGGATCGATCTGGTCGGGAACACGATCGCCCTGGGTATCGGCGACGCCGCGGGTCGCGTCACGCCGGTAAGCCTGATCGATCCCCTCGCACTGCTGGGCGTCGTCGCCATCCTGTGGCTCTACCACCTTCGGGTTATCCGGAAGGACCGCATGGTCATCGAGGAGGCCGCAGCGGGCGCGACGCTGCGGCGGTGGTACCTGTACGGCTTCTCGTTCGTCGCTCTGATGTTCGCAGCCACTGCCGCGACCGCTCTGCTTGAGACGATCTGGGAAAGCGTGACGGTGCCGCTCGCTTCGACGGTCATGGAGCCGGTGGCGCAGACCTTCGCAATCGCACGAGCGGCCGCGACCCTCGGGGTCGGAATCGCGGGGTGGGCGATCAGCTGGCGAGCCGCCCGTGCGTGGCTCGACCGAACGCAGGCTGCGGATCCGGAAACCAGCTCGGTACTCCGCAAGGTTTACCTCTACCTCGTCCTCGGCGTGGGCGCTACGGTGACCGTATGGAACGCGGGCCGAGCCCTGGACGCCCTGCTCCGCGCGACACTGCGTCAGGCGGTCGGTACGGCCGACTGGGCGAGCCTCACGCCACGCCTGAGCGAGGCGCTGCCGCTCGCGATCGCGTTTGGACTCATGTGGCTGTATCACGGTCGCGTGGTGCGGCGCGAGGCGGCGTTGGCGCGCGAGCACGACGAGCAGGCCGCGATCAGGCTCCAGTACGGGTACCTGGTGAGCTTGATCGGGGGCGTCGCCTTTGGAGTTGGCGCGGCGGGATCGCTCGCTGCCTTGCTCGATGTGCTCATCCAGCCCGGCCAGTCCACGGAGGCAGAGATCGATCGGCTCAGCACCCACCTGACGATCTTCATCGTCGGTCTCCCGCTATGGGCGAATCAATGGCGTCACCTGCAGCGTGAGGCCGTCACGCTCCGCGGAGGATCGCCGGTCGTGCGCCGCGTGTATCTCTTCATCGCGCTCGGGGCTTCGGTCCTCACTCTGCTGTTCAGCGGCGTCTTCGCGCTTTACCTCGCCATTCGCGGGGCACTGGGCGATCCGTGGAGCAATGCGAACACGACCGACATTCTGCTTGCAGGATGTTCAGCCGCAGTCGCGAGCCTGTTCCTGGCCTACCACCTGGGCGTCCTGCGGCGCGACTATGCCCGCCAGTCTGACACCAGCGGGGCGGTACAGGAGCGGATACAGGCGGTGGCCTTCGTCCGCGCGGTCCGACCGGACGATCTCCGGCAGTGGACGCGGCGGCTCGAACGCTCGGGCGGAGCGGTACGAGTGGTGCCTCTGGATGCTGCGCGCCTCGCGGCGCTGGAGGATCAGGTGCCCGGCGCGGCTGAAGGGCCTGGAGCGGCCTGATCGGCGATCCGGCGAAGCTGGGCGAGAACCGCCTCGGAATGACCGGGCACGCTCACCTTGCGAGAGACGGCGCGTACGATCCCCGTGCCATCGATGACGAAAGTGGATCGTTCGACACCCATGTACCTTCGACCGTACATCGACTTCTCTTTCCACACCCCATATGCCCTGCACACGAGGGCGCCGGGATCCGCGAGCAGTGGGAATGGGAGCCCGTGCTTCTGTGAAAAGCGCTGGTGACTCTTCACAGGGTCCGGGCTCACACCGACGATCCCCGCGCCAACGTGAGCGAACTGTGCGTACAGATCTCGGAACGAGCACGCCTCAGCGGTGCACCCGGTCGTGTCATCTCTGGGATAGAAGTACAGAACGAGCAACCTGCCCCGGAACGCGCCCGGTGACAAGAACGTGCCGTCGGTCGAGGTCAGGGCGAATTCCGGGGCAACCGAGCCCGGGACGATCTCAATGGGGAGCTCCACCGGCGCTCTTCTACGCGGTCTCGCCCGCGCGTATCAGATAGATCGGCCACGGCCCTCGTTCCAGCGCCGGCACTACGCCTGTGATATCGCGCTGGGATGAAAAGTGGATGTCCTCTCCCAGGCCGCGCTCCAGGAGCGTCCGGGCGTGCCCGGAGGTGCGCAATGCGTCGAGCGCGCAATCGAATGACCGATGCACGCGGAGCGCGATCTCCGCGCCATCGTCCAGCGTGCACGGAAGGTCGACCAGGAAATGAGCCACAAGACTTCCAGCGCAGGCGACGTCATCTAGCCCGACGCGCCCTTCGGTTCCCGCGCAAATGACATGGATCCGCCGCTCTGCCTCAACATCCTCGGACTGCAGGATCTGCCGGACGGCCCGAACGACGGCGCCACCGTTCGCGTAGGACGCCGCGAAGGCGTGGCTGCCCGCGGCGGCGATCCGTAGCGCGCTGGTGCCGTTGGTTGTTGCCATCACTATCTCGCGCCCCCGGAGGCTTTCGGCGCGGCTCATCTCGAGGGGGGAATTGCCAAAGTCGAAGCCAGGCGGCGGAAGGCCGCCGCGCTCGCCACACACGAGTCGCCCGGTATGACGTGCGTGTGCGAGCGCTTCGTCCGTGTCCGACGCGAGCCATACCGCCGCGCTGCCACGGGCGAAGAGTGTGGAGAGCGTTGTGGTTGCGCGCAGCACATCGATCGCCAGGCAGATGTCGGCGGGTGAGACCTGGGCCTGATGCTGCTCCAACGCAACGACGATCGGAACGGTCACTCCCTCGCAGTATGGCATGCTCTCGGCTGTGGCTCTTGTGGCGCTGTTGCGGCTCGTTCGGCGGCTGCGCAACTGGATCGACTTCCCGCTGCGAGGATTGCTACGCTTGCGACATCCGGTGCGGCGGCGTTCCGCCGCGCGCCTCGATGCGACGCTGAGCCAGTTGGGCCCGGCCGGATCGGTACTTCGTTCGCGCGCCGATCACCTTGTTGCGCGCACGGGGTTGGCACCAGGCCTCAGGCGCTTCGACGAACGGGAGCAATCTGAGATCCTCGCCTACGCGGACCTTATCGAGACGGTCCTCACCATCGCCGACGTGCAATTCGCCGGTGAAACCATCGACGTCCTGGACGTCGGCATCGGCGACTGGATCTATGCCTCCGCTCTTCTCGGAGTTGCACGAGGACGTGGGGCGGCAACCTGGCCCGCAGTTTCGATGGTTGGGATCGAGGTCGATCCCTGGCGACTCTATCGCGACGGCCACGCCCGAATCGATTGGGCGGAGTTCTACTCCGCGGACCTCCCCGGGACCCGCATCGTCGCGGGCGATTTCCTCGCCTGGTCGCACTCCGCCGACTTCGTGACGCTGCTCTTCCCCTTCGTCGATCGCGCGACGCACGAGCAGTGGGGGCTACCCGGCAGGTTCTTCAACCCACCGGGCATTCTCCGCCACGCCTGGTCGCTGGTGCGCGAGAACGGTGTTCTGCTCATCGTGAACCAGGGGACGACCGAAGCGGAGATCCAGGAACAATTGCTGGTCGATGCCGGCATCTCGATCGTGGCTCGACTGACGAACTTCGAGAGCCCGTTCTACCCGTACCAGCTCCGGCGCTGGGCGTTCCTGGCGCAACGCTGACGACCGCGATTGACCTCGGCGCACCCTACTATTCACGGCATCCTGCGGGGAGTGGTGCCCGGTGAAAGCGGCGGTGCTCTACCAGCGACGCGAGCCGATGCGTATCGAAGACGTGACTCTCACCGACCCCGGTCCGGGCGAGGTGGAGGTCGCGCTGGCAGCCAGCGGTGTCTGCCATTCCGACTATTCGCACTGGTCCCGCGATACTTGGACCCAGATGCCGCTCGTGCTCGGACACGAGGGCGCGGGCATCGTCCGGCGCGTCGGCACGAACGTGACGCGCGTCCGAGAAGGCGACCACGTGATCATCGCGTTCGGTGTCCGATGCGGCGAGTGCGCATTTTGCCTTCGGGGCGAGCCGTTTCTCTGCACGCCATCCGCTCAGCCAGGCACGCACATGTTTCGGGGAGATCTGCCGCTCAACATGTTCGCGTTCGTCGGATCGTTCGCGGAGCGCACGGTTGTCTCCGAGAAGAACTGCATCGTCATACGGCAAGACGCGCCGCTCGACGTCGCATCGCTGGTCGCATGCGGCGTGGCAACCGGATTCGGCGCCGTCCTGAACACCGCGATGGTGCCTCCGGGCGCGAACGTCGCCGTGATTGGAGCGGGTGGCGTCGGCCTTAATGTCGTGCAGGCTGCCCGGTTGAGTGGTGCGGCGCGCATCATCGCCATCGATCTGCTCGACGCGAAACTGGAGTACGCGCGCGAGTTCGGCGCGACTCATACGGTCAACAGCAGTCGAGAGGATCCTGTCGCCACGGTCCAGCGGTTGACCGGCGGGTTCGGCGCGGACTACGCCTTCGAGGTCATTGGCATCGCCTCGACGATCCGGCAGTCGTACGACATGGTGCGCAAGGGCGGGGCAGCGATTGTCGTCGGCGTGGCACGCGAGGATGAGGAGGTTTCCTTCTCCGCACCGACGCTGATGCGATCGGGCAAGCACATACTCGGCTGCAACTACGGCTCCACGAGGCCGCACGTCGACTTCCCGCGGATCATCGATCTGTTCATGCAGGATCGGATCAAGCTGCGCGAACTGATTTCGCGCCGGTTCGCTCTCGACGACGTCAACGAGGCATTCCGGGCGCTGCACGCGGGTGAGGTGGCCCGCGGCATCATCGAGTTCTGAATCTCGGCCTGGCAGGGAGGAGCAATGGTGCGTATCGCGATCGTCGGGGGAGGCATCCTGGGCCTCATGGCGGGGCGTGCGCTAGCCAGCACGGGGCATGTGGTGACCCTGCTGGAGACGGGGCAGACCGGGCGAGAAGCTTCCTGGGCATCGGCGGGCATCATCGCGGCAAGGGCGCCGTGGACGACGACAGCGACTGGCAAACTCCAGTCGATCAGCGCCGACCTCTGGTCGCCGTTCGCCGAGGAACTCGGAGCAGAGACTGGCATCGACATCGAATTCCGGATGAACGGCTGCTTCTATCCGGCCTTCAACGATGATGAAGCACGGGCATTGGAGCGGGACGCCCGGGATGCCGCCCGCCTGGGACTCACGCTCGAATTCGCATCGGGTCCGACGCTACGCGCCGCGGAGCCCGCGTTGGGACCGGCCATCGTGGCCGGGCTGATGGGTCCGGGGGGCAACGTCGAGAACCGCAGACTTGTCCGCGCCCTGGACGTGGCGGCGCGGCGCGCCGGCGTGACCATTCAGACGGGCGTCCATGTCGAGTCTATCTCGCAGCACGGTGGGATCCTCGCCGGGGTGCGGACGAACGATGGCTCCTCGATCGATGCCGATGTGGTGGTGATCGCCGCCGGGGCATGGTCCTCCGCGATTGACGGTGTGGTCAATCGGCCGAGGGTCGTGCCGCAGCGAGGTCAGATCCTCGCCGTTCGCGGTGCCTCGCCACCGCTGCGTCGCGTGGTAATGAAGGCGGACGATCCGTATCTCGTTCCCCGGCTCGATGGACGCATCATCGTCGGCGCGACGCGCGAGTTCGTGGGATTCGATCGGTCCACCACCGCCGGTGGCGTCGCCTGGCTCCTTGGCAGCGCCGTCGAGATGATCCCCGGTCTCGCGCGGGCGGAGATCGCAGAGATTTGGACGGGCTTCCGTCCAGTCTCCGTCGACGGCACGCCCGTGATCGGAGAGACGGAACTGCGCGGTCTGTTCTACTGCACAGGGCACGGACCATCCGGGATCAGCCCCGCGCCAGCAACAATTGCTCTGCTCACCGCACTGGTGGAGGAGCGCCGGCCCCCGCTCGATCCGACGGTGTTTTCGCCGCGGCGATTCCCGGCGTGATGGCACCCGCGCTGGCAGGGACCTCGGGGACCTCTGCTATCGTGAGCCTAGGAGAAGGAACAGATGGCAGCGGAGAAGCGACTCGCCGAACTCGGAATCACCCTGAAGACTATTCCCGTTGGCGAACGGCCCTTGATTCCCTCGGTTCAGACAGGGAACCTTCTCTACCTGTCGGGTGCGGGACCGAGCTTCTCCGGAATGCGCTGGTCCGGACAGGTGGGCGCCGAGTACACGACCGAGCAGGGGTACGCGGCGGCGCGTGAATGCGCTCTGCAACTGCTCTCTGCGGCACAGACGGCGCTGGGCAGCCTCGATCGGGTACAACGGGTCGTGAAAGTCCTGGGCATGGTGAACTCCGCCCCTGGGTTCGTCCAGCAGCCGCAAGTCATCAACGGGTGCTCAGATCTCCTGGTCCAGATCTTCGGCGAGCCCGGGCGGCACGCACGATCGGCGGTGGGGATGGCAGCGCTGCCCAACAACATCCCGGTCGAGATCGAGATGATTCTTGAGGTTGGCCCGTGACCCCACGGCCACTGGCAATCCTCGCGGCGGGCGCGATCGGGGTCGCGCTCCTTCTGGGTTCCGCGTGCACGCGGCTCATCGAGGAGGAGCCCACACCCACGCCTCTGCCCACGCCCGCCGCATCGACGAAGCCGCTCTTCACGGTCCGACGTGGCAGCGTGATCGAGACCGTACGAGGGCTCGGACGGGTGGCCGCGTCGGAAGAAGCCACGATGTATTTCAGCCAGTCGGGCCGACTCAAGCAGCTTCATACCGATGTGCGTAGCCGGGTAAAGAAGGGCGACCTGCTCGCCGAACTTGAGATCGGCACGCTCAACACGCAGATCGATCAGTCGAGAATCAACATGGAGGTCGCGGAGCTCGGCCTGAAGCGCGCTGTGGAGAGGTCGAACACGGCCGACCCGGGTGTGAAGTCCGCTTCGGCGCGTGTTGCCCAGTCCGAGGCATCGTACGCGATCGCGGTCGCGAACCAGCAGAAGGTGAAAGCGGGCGCCACCCTGGCGGAGATGCAGGGGGCCGACGCGAGTGTCGCCGCCGCGCGAGCCGCCTACGAGAAGGCCGTGGCCGACCGTAATCGCCTCATCCAGCCCAAGTCACCGGACGATATCGCCGGAGCAAGTACCGCGCTCGAAAAGGCGCGCGCCGCGGTCCAGAAGGCGCAGAGCGACTACGACCGCATCGCGCACCGTCCGGATGTCGCGGCATCGGCGCAGGCGCTGGCCCTGCAGCAGGCAACTGCCGATCTGAACGCGGCGCAGGCGCGGTACAACCTTGCGACCGCGCCGCCCCGGCCGGAGGAGTCGGCCGCTGCCGAGAGAACGGTTGAGAGTGCGCTCGCGGCTCTGCGGAGCGCGGAAGCGCGTGCGGCTCAACTGAAGGCTGGGCCGTTGCCCGCAGATCGCGATGCAGCAGATGCCAGCGTGCGCCTCGCACAGGCCAATCTGGATGCCGCGAAAGCTGACCTGGAAGCGAAGGTCCTTGCCGCGGGACTGTCGACCGCCAACTTCGATGTTCAGATCGCTCAGAAGCAGGTGGATCTGGCAAAGGTGAATTTGCGGACCCTCGAGGAGCAGTTGCAGAAGAGCCAGTTGGTCGCTCCATTCGATGGGTTGGTGACCAGTGCATCGGGCCGCGAGGGCGACGTGATTCAAGCGTACACACCGGTTGTCGTACTCGCGAATCCGACATCGATCCTCGTCGCGCTCGAAGTAGCGCAGCAGGACCTGGGCAAGGTCGCGCTCGGTCAGGCTACGACGCTCACCCTGGATGTCTTCCGCGGAAAGACCTTCCCGAGCAAGGTGATCGGACTGCCCAACGCTTCGGCGGGCCCGCAGCCGGCCGCGCTTGCCCGCACGGTGAAGCTCGACTTCACACCGCCGGGGCCGGTGGACCTGGGCGCGCTCGCCAACGTCACGATCACGACGCAACGAAAGGATGACGTCGTGCTCGTCGAGAACGCGGGCATCCGACGCTTTGCGGGTCGCAGTTATGTCCAGATTGTCGGCGACAACGGTCGCCGCCGTGAGGTAGACGTCGAGATCGGGATCGTGACGGATACGCTCACCGAGATCCTACGTGGGGTCCGCGAGGGAGTGCGGGTCGTCTCGCAGTAGCGTGTTGGCTGGCATGGCGAAAACTCGTCGGGGAATCCCCTAAAGATTTTTCGCGATCGGCCGATACTCTAGAGAGAGGGCTCAGAGTCGCAGCGTGGAGCCGATCTTCGGCGGGGGACAGGTCGCGGCGAACGCGATCACGGTCCAGCAGTTCATGCGCGGACCGGCGGAAATTGCGCCCGTCCAGGTCGCGCAGGTCTTGCACGCCCGTGCCCTTGCCCGAGAGATCGACGAGTCCGTGGATCGGGCTCGGACGGCCGTGAGTGACGTCGGGGCGACGCCGACGTATGACGTCCATGCCCGCGTCGAACCCGTACCCGGGGAGGGGCGGCGGGGCCAACTGTTCGACCAGCGCGCCTGATCTCGATCCTCGCCATAGGTCGAACGGCGTATATGGTGGGCGCAACCGCGACACCTATGATTCGCTTGGTCAGAGAGGAGATAACGGGATGGGTATCTTCGAACGTGTGTCGTTGCTGGTGCGATCGAACATCAACGAATTGCTCGATCGAGCGGAGGATCCCGAGAAGACGCTCGACCAGATCATCCGCGATATGGCCGATGCCATCTCCAAGGCGAAGGCGCAGGTCGCCGAGACGATCGCGCAGAAGAACATCGTTGAGGAAGATCTGAAGGAGACACGCAAGCTCGCCGGTGAGTGGCAGAGGAAAGCCGAACTTGCCGTGCAGCGCAGCTCCGACGATCTCGCCCGGGAAGCCCTGCGGCGATCCCGCGATTACGGTTCGAACAGCACGGTCTACGAGCACCAGTTAGCCACGCAGGTGGAGGTCGTCGACAAATTGAAGGCCGACCTTCAAGCGCTGCAGTCCAAGTACGAGCAGATCGTGCGCAGCCGGCAGGTTCTCATCGCACGCCATCGGACAGCCAAGGCGCAGGTCCAGGTCCAGAAGGTCGCCGCCTCGCTGGCCGGAATCGATCCGACCTCGGAACTCGCCCGGATGGAGGAGAAGATCCGTCTCGCGGAGGCGCGTGCTCGTGCGATGGGGGAGTTGGGCGAGTCTTCGCTGGAGAGGCGGTTCGCCGAACTTGAGGAGGCTGCGGCGGATGATGTCGAAGACGAACTCGCCGCGTTGAAGGCGGGCATGGCCCCGGCGGCGCTCCCCTCTGGCGAGGAGAAGTCCTAGGCCGCCGGTCTGTCGGGAGAACCTCCACGATGGAAGTCCTGCTGGGCACGGCGGCAGCCGTCCTGATCGGTGCAGTGGCATACACGCTCTTCAGTCGCCGGGCTCGCGGGGCGACGGTGGCACCAGCGGCCACGCCTGCGGCGGTCGAGCCCCACCGGCCAGACATCCGCGCGGTGAAGAGGGGCGACGCGATCACATTCTGGAATGGGACCGACGCGACCGTACTCGGACGCGCCTCCTGCCGCGAGACAATCCGAGGGCGCTCGACCGTGTGGGAGTGGATCTTCCTGAGCCGCGATCGCGTCCTCGAGGTCCTGCCCACAGGAATGGCGCTCTACGATGGTCAGGCCGTGGCGCAACAGGGCTCCGCGCTCTACGAGATGCTCGTGGGCGCGGGGGGGGCGCTGAAGCGCTTTGAGGGGAACGTCCGCGAAGGGATCGCCCACGAACCGATCCACGTGGATATCGACGAAACACGATTCCGTGTGCGTGCGACGGGGACCTTTCTTGGGCAGGTCGAGGGCGAGCCCCACGATGATGCTCGCGAAGTCTGGTCGTCGATGTCGACCAACGCCGACGAGAACGTGTACTTCAAGATGGTCGAGGCAACGGATGAAGAGGGGGGCGCGATCGCCCTGGGCATCTGGACGTCGCACATCTTAATCCTGCTCGGGCGCCGCATCGCGCGCGACGAGATAAGCGACATCCTGGCAGCGGGCTAGGCGCGTGGCGACGGCGATCGGCCGATGAACGGCGTGGGCGACCAGTTGTGGCAGGTCATAGTCGATCGCGCCGCGATTACAGGCGCGACGCTCTGGATCATCACCGCAATCGCGACCGGTCTCTGGGCATCGGAGATCAAGAAGCGACGCTTCTGGCTCTGGTTCTGCCTCTCGCTAATCGGCGGCCCGGTGACTTGGTACTTGCTTGCGGTCCGTCTTGGCATAGCCGTGCCGGAGGAACTGCGCGTGACGTGCCCGCGCTGCAGCGCATCGACGCGATCGGACCTGCCACGGTGCGTGCGGTGCCGACGCTTACGGGATACAGCGGAGCGAGATCGCGCCGCCGACCTCGGCCGTCAGGCCGCGACCATGGTCTTCACCGCTCGGCGGCTCTTCGGGGCGACGCGTCGCGCGGCCGACGCTGCGGCGCGGCGCCGGGAACAACCGAAGCGCGAAACCTGAGACAATTCCCGACGCAATCGAGGGGGAAGACGGCATGGCCGTGGCACAGGCGAATCCGCTGCGCGCCGGGCTCCGTGTGGAGCGGACCCCGGAACCGTGCGTCGTCGTCATCTTCGGCGCGACGGGGGATCTAACCAGACGCAAGCTGGTCCCGGCGCTCTACAGCCTGGCTCACGAGCGCCAGCTACCGCCGAATTTCGCTCTGGTGGGGGTCGCCCGTCGCGACTGGAGCGACGACGAGTTCCGGCGGGAGATGCGTGCCGGCGTCGAGCGGTTTGGCCGGAACATGCATCCGGCAATCTGGGAGTCGTTCGAGCGACACACCTACTACTGCCAGTCCTCTTTTGACGACCCGGACGGTTACGCGCGCCTCAAGGAGAGACTGGCGAGCATCGATCGGGAACGGGGGACCGGCGGCAATCGCGTGTTCTACCTGGCGACCGGTCCGGAGAACTTCCTGGAGATCACGCGTAACCTCTCCGAGGGCGGCCTCATCAACCGTGCCGACACGGGACCCTGGACGCGGGTCGTGATCGAGAAACCGTTCGGCCACGATCTGGTCAGCGCGCAGCGGCTGAACCGCTCGCTGCTCTCGCACATGTTGAGAGAGCGTCAGGTCTTCCGCATCGATCACTATCTCGGCAAGGAGACGGTCCAGAACATCCTCGCCCTCCGCTTTGCGAACGTGATCTTCGAACCGGTGTGGAACGGAACCTACGTCGAGCACGTCCAGATCACGGTCGCCGAGTCGGTCGGTGTGGAGGGCAGAGCCGGGTACTACGAGGGCGCCGGTGCGATCCGGGACATGGTGCAGAACCACATGATGCAGTTGCTCGCGCTGGTCGCCATGGAACCACCCACCCACTTCGATGCCGACGCGGTGCGCGATGAGAAGATCAAGGTCCTGCGTTCGGTGGAATTCCCCGGCCGGAGCGTCGGCGAGTGGACTGCGCGAGGTCAGTACGGTCCGGGTACGATCGCGGGCGCGTCGGTCCCAGCGTATCGCCAGGAAACCGGGGTAGCGCCCGATTCCGGGACAGAGACATACGTGTCGCTGAAACTGCTCCTCAACAACTGGCGGTGGGCGGGAACGCCCTTCTATCTCCGGCATGGAAAGCGGCTCCCGAAGCGGATCACCGAGGTCGCGATCGCCTTCAAGAAGGTCCCGCACATGCTCTTTCGCGATGGCGCGGCGTCGAACCTCGAACAGAATGTGCTCGCGCTGCGAATCCAGCCGGATGAGGGCATCTCCATCCGTTTTGGCGCCAAGGTCCCCGGTGCGAACGTGAGGCTCCGCTCCGTCAACATGGACTTCCTTTACGGCGTCGCCTTCGGCGCCGATCCGGCCGACGCGTACGAACGGCTTCTCCTCGACGCGATGCTCGGCGACCAGACGCTCTTCATCCGTCGCGATGAAGTCGAACAGGCGTGGTCGATCGTCAGTCACGTGATGGACGGCTGGGGCAAACTTCTGCCGATCAGTTCGCCGAATTACGCCTCGGGCACGTGGGGGCCGGAGGAGTCCGACGATCTGATCCGTCGGGATGGCCGCGCCTGGCGGAGGCTCTAGCGTGGTCGCGCAGCCGACTCCCGATACGATCGACGTCGCGCGCATCGAGCGCGAGTTACTCGCGCTCCTCCACGCGCCGGAGAATCTCTCCCCCGACGGCCAGCAGGCGGCTCGCACCCACGTTGTCAACCTCGTGGCAGTCGCCACCGCCGAGGCGCACCGCGAGCGCATTCTGGCGACTCTCGACCGCCTGAGCGATCACCACCCCTCGCGAGCCATCATCGCGACGGTCGATCCCACGCGACCGGCGGGCCGCCCCGAGGCCCGGGTGCAGGTGCACTGCCGACCGCTGGGGACGACCGGGATGCGCATCTGCGTCGAGCAGATCGTCCTCGAATCATCGGCCGGCGGCGCCCGGCAATTGCCCAGCATCGTGCTTGGCCTGCTGCTCGCCGATCTGCCGGTCGTGGTGTGGTGGCCTGGGGAGCCTGCTCTGCGGGATCCTCTCCTCTACGATCTGCTTGAACCGGCGTACCGCCTGATCGCCGATTCGGCCGAGTTCATCCATCTGGAGCGATCGCTCACCGCGCTCTCCACGCTGCGCCGTCGCCCCGGCCTGGCGATCGATCTAGTCGATCTCACCTGGCAGCGACTTACGCCGTGGCGGGATCTGATTGCTCAGTTCTGGGACGATCGACGCGGCAGCACCTCGCTTCGACAGATCGAACGGATCGAGATCGATCTCTGCCGCCCTCCCGGTGGTCGGTCACAGCGCTGCGAGGCACTGCTCATCGTCGGCTGGCTGGTTTCCCGCCTCGACTGGCGTCCGACCGGCTTCACGCGGCTTCCCGACGGGTACGAGATGCGGGCCAAACGGCGCGGAGGCGACGTCACCTTCCGCCTGAGGATCTCCGCGGGAGCACGTGCCGGAATCAACGCGATCCGCATTCAGACACGGGGCAGGCGCGGCGCCTCCGTATTCTCCCTCCAGGCCCAAGAGGCAAGCGTGGGTGAGATCCGAGTAGCGCTCGCCGGGCAGAGCGAAATCGTCCGGCAGACGCGACTCGAATCACTGAACGAGGCCGAGCTGCTCGCCAGCGCGATCGATACGCTCCGAGGAGAGATCGTGTTCGAGGACGCGCTCGAAGAGGTGGCGGCTTTCCTGGCGCTCAGTTCGGGGCGCTAAAGTAATCGAACGCGATGCGACTCAGGTCGGCAATAGCCACCTTCCCTGCGATGGGGCTATCGCCCAGTGCCAGTGCCGCGATCGCGTAGGGATGGCCGGGCAGGTAGACCAGACCGGCATCGTGCGTGTAGCCATCGAGATCGGCTGTCTTGTGCGCGACAGGCACGGGGCGCGGCAGGTGCGCCGGCAGTCGATCGACGATCGTTTGATTCAGGAGCACGTCGATCATCCGGCGGTCGAACGTGGGTCCAAGAAGCGCCTCTCCGTCGATGGCAATGAAGAAACGGCTGAGATCGAGGGCTGAACCGACCGCATCGATGCGGTAGTGGCCGGATGTCTCTCCCCGTGCGATGCCGATCTCCAAGCCCGGTAGGCCGAGCCGCGCCGGCACGCGCATGACCGCGTCGGCGCCCAGGCGGTGAATCAGGGCCAGGGCGGCCGCGTTGCTGGAGACCGCGATCATGGCCTGAATCGCCCCGAGGACGGAGAGGGTCGTGGCCGGAGGCACTCCCCCCGGTGGCTCACCGAACGGGTACTCGTCGATCGTGCGAAGGGCCTCGTCCAGCCCGAGCGCACCGTCCCGCGCGAGTTCGAAGGCGCCGGCCATCACGAAGAGCTTGTAGAGCGAACCCAGGGGAAACCGGTCGGTGGGGAGGTGTGCCGCGAGAGGCCCCTGGCGCGGATCGTGGATGACGATGCCGAGCGTGCTGGGCGACCTGTCCACATACGCGTCGATACGCTGCTGGAGAGAGCGCGGATCGGGGGTAGGCCGCGGCATGGGCGCGCTCCGAGTCGCCACCGGGGTCCCAGCCGAAACCCGCGGACGAGGAGCGTCCGTGATCCGGGAAGCTGCGGTGGCGGTTGGGCGGGCTGGCGGCGGTCCGGCACACGCTAGCGAACCCAGGATCGCACCAAGGACGACGGCTCGACGGCTCAGCTTCATACTGCGCACTGACCGTACCAGGGATGCTCGTGCGGGTTCCGTTGAGACTCCGTTAAGAAGGCCCGAACCTGGTACTCCGCTCCCCTATGATCGACGGTGATCCGTGGAGATTCGGGCCTTACGGGTGCGCGTGCGCGCCGCGGTTCTCTTGCTCGGCATGACCTTCGTCTGGCTCGTGTTCGGAGTCGGCATTGCCGGGGCCCAGGGCATCGGCGTCTACGTCTCGACAGACGCCGGCGAGGCCTGGGACTACCTGACTGAGAGCCCCCCTGTCACCATCCTCGCCCTGCACTCGGATCCATCGCTGCCGGGATGGATCGTCGCCGGAACCGAGTCGGGGTTGTGGATCACGCCGGATGCGGGCGCGTCCTGGGTCGAGATCACGATCGATGAGGCCCTGGGGGCGCCACCCGCCGTCTTCGCGATCGTTGACGATCCGGCCGTGTCCGAAGCGCTCTGGATCGCGACGGACGCCGGAGTCTACCGAAGCGTCGACGCAGGACAGTCCTGGGAGCCGGCGGGGGACCCCGGACAGGTCGTCGTCACTCTGCTCGCAGGTCAGGCGCCGGGCGGTCTTGTCCTGTTCTCGGGTGGAGTCCTCGGCGTCGTCCGCAGCGACGACAGAGGAGACACCTGGACACCGGACGGTGAGGGAGCGGAGGGTGCGACCACCGCGCTCGCGCTGGATCGCGATGGTCGCCTGTTGATCGGTACGACGAGTGGCCTCTACGAGTTGCGCGAGGGAGCTGACCAGTTCAGTCCGGTGCCTGGGTTGCCGCGCGGCATCGTTCGCGGCCTGCTAGCGCTGGATGACGGGCCGGTGTACGTGGGGATCGGCCCGCAGTTCTTCATGCGCCAGGATACGTCCTGGCGGCGTCTCGGCACGATGCCTCTCGCCGGCGGCGGCGAGAGGCCGGTGATCACATCGATCGCCCGTTCAGCCGACGGGCGAATCCTGCTGGGCTCGACGCGGGGGCTCCACCGCGGCGAGGGCCCAGAACTGCACCCGGCACTGGAGACCGTGGCCGACTTCGAGGTCGGGCCAGTGATCGTGGATCGCACCGATCCGACCCGCCTGTTTCTGAGCGTCTCAGATCAACCGCACGCCACCGCACTGGCGCGTGCGGGCATCGAGTTTGGGCCGGACATCGAGCCTGCGCGCGACGATAGCGCCGCGCTAGCACTCATCGTCCCGATCCTCGGCGGCGCGGTTCTGGCCGGCTGGTACCTGACCCGTCGCCGCTAAGGAAGGACGTGACTTCGGGCGCCCGACTCCTCCTCCGAACCTCTGGCGCGTTCCGCGGTAATGACGGCGCTCCGGCAACAGCCCATTAGAATGACGTCGGTATGGCGATGATCCCGGAGCGAGATCAGGAGTTCATTCGCGATCACTTCGCGGAGCACCTGACCGAGCCGGTGACGATCGACCTGTACACCCGACCGCGGCCGCGCCTGCACGTTCCCGGTCGTGAGGAGTGCGTGTACTGCGAGGAGACGAAGATACTCCTTGAGGAGGTATCAGCTCTCTCCGAGAAGGTGACCCTCGTCGTTCACGATGTCCTGGATCGACCGGAGGCTCTGGCGGACGCGGAGATCGCCGATATCCCGGCGATTGTCTTCAGCGGCCGGAACCAGGGTAAGGTCCGTTTCTTTGGCATACCGGCCGGGAATGAGTTCCGGAACCTCATCGACAACATCGTTGATGTGGCGAGTGGGGAGAGTCATCTGTCCGAGGAGACGCGCGTTGCGCTCGGTGGGCTGACCCAAGATGTCCACCTTCGCGTGTTTGTCACGCCTACTTGACCGCACTGTCCACGGGTGGCCAGTCTGGCCCACCGAATGGCGATCGAGAGTCACCGTATCACCGCCGATGTGGTCGAGGCGAGCGAGTTTCCGACACTCTCCGATCGCTATCAGGTTCAGGCCGTCCCCAAGATCGTGATCAACGAGCGCCGGGAGTTCCTCGGCAATCGGCCTGAGGCGGCGTTCCTCGCCGAAATCCTGGCCGCCGTCGAGTAGACTGAACTTACCTCAACCGGGAGCCTTCGGCCGCAATGGCAACACAGCACGCGATCGATTTCCGACCACTCCTCTCGACGCGCGCGCAGATCGGGCAGACAGCTCGGGGCACGATCGCTTCAGCGACGCGCACGGTCGCGACCCCGTTGTACGAGTTTGGCGGCGGCCGTCCAGACCCCGGCTCATTCCCCTACGACGATCTCGTCGCGGCAACTGCGGCGATGATGAAGGCCGAGGGCGCCGATGCACTGACCTACGGCGATTCGCTCGGCTACACCGGACTGCGCGATCTCGTCGCGCATAAGTACCGCCTTTTCGAGGGTCTGGAGGTCGAGCGCGACAACATCCTGATCGCGAACGGATCGAGCCACGCTCTGTCGCTTGCGATCAGCGCGTTCGTCGATCTCGGCGATCCCCTCATCTGCGAGGCGCCGACGTTCTCGGGAACACTTGCCACCATCCGACGGCACGGGCCCGAGGTGATCGGCGTGCCTGTGGACGAACAGGGCCTGGTGACAGGCGTTCTCCGCGAGCGACTGGAAGGTCTGCGTCGAGCCGGGCGGCGTTGCAAGATGATCTATACCATCGTCAACTTCCAGAACCCGTCGGGGCCGACCATGACTCTCTCTCGCCGTCACGAACTCCTGGCTCTGGCGCAGGAGTACGAGACCATCATCCTCGAGGACGACGCCTACGGCGAACTCCGCTTCGAGGGCGAGCAGCACCCGTCGCTCTACGCACTGGATACGGCCGGGTGCGTGATTCGCTCGGGCACGCTCTCCAAGATCCTCGGAGCCGGAACCCGGCTCGGATGGTTGTGCGCCCCAAAGGAGATGATCCCCGCGCTCTCGAGTTTCAACTTCGGCGGCGGAGTCAACCCCTTTATGTCGCGCATCGCCACGTACTACATGCGCGACCACATGCCCGAGCATGTCGCGCGCCTAGTCGAGGTGTATCGGAACAAGCGCGACGCGATGCGACGCGGCCTTCTCGAAACGCTCGAAGGTATCGATGCCCGCGTCAACAAGCCCGAGGGGGGATTCTTCCTCTGGATCAGGCTGCCGACCGGTACGGACCGGACGCGGCTGGCTGAACTGGCCGCCGAAGCACGAGTGCAGTACGTGCCCGGCACATCGTTCTTCCCGGGCGGCGGGGGTGAAGAGTTCATTCGGCTTGCCTATAGCTACGAGTCAGTCGAGAAGTGCTACGAGGGCGCCCGTCTGCTCGGGCAGGCTATTCGAGCCGCAACGCACTGACCGTCCGAACGCGCCATCCGTTGCGCCGGGTGCGTCACACCCCCTGAATCTGAATCAGGACCTCGCGCGGGCGGGGACCGTCCAGATCGAGAAAGAAGATCCTCTGCCAGCGCCCGAGCAGCATCACCCCATCGGCGACGGGGATTGTCTCGCTCGCCCCGATCATCAGACGCTGGCAATGAGCGTGCCCGTTCATCCGTTCGTTCGGCTCAACGTTGACGGTCCGGACGGAGAGATCATCGTGATCGTACCGTGCCGCACGCGGGGCAAACTGTTCGAGCCGACGGCGGAGATCGTCCAGAAGGAGAGGTTCCGCCTCATTGATCACGATGCCGGCGGTCGTATGGGTGGTGAACACGACGACGATGCCGTCGCACACACCGCTGGCTCGCACGACGCCGTTCACGACATCGGTGATGTCGACGAAGTCGGTCTCCTGCTGGGACGCGAGGGGCACGCGGCGCGTGACAACCTGATACCGCGAACCCGCCTGACGTACGGCGCTACTCATAAGCCACCAATTCCTGTCGGTTCGATCCGAACTCACCCTCGACCAGCGCGAGGAGGACCGCTCCAGCGCCAATCGAGCCGCAAACAACGACGGCAATTGCCCCGATCACCGGAACGCCCAACGATCCGCCCAGGAACGCCCCGCCCACAACTCCGGCCGCAATAACCGACCCCTCCCAGCCCACGAGCCGAAGGAGTGCTCGGCCCAGGAGCAGGCTGACGGCGGCCGTGCCCAGCCACCACGCGAGCGTGAGCGCCACCGCGAGAAGTGCCGCGAACGGCACCCCGACGAGGCTCAGTCCCAGCGGAACGACGATCAGCGGCCCCCCCGCAAGGCCGACGGCACCGAGCGCGGCCGACTTAACCGCGGAACCACGCGCCGTCGCCGCTGAGAGCACCACCACCCAGGGGATGACCGTGATCGCCGCCATGACCAGCAAGACCCCGGCCGCGGCCCCGAGAAACGCCAGCCGTAGGCGCGCCAGGAGCGCTGCCGCGGCCTCTGGCGCCGAATCGACTCTACTGCCCGTCCACCGCAACTCCTGTCCCGCAATGTTCCCCACGACCACGGCGTCGTCGGCTCGCAAAATCCGTCCGCCCAGCGCCAGCACGTCTCGCTCGACCATCGAACCCGCGTCGAGCAGCAGGCTCCCCCCGATGACTACCACGTCATCGGTCGATAAACGCCGGATGTACGCGTCGCCCCATACCACAACGACCGGTCCGTTCGCGACACCGCGAAGGTCGAAGTCACCCGCGAGGACAATCTGGGGGCGTTCGAGGGTGGCGTTTTCAGCGATTGTCAGATTGCCCACGTGCACGGAACCACGCCCGATCGCGGTCGCCGGCATGACCGCTGCGCCGATGACGATCAGCACGAGCAGCGAGAAGAGTGCCGCGTTGACCCGTCGCTCGGATCGCTCCTCCATGTCGCCACCCTTCGTCCGCACCCGTAATCGGAACCAGGCGCCCATCACCACACCCCCGAGCACGATCGCCGCGGTCGCCAGAGGAAGCCAGCCCAGCCGCAGTTCGTGGATGAGTTGAGCCGAGAGGTTGCTCGTCGCGGATTGCGCGACGACCAGCCAGGAAACCGCACGCACCGCCGCGCGCGTGCTCGTTGCGCCATAGACGGGCAAAGCAGACGCGCCGACCACTGCGAGACTGAGTGCCGCGAAGACAGCAACTGCCGGCCGCGTGAGGAACGCGGTGATGCGTCGGCGTCGCCGCTCTCGATCTGCGGCGATCAGCCGTGCCCGTACGGCCGCAACGAACCGTTCCTCAGCCCCCATCGGGCACCAGCTTCCGCTGCCGCAATTGCGTCCCCAACAACTGCCGCGCCCGAAAGAGTCGCGTCTTGACCGATGCCATGCTGATCTCGGCGATCCGCGCGATCTCCTCATAGGACAGCTCGTGCCAGTGGCGGAGGATCAGCACCTCGCGATACTTTCCCGGAAGCCCGTCTACCAGACGCCGGATCGTCTCATCGCGCTCGGCCACGAGG
This sequence comes from Chloroflexota bacterium, assembly GCA_016875715.1. Lineage (GTDB taxonomy): Bacteria > Chloroflexota > UBA6077 > FW602-bin22 > FW602-bin22 > VGOZ01. The sequence goes on along the minus strand of VGOZ01000019.1, from coordinate 5,586 downwards.
AGCGAGATCTCTGGCCCATCCTCGACGAATGCGCGATCGGCGCGGGCCACCGCCGGATCGATCGCTGAAATGCGCCAATCGCGCCCGCGAAGCGCTCGGAAGGAGGTGTTCTGCGCGATCGCGGCGAGCCAGGTATAGAGGCGGAAACGGGGATCGTAGGTGTCGAGCGCAACGTAGCCCCGAACGAACGCCTCCTGAGCGGCCTCCTCGGCATCGGCCTCGTTGCGGAGGATCCGGCGCGCCACGCGCACAATGGCATCGCGGTAGCGGCCGACGAGCACACCGTAGGCGGCGTGGTCGCCGTTCCGGGCGCGCGCGATCAGAATCTGATCGTCCATCGCGTGCATATAGCTCCCTGCGTGCCCGAAAGTTTCGTCAGCGTCCGATCGACGCCGGCATCAGGATGGCCAGGATCGCATCCGCGACCTTCTGGATATCCTCTTCGTCCAGTTCTCGGACATCGATCCTGGCTGTCCAGGGATCGAATCCGGGCATGATCGCGATCGATGGCGACCCATCCAGAAGCCGTTGACGCAGGGTGCGCTCCGTCATCCCCGCGCCGGAATCGAGTCGAAGGTGGACCGTGGGAAACGGCCGCCCGAGATGATCGACCGCCACGTACTCTGGCTCCGCGTCGGTCAGCCCGCCGAGCTGATCGTACAGCCAGAGCGTGCGGCGTTCAGCCCTGCGCCGTTCGGCGCGATGGTCCCGATCGACCCAGAGGTCGAGGGCGGTGACGAGGCCGACCATTTCCTCCTTGCTGACTTTGCACACGCGGCCGATTCCCTGGTTTGGCGATCCAAGCGCCCGCGCCGCCCGCACGAGATCGGCGCGCCCGGTCAGGAATCCGGATCCCTGAGGCCCGTGGAGTCCCTTGCCGCCGCTGAAGGCCACGAGATCGGCGCCCGCATCGATGTAGCGATGCAGGCTCTCGGGTGGCGGCAGCACGTTGGACGCGTCGATGAGGATCGGCACGGCACGGTCTCGAGCCAGCGCGATCAGCGCCTCGGGTGACGGCGCGCCCGGAGGGTCGCCGGCGAGCCAGTACATCCCGGCCGTCTCATCATCGATCGCGGCATCGATCTCCTCGATCAAGACCGCATCCTCCGTTCCGACCTCGACGAACGTACCTCCCGCGCCGCGCACTGCTTGCGCGTACCCGAAGTGGGTATAGGCGGTCGGTAACTCAGCGGTGCCAGGAACGGCACGTCTATCGAAGCGGCGCGCGATCCACCGCCGGGGACCTGCGATCTCGGGAAGCATCGCGGCCTTGCGCGCATCCTCGCCCACCATCACCGCGGCGGCACCCACCATGAGCGCCGCGGCGCACCCCGAGACAACGTAGGTGGCATCCGCGTGCGTGTGTCGGGAGATCCGCTCCGACGCCGCATCGAGGAGCGCACCTACATCGACATAGGCATTGGCCGCGGCGTGCATCGCCGCGAGGACCTGGGGCGGCATGATCGTTCCGCCGAATCGAGTCCAGTGGCACGTCGCATTGATGACCCGTCGTACGCCGAGAGATGCATAGACGTCCTCGACGACCTCGGCGACATCGCGCGGAGCGAGCAACTCCATCAAGACACTACGGCGTTGTATGTGGCGGCAAGGTCAAGCGTCGGGCCGATTCTTCTTCAGGAACTCCTCCACGCCACGGATCATCTCCTCGGAGGAGGGCAACGGCTCGTTCGACGGCTCGCCCGTCTGTGACTCGTCGCCGGCCGAATCGCGACTCGGGCGCTCGCCCTTCCGACGCTCTCGAGAACCCCTGGTGATCGCTCGACTGACCTGCTTCTCGAAAGACGAGGCCGCATCCTCGAGTTCGGTGAGATCGAGGCTCAGACCGAGTAGATCATCGACAACGCGCAGCATTGCCACACACGCCTTCGGATTAGGCATCGCTCCCACGTAGTGCGGCACCGCCGCCCAGATACTGGCGCACGGGACGCCACGCCGCCGCAACGCCTCGGCGAGCACCGAGTGGATGCTCGTCGGGCCCTCATAGCCGCTCGGCTGCACGCCGAGGCCTGAGAGATGCGCTCGCAGGTCAGGCGTCGTCGCGAACCCGGTCAGAAACACCGGCCCCGTGTGCGGGACACTCGCCAGAAAGGCGCCGAGAAGGATGGCAGGGCCACCTTCGCCCCGGCGCTCCCACGTGACGGCGACACGCTCGACGAAGCCGCGCCAGCGCAGTTGTGGTTCGGGTCCAAGGAGAAGTCCGAGATCGCGAGGCTCTCCCGCGCCGTGCATCAGAGCAAGGGATGGCCACTGAATCCGTCGGGAACCATCGTCGGCCAGGCGAACGGTCGGTCGCGTATCGGTGAGGACGAAGTACTCCTCGGGGTCGAACTCGATCTCCCGGGTCACCTCCCGCTTCTGCAGGAGAAACGCGGCGCTGGTCGTCGCCACGCTGCTGGCATCGCCCCATCCACTGAAGGCAGCGATGAGAAACGGATTCCGCCAGGGTGCCACAGGCCAACAATACCCGATTCACCGCGTGCGGGCGAATGTCCGTTCCTCTTTCGACGGCCGTGCGGTCAGTTCCTCAGAACGTAGAGAGGCGCTACGAGCTGCTCGATCGGCGCGTGGTCGTCGGTGAGGAGCACCCCGTGCACGATCGCCTCCAACTCAGGAACGTGCGCGGTGGAATAGGAGAGGCCCGGATTCTCCGGGATCGGATCGTGCCGGCGAAGTGGGCCGAGATCGAGCGGCACGTCGGTGCCAACGATCACGAGCGTCTCCACACGGTCGAGTTCGCGCGGCCCCCACTGCAGCACGTAGGCGTGCCGAAAGGCGGTGCGGATCGTACGGTAGAAACTCTGAATCACGCGACCATGTCGAACAGGGTGGTCGATCACATTCGAGACGTATAGGCCGCCGGGGGCCAGGCGCGCCTTGAGGTCGATGAGATAGTCGACGGTCGTGAGGTGATACGGCATCGCCAGGTCGTTGAACGCGTCGGCGAAGATGACATCGTAGGTCTGCTCGGGTCCGAGCGAGGTGAGTGCGGTCCTGGCATCGCCCAGGTAGGATCGGATCCGGGTATCGCGGGAGAGGCCGAAATCGCGGTGGCTGATCTCCAGGAGCGATGGATCGATTTCGATGGCGTCGATCGTCGAAGACGGATAGACCGTCTCGAGATAGCGTGGGAAGCCATAGGCGCCCGCACCAATGATGAGGAAGTCCGGCGCATTGACCGTGCGGGCGCGGAGCGCCGCCACATCGGCGTAGGCGCGGAGGTAGCTGAAACTCAGGCGACGCGGATCGAGAAGGGACACACGGCTATGACTGAGATGATCGAGCCATAGAGTCCTGATCGGTCCCGCGGCCGCGTCCTCCTCGTTGGTCTCCACACGGACGCAGAAGTAGGCTGTCTCATATGTGCAGCGGCGCGCGTCGGAGACACGGCTGGCGGCGAGCCCTGAGATACCGACCGTGGCAATCGCTGTCAGCCGGGCGACGATTCCCCACCTCAGGTTTCCCAGAAGACCGAGCAGCAACGCGCCGAGCCCGGCGAGCCCGATCGTCCGGTCGGCGCCAATCGTCGGAATCAGGAGGAAACCGGCGAGAAAGGTTCCGGTGATGCCGCCGGCGGTCGACGCAGCGTAGATCTGGCCGACGCCGCGGCCGAATCGATCGGGTGCGCCGCGGAGATCGGCGATCGCCGCGGGGACGATCGCCCCGAGCGCGGTCGATGGGAGCAACAGCGTAACCCCGGCCATCGCGATCGCGCGGACGACGACGGGCAGGTCGGAGATCCATTCCCTCGCCACCAGCAGATCGAAGACGAGAAGGCACAGCGGGGTGATCGCTCCGCCGACGATCAGGCAGGCGCGCCAGACGGCGCGCGCCGGAAACCGATCGGCGAGGTGGCCGCAGATGAGGCCGCCGAGCGCGATGCCCACAAAAACCCACCCCAGAGTCGCCGTCCACGTGTACACGGAAACGCCGAGCACTGGCGCCTGGGCTCTCGCCGCGGCGACCTCAATGGCGAGAAGCGCGACGCTCGCACCGAACGCGGCGGCGGTGGGACCCGTTCGAAGCCGGGCGAACAGCGTGAAGCAAGAGACAGGTGACACGCGACGCAAATTAGGGTATGATGCGCGGCAGGACTGAGGAGGAGGACAACTTTGCGCGTTTTTGATCTTGCCCGTCGGGTGAGCCGACGCTCGCTCGTCTCGGGTTCCCTGGTGGCGGCGGGTGCCGTCATCGCCGCGTGCGCCGCTCCGGCGCCGACCGCGACGCCCGTGCCGGCCAAGCCAGCCCCGGCGCCGGCCGCCCCGCCGAAGCCGGCCGAGGCGCCGAAGCCGGCCGAGGCGCCGAAGCCGGCCGCACCCGAGGCCCCCGCTCCAACCGCGACGACAGCTCCGGCGAAGCCGGCCGAGGCGCCAAAGCCGGCCGCCGCTCCGGCGACCAAGGCACCGATCGAGTTGCGCATCCACGACTGGGAGCAGGACCCGGATCGGAAATTCTACGGGCCGCTGTTCGCGAAGTTTGAGCAGGAGAATCCGGGCGTCAAGCTCAAGCTCGAGTGGTTCCCCCGCAACGACATGCATGCCAAGTTCCTGGCGCTGTCGTCGACTGGCCAGCTGGGTGACACGGTCCGTATCAATGTCGCGGTCGTGACCAAGGAACTGGTCAACAAGAACGTCCTCGGGTCGCTCACACCGTTCATTCAGAAGGACACAAAGTGGTTCGAGAACGATCACAAGCAGTTCTGGCCCGGCAACATCCAGAACTACGAGTTCAAGGGGCAGCAGTGGGGATATCCCGTGGTGGGACACCCGGGTTGCATCCACCACTTCGCGAATCTCGACATGGCGGCCAAGGTCGGGGTTAAGCTGCCGACCGAAACGGGCAAGTGGACGGTCGCTGAGTCGATCGAGGCCTTCAAGAAGCTCACCATCTCGGAGAGCGGCCGTGTCACCGTCCACGGTGTACAGGCCTGCCACGGTGGCGAGGGCGATGTCGGCGTTCTCCGCCGGTACGGTGGCGATCGGTACAACGTCGAGGGCACCAAGGCTCTCATCGGCACACCGGAGTCCATCGCGGGCATCCAGGCTCTGCAGGATCTGTATCAGGTCCACAAGGTGGCTGTTCCCCTCGAGGCGAAGGCGAACGCCCAGGAGATCTTCCCCGGCCAGAAGGTCGCCATCACCGTCCTGACAGCATTCGCGGCTGGTGGAGCCTTCCCGAACACGGTCGGCAAGCCAGATGGCAGCGGCGGAGGCAAGTTCAAGTGGGCGGTTCTGCCCCCACCGATCGGGCCTTCCGGCAAGGTGGAGACGCAGGTTTCGTCCGACGGCTACGGCATGGCCAAGAGTACGAAGTACCCGGACGAGGCGTGGCTGGTCGTCAAGCTGTACGGCAGCCGGCAGCACGGGTTCGAGCGGTTCAAACGTGCGCTCGGCAGCCCGGGAAGCCGCTATGACATCTGGGGTTCGGCCGAGTTCAAGGCCGAGTTCCCGACTCTGGGCGGTCTGATCTGGGATGCGGTCGTCGATCCGGCCAAGAACCCGCCGCTCAAGCCGTGGAGCCACCCGGAGAACGGTCGGTACAACGAGGCTGACACAGCCATCAACAACA
>VGOZ01000018.1 GCA_016875715.1 Chloroflexota bacterium | reverse complement strand
CGGCGCGCCCAGGGCCCGACCGATGAAGTCCCACAGAGCGATGTCGATGCCGGAGACACCCATCAACGTCAGTCCCGTCGAGCCGTGGTAATCGGTGAGTCGCCAGAGCCGATCGCGAATCGCGCGGACGAGGAAGGGATCCTGCCCCACGATCTCGGGCCCAAGCAGATCGGTGACGACTCGCGCCATCAGATCGGGCGCCGAACCGAGCCGACCGAAACCGATCTGTCCCCGGCCGCAAATGCCGATATCGGTCTCCACCTCCACGGTGCAGACTCCGCTCGTATCGAGCGTCTGGAGGGCGTCACGCACCGGCTGCGCGCGGGGACGAGACTCGGCAACAGCGGTCACACGGGTGATGCGCGCATCGACACTCACTTTCGAAACTCCGCCACGATGATCCAGCAGAAGCGCCGGACGGGCGACCACAGTGTCGCCGGTAGCTCCATCATCGTGAGCAAGTGCCCGACGGGCCGGAAGAGCGGCGTGCCGCGGAGCGCCAGCGCGAGCGGTGAGATCAGGTAGAAGCCGCGGTGGCGTACGCCCCGCGCGAACTGCCGTGCCATCGTGAGGATCTCGCCGTAGGTCAGATAGCGGGGAGAGGTCTCGCGGCAACCGTGTGCCGAGAAGCGACGATACAGGGCGACGAGCGGATTGTGTGCCAGCGGTTCGACGAGCACCGCGCGACCGTTCTCGCATAGCACGCGATGCAGTTCGGGCGTCATCGCCCGCCGGTCCACGTGCGCGACCACGAATCGTGAGAGCGTGATGTCGAACGCCTCGTTGCGGAACGGGAGATGGGCGACATCGGCGACGACAGCATCGTATCTGTGGCCGAGGTCGTGGGCGCGCAGGTGCTCCCGGGCTGCGCGTACCGACTCGATGGATACGTCGATAGCCGTCACCCTGGCTCCGCAGTGGGCCAGCCAGAGGGTGTCACGCCCGCGGCCAGGACCGATCTCCATCACCCTGGCCCCGGTGAGTCCACCGCCATCGCGGAGAATCCAGGCCAGCGCCGCGTCGACATCGTGTTGGAACGTGTGGAAGTCGTGCTCCTCGATCGTGGCGCGGTTTTCGGGCCGCCAGAATCGATCGTAGAACCGCGCGATGGCGGCCGGGTCATCTGCACGGGGCTGTGCGGTGTGTGGCGGTGATGATGCCAGGTGGGACTGGTCGCTCAATGGGAGAGCCGCCGGTAGCCGGAGAAGCGCAGCGTCACCACCAGCACGAGCAGGGCGCACAGACCCGCGTTGAGCGCGACGGCGAGGGGCGCGCCGATAAACGTCGCGAGCCAGCCAATCTCCAGAAGGCCGAGCGGCGCCATTCCTATGGCAACGGTGAGCGCGCCCATACCGCGCCCGCGCAGGCTCTCGTCCGCGGCGCGCAGGATAATCGTGCTCTGGAGCGCTGAGAACCCGGCCTGACCGAATCCGCTCACGAACAAGAAGACGAGTGCCCAGGCGAAACCAGGCGACAGCGCGAAAGCCACGAGGGAGAGCGCCATCGCGATTGAACCGAAGGAGAACCAGAAGCCCGGCCGGGGCACCGTCACGCGGGAGGCGATGTAGAGCGACCCAATCAATGACCCGGAACCGACCGCACCGCCAAGCCAGCCCAGGCCACGCGCATCGACCCCGAAGGTATCGCGCGCGAAAACCGGCATGAGCGTCTGATAGGGGAAGGCGAACATGTTCATCACCATCGTGATGAGCAGCACGGCCAAGATCGGCTCGCTCTGACGCAACTGGGTCCATCCCTCGAGCAGATAGGCAAGCATCGACGGTGATCGGTACACCATCCCGCCGGCCGTCCGCGCCAGAGCGCGAAGCAGGACGATCTGCGCCGCGAAGAGCACGGCCACCGCAGCGTAGGCCGCTTCGGCGCCGCGGGCGAAAATGAGCCACCCAGCGACCACGGGTCCCATCATCTTTGCGAGATTCATCGACACGCTTTCAAGAGCGATCGCGTTCACGGTGCGTTCGCGACCGACCAGATCGGGCACGAGCGCGCGCCGCGCTGGCCATTCCAGCGCCCACTGAATGCCGGAGAGCAGCGCAATCGCGGCGCCGATCTCGACCGTGAATGCACCGAGCGCGATCACTGCGGCCAGAGCCGCTGCGACGGCGATGCCCGAGATCTGCGATACGATGAGTAACCGACGGCGATCGACACGATCCGAAATCGCCCCACCGAGGACGCCAAACAGCATGATCGGCAGCGACTTGATCGCGCCGATCAGCGCCACATGCCACGCGGAGTTAGTGACGTCGAGGACGAGCCATCCGAGTGCGTATTGATCGACCCAGCGCGTGTGGTTCCAGAGCAGCGTCGCGGCCCACAGCAGCCGATACGGCCGAATGGCCAACGTCTGAATCGGCGCTAGCGATGCCAGTCTGACCGTCACTAGAATCGCCGGCCCGATCCGGCTCGGGCCAGGAGCCTCAATTCGTGGTCATCATTATGAAACTCGGCGCCACAACCATCGAACTCGACGCCGTCATGGCCGCGGTGAGCGAGAGCGGCTTCCGCCCATTCCTGAACCCCGGCGTGGAGCGAAAAGTCGTCGCCGTTCTCGGCGAGGTGGACATCGACAAGGTCGAATTGATGGATCGCTTCTCGAACATGGCCGGTGTCGAGCGCGTTCAACTCATCTCTGAACCGTTCAAACTGTCGTCGCGACACGCCCATCCGGGTCCGTTCGCGGTCGACGTCCGCGGCGTCCAGATCGGTGGGACCGAAGTCGTCGTGATCGCCGGGCCATGCAGCGTCGAGTCGGAGGAACAGTTGCTCGCGACGGCGCGCGAGGTGCGGCGGGCCGGAGCGCGACTCCTCCGCGGGGGCGCGTTCAAGCCGCGGACCTCGCCCCATAGTTTCCAGGGCCTCGGCGAGGACGGACTGAAGATGCTGGCCGCGGCGCGCGATGTGACCGGCCTCCCTGTCGTCACCGAGTTGATGGACGCGCACGACATTGACGTGGTCTGCCGGTACGCGGACATGCTGCAAATCGGCGCCCGGAATATGCAGAACTTCTCGCTCCTGCGCTACGTCGGTCAGACACGCCACCCAGTGCTCCTCAAGCGCGGGCCAGGCAGCAAGGTGCGCGACTTCTTGATGGCCGCCGAGTACATCCTGGCGGGCGGAAACACGGGCGTGGTTCTTTGCGAGCGAGGCATCATCACGTTCGAGGATGCGGCACGATACACCACCGACATCAATGCCATCCCGATCCTCAAGGGACTGACCCATTTGCCGGTGATCCTGGATCCCAGCCACTCGACGGGAAACTGGGCGTGGGTGCAACCGATCGCGCTGGCAGGCATTGCCGCCGGCGCCGACGGCCTGATCGTCGAGGTTCATCCCGACCCCCAGCATGCGCGTTCGGACGGCAAGCAGTCGTTGAAGCCGAAGCGCTTCGTTGATCTCATGGCGGCGTGCGGCCGCCTCGCGAACGCCGTGGACCGGACCATGGCGGGCCCCGCGGAGAGCGACTGAACTCCGGCTACTTGTTCGCGTCGAGCGTCCAGTCGGGCCAATCGCAGGTAACGCCATCGACCAGCGCAAGGACCGCGGTGCGGAGCGCCTCGCGGTTGCGCACCTGCCAGGCGCGGATGGAGAGATCGCGCTCACGCGCGCCCTGCACGCGCGCCGGGGTACAGAGATTGGCCGGCGGGCAGATCTGATTCAGGCCCTGGGCAATCGCGCGCCCAATCGCCGCGTCATCAAACTCCGGCGTGAGATGCCCTACCAGGCTGCCAGGGGCGAGGCGCGCGACGGCCGCCGCACTCTGCAGGTCGAAGGACGTGAAGGAGACCGGCGGGAGCACCGCCTTCCCCCGCGGCGCGGCGGACTGCCAGGGTCGCGGCGCGAGCAGACCACGCGAGCGAACCATCTCCACGACCGCGGACTCGATGCCCGACTGCTTGATTTCCAGGCAGATCCCGACGCGGCCACCAAAGCGCGCGAGGAACTCCTCCAGCGTGGGAACTGCCTCGGCCTCCACGCGGCCGGGATGCCCGTACGCAGCATCCAACCGCTGGATCGCGCTGTACTCCAGGTCAGCGACTCGGCCCTCGCCCTGAGTCGTGCGATCGACTCGCTCATCGTGCATCAGCACGAGCACGCCATCTCGGGTTGCACGCACATCGGTCTCGATACCATCGGCGCGCTGCGCGACTGCCCGATCGAACGCCGTGAACGTGTTTTCCGGCGCGTAGCCGGAGGCCCCGCGGTGGGCTAGCAGGTAGGGGCGGCGGACGATGTGAATCTGGCTCATCCTCTCAGCGATCGGTCGCGGACCCCGGACCTCGACCGCACCCTGCCGCCACGCGGCCACTATAGTGCCCTTCCCGTGCTCCTCGGCACGACCAATCCAGCCAAGCTCCGCGAATGGCGCCGGCTTCTCCGCGACCTTCCCGTGCCATTGCTCTCGCTCAGCGATATCAGTTCGGTACCACCGTCAATCGAGGAGACGGGCGCGAGCTTCCTCGAAAACGCGCTCGTAAAAGCGCGCGCCTACGCGGCGTGGAGCGGCCTGCCCGCTCTGGCCGACGACGGCGGCCTCCAGATCGATGCGCTCGGCGGTGCGCCCGGCATCCACAGCCGGCGATGGGTCGACGGAACGGAGGCGAGCGACGAGCGATTGATCGCGCACACCCTCGAATGCCTCGCAGGCGTACCCGAGTGGCAGCGCGGCGCATCGATGATCGTCGTCGCGGTGCTGGCGGTGCCCGAGGAGGGCGTTCCGCTGCACGCAGGTGTCTCCGGTCTCGCCCGCTGGTGGACGGCACTGCACGCCGGCTGGTCCATCCACGGTCAGGGCGCCATTGTGGGGAGCATTTCCCGGGAACCGAGCCCCAGACGCGAACGCGGGTTCCCCTACCGATCGCTGTTCGTCCTGCCCGATGGCCGCTTCTACGTCGATCTACAGGAAGCCGAGCACACGGTTCTACTCCATCGGCGGGCCGCCGCGGAGCCTATCCGACAGGCGATCGCGCACGCCTGCGCGGTACGGAGCGATTGACAAGAGCCGTAGAATCGGCGCCGTGGCCATCGCGCAGCGATGCCCGGGATGTGGGCGCGATGTCGCCTTCGACGTAGCGTCCTGCGCGCACTGCGGGACTGCGGTGGGGCCGACGTGTCCCCGTTGCGCACGCCTCTGCAGAACGGGCGATCGCTTCTGCGCGCTGTGCGGAGCGAACCTTGTCGCACACGGCAACGAGGACGACATCGGCACGCGGCGCGCCGAGCGAAAACTCGTGTCAATTGTCTTCATCGACATGGTGGGATTCACCTCTCTCGGCCATCACCACGATGCCGAAACCGTCAAGACCGCAATGACCGAGTTCTTCCAACGCCTGGCACAGGTGGCGCGGGCGCACGGGGGCTATGTCGAGAAGTTCATAGGCGACGCGATGATGACGGTCTTTGGCGCGCCGGTCTCACGCGAGGATGATGCGATCCGCGCGCTGAACGCAGCCATCGAGGTGCATCGTGCGCTCGACGAAGTGAATGCGCGCTGGTCGGAGCGATTCAAGCGAAGCATCCAGATCCGCGTGGGGGTGAACACGGGCATCGCCATCGCCGGGGCGATCGGCGAGGGACGCGCGACCGACTACGGTGTCTCGGGCGACGTCGTCAACGTAGCCTCGCGACTGGAGAGTTCGGCCGACCCCGGCCAGACGATCGTCGGGGAGTTGACGCGTGAACTGGGCGGGCGCGGGTTTCTCTACGAGTCGATTCCGCCGCTCACTCTCAAGGGGAAGCCCGAACCGGTACCGGCGTTCCGTGTGCTCGGCCGGGCCGAGGCGGTCACTGAGTTGTTCGAGACGGTGCCGATCCTGGGACGGAAGGCGGTTCTCGAGGAGCTGTCGCTCGCTGATAGTGCGCTCCAGATGGGCAGTCCGAGCACGGTCAATATCCGCTCGGAGCCAGGCCTGGGCAAGTCACGCCTGCTCGACGCCTACGTGCGTCGCCCCGAACTCGCCGACGCCGCGCTGGTGCGAGCCTCTTCCGGCGGGGATCCTCTCAGCATCGTGCGGACGATTGCCGGTTCTCGCCGATCCTCCGTGCGGGAGGCGGAGGGCGATCCGATCGCGGGCGAGGCTCTGGCGTGGCTCCGTGAGGGTGATCTCCCCGACCCGGGGTCGCCGCTCGCCCAGCTAGACCCGGCGACCCGGGCGGAGATCCTCGGCGCGACGCTCGCCGATCTAATTCGACATTCAGCCCAGCCGATCGTGGTCGCGATCGACAACGTCGAGCGCTCCGACCAACCCAGCCTGGACGTTATCGCGCGTGTGCTTCGGGCCGAGGACGTGCCAATACTGCTCGCGACGACGAGCGATACGCCCTGGGATTCCCCGTGGGCAAACGCGGTCGACGTCACACTGACGCCGCTCGACGATGAGACGATGGACGCCGTACTGGTGAGCGCGATCGGCACCGAAGAGATCGACGCCTGGACGCGGGCGTCGCTCATCCGTGCGGCCTCGGGCAGCCCGCTCGCGCTAGGTGAGATCGTGTGGTCGTTCCGCCAGACAGGCGTGGTGCCCCGTCCCCACGCGGGTGGCCTGGCGGCATCGACGATCGCACTGATCCAGGCCCGGATCGACGCCGCCGATGAAGAAGCGCGGGAGGTCCTCCGCGCCGGATCGGTCCTCGGCACCTCGTTCGACGCGCGGGTCGCGGCGGAGATGCTGGGCCGGACCGACGTCGACCCTCAGCTGAGTCGGCTCGCGCGTCGGAACCTCGTAGTCGGCCACGGAGCACGGGCCAGGTTCGCCCGGAATGCGATCCGCGATGTCGTCTACGAGAGTCTGCTTCAGACGGAGCGGCGCCAACTCCACGGTCGCGCTGCGGCCACGCTGAGTCGCGCTGGAGTGGACGACCCCTTCAAACTCGCCGAACATCTGCGCCGTGGCGATGATGACGACGAGGCAATCGCCGCGCTGGTGCGTTCCGCCCAGGCCCGGGCGACGCTGGGAGATCTGTCGGCGGCACTGACCGACTTCCGCGAATCGCTCGCACGCTTCCGGGGACGGGAGACGAGCGGAGTCCATAGTCGTGCCGCGATCGAGGGGCGCGTCGCGGATCTGCTCGCACTCCGCGGGCAGCAAGATGAGGCGCTGGCCATCTTCCGTTCCGCGGTGGCCGGTCTGCCGTCGGGTCTGAGTCGCGCGGAGCTGTTGCGGCGCGCCGCGCTCGTCGCGGCGCGCGCGGGTCAGGCGGACAGGGCCTACGAGGATCTCCAGTCGGCGCGCGACGACATCACGCTGGCCGAACTCGACGGCAACGAAGCGGTCGAGGCGATCTTCGCCGCGCTCGCGGCGGCGGCTGCGGCCGCGGCTGGCCTTCAGTTGGCCGACGGACGATCCGAAGAGGCGTCGTGGGAGGCGCGGCAGGCGCTCGAGATGCTCTCTCACCTCAACCTGGAGCAGGCGGCCGCGCCGGGACCGCGACGGGCCGCCGCCTCGGCGAATCTGGTTCTGGCCGAGGCGCTTCTCGTCGGGGGCCAGGTCGAACTCGCCTCGGAGGCCGCGGACGCGGCCCGAGCGGCGTTTGGCGAACTGGGCGACCTCCCGGCGGCCCTCCGCTCGGATATTCTCATCGCGCGCACGCGCGCCGCGATGGGGCAGCGCGCCGAAGCGAGGGCGCGCATCGAGTCTGCCCTGGCATTGGGGCGGCGACTCGACGATCGAGGAGCAATCGTCGACGCGACTCAGGCGCTTGGCGAACTGGGGGTTGTGGTTCTCTAGATGCGTGTCGTCAACATCGATGATGTGGCTCTCGGCAGCCCCCTCGGGCAGGCGCTATTCAACGAGCGCGGCGACATCCTCGCCCAGGCCGGCGTCACGCTGGACGCGACGCTCGTTCGGCAGTTGAAGATTCGCGGCTACACCGCGGTGTTCGTCGAGGACAAACAGTCCGAAGGGATCGAGATCGTCGATCCGCTCTCGCCGGAGACGCGCGGCCGGGCGACGAAGGCCACGCGAGACACCATTGTGGTGGCAGAGCAGACCGCGCAGACCCTGGGCCGAGACTTCGTCCAGCGTGCCAGCGCCCTACCGGTCTCGAACGACATCAAGCGACAGATCATTGAGTCCGTGCCCGTGGACGCGGTGTTCGCCTCGTCCAGTTCGATCGTAGACGAGGTGCTCGACGCGCCGACCGTGCTCGGGCTGAACTCCATCAAGGCGCAGGACAGTTTCGCCTTCGGCCACGCCATCGAGGTCGCGTCGGTGGCGGTGGCGCTCGGGCGCAAACTGGGTCTCAAGAAGGCCGAATTGCGCAGGCTTGGTCGGGGAGCGCTGCTCCACGATATCGGCCAGTCGTTCACCGGTGACACGGCGGATGGCAAGACCGGGCCGCCGAGCCCGGCCGACATCGAGCAGGTGAAACGCCATACCAGGCTGGGGTACGACTTTCTCCAGAAAGTGCCAGATTTCGATCCTCTCTCGAACCACATCGCCTACCAGCATCACGAGTGGACCAACGGGAAGGGGTATCCGCGCGGCCTGATCGGTTCGAATTCCATCACGCACGATCAGCCGGCGCTTCCCGGGCAAATGCTCCTTATCGCTCAGATCAGCGCGGTCGCGGATGTCTACGATGCTCTCTGTTCCGATCGTCCCTTCCGCGCCCGCCTGCCGCGCGAACTCGCCATGTCTCTGATGCGACGCATGTCGTCGGTGCAACTCAGCAACGACCTTATGACCATGTTCTTCGACATCGTGCCGATCTACCCGACGGGATACCCCGTGCGCATCGTCGGGGGCGCGCTCGACAAATGGCAGGGAGTCGTCGCGAAGCTCGGCACGCGCGATATCAATCGACCGATTGTCCGCCTGTTCGAGAAGCCGGATGGGTTGGAGGTGGAGCCGATCGAGATCGATCTCTCGCGTGACACGGCCGCGCGGTTGATGACGGCACCGCCAAAACGACGCCCGACGGCGGGCGGAAGCTGAGCCCGCGTCTTGGGTATGGAGGAGCGCGTTTACCCGGAGAGCACCGGACACGTCATCCTGCTCGGCGTTGGCACAGTAGGGCGCGAGGTGATGTCCCGTCTGCACGAGGCCGGAGCTCGTGTCATCGCGATCGACCGCCAGCCCAGCGGCGAAGCGCGCGCCTTTGCCGATGGTCTCGGGATCGCGGTGATGGAACTCGACATCCTGCGGCCCGGGGCGATCAACCAGGTGGACGTGCCGGGGGCACGGGCGTTCATCGCCTGCACGAGCGACGACCGGGTCAACCTGAGCGCGGCGCTGGCGGTCAACGACCTCCGCCCCACACTCAGAACCGTGGTACGGCTCAACAACGAGCAACTGGGCGAACAACTTGAGGCACGGTTTCCGGAGTGGACTGTGCTCAGCCTGCCGGGCCTCTCCTCACCCGCCTTCGTCGCGGCCGCGCTGGCCGCAGGGACCCTGCGTGCCTGGCGTGTCGCGGACGACGTGGTCGCGGTGCTGGAGATCCCGATTGAGGAGCCCTCGCTGGTCCGCTCCTGGGTCGACGTGGCGCCGCTCTATATCCGCCGCGAGTCGGGCGCGGTAGAGCACTGGCCGCCGCCGCAGACGCCGATGCGCTCGGGCGACCGACTGGGAGCGGTGGCATCGGCGCGCACGCTGACGGCGCTCGGCTCGACCGACTTCGAATACGGGGGCAGGGCGGCAGGCTATCCACACCTCGCGCGCACGGTGCGCGCGGTATCGACGTTCTTCGCCGATGTGGATTCGCGGCTCGCGATCGTCATCGGTCTGGCGATTGGCCTAGCCGCGCTCGCCACCATCGTCTACATGGAGGCGAAGGGACTGCACTTCGTGGCCGCGCTGTACTTCGTGATCACCACCATGGTCACCGTGGGGTACGGGGACATCAATCTCGCCGAGGATTCCGACGAGATCAAACTGTTCGGCAGCGCGCTGATGATCGTGAGCCTGCTGATCTTCTCGGTCATCACCGCGTTCGTCACGAACTGGGTCCTGTCCACCCGGCTGAGCCGCCTCTTCGGGACGACACGCACCGCCGCGGTCGATCACTCAATCGTCTGCGGTCTCGGCAATGTCGGCACGCGGGTCCTGGCCGAACTACGGCGCACCATGCGCGGCGCCACCGCCATCGATCCAGCGGGAACGGGCGCGGCGGTGAGTGAGGCGCTGAGGTCCGGTGCGACCGTCGTGCCGGGCGATGCCCGACAGCAGTCGGCGTTCCAGCGGGCGAACGCACTGGAAGCGCGTTCGGTCGTGGTCGCCACCGGCGATGACATGCTCAATCTCGAGATCGCGCTCAACGCGCGGGAGGCGAGCCCGCGCTCGCGGATCGTGCTCCGCTTGTTCGACGAGGAGTTCGCCTCGCGCGTGCGATCGACGTTCGACTTCGACAGCGTGCTCAACCCCGCGGCGATCGCCGCTCCCGCTTTCGCCGACGCGGCGATGGGTCGTAGCGCGGTCGACCACTTCACTGTGGATGGGCAGAGCTATGTCTACGCGCGCCTTCGCGTCGAACTGGGCAGTCTGTACGTGGGCGCCACGGTCTCCGACTTCCTGGCGCGCGGGTTCATCTCGCCCTTCGCTCTGGTACCGTCGGTCGGCGAGGCGCGTTTTCGCCCGATACCGCGCACGGCTCTCCGCGCGGGCGATACGCTGCATGTGATCTGCGCGCCCGAGGCATTCGGCCGTCTCACGACCGACGATGCGAGTGCCAGCCTCTCGGCGACCTGACCGTCGCCTCTCTCAGTTCCGGGCCGCCGCCTGGGCGGTCACCGTCTGAAGGCGATGGCTCAGCACGCGACAGAGCCCCAGCGCCACGCCGGGATATTCTTCAATGAGATCCTCGAATTCCAATCGCGTCAGAGTCAGCACGAGGCAATCCCTCGCCGCCGCGACCGTGGCACTGCGAGGCCCTTCCTCGAGGAGTGCAATCTCGCCGATCACCGCACCCCGGCCGAGATCGCGAATCGGAACCTGGCCCCCGTGCCCGTCGCTCTTCGTGATCCGAACAGTGCCATCAGCGACGATCGCGAGGTGGTCGCCGCGCTCTCCTTCCCTCATCAGGATTTCGTCGCACGCATAGCGACGCTCGGCGAGCACCTCGGCAACGCCGGCCAGATCGCGCACATCGAAGCTCTCGAACACCTGGGTCGACTTCATCAGCAGCATGCGGTCCACAATCGTCATCGCAGTCGCTCCCTTCACTCCCTCCGCCGCGCCCATCTCGCCCCGGACCGCCTCGTGCGGATCGACGAGCAGGCGCTGCACCAGCGTCCGGTCGGCGCCACCGGTCATCTCCCGCAGCGTACGGGCGGCGATCAGTCGGGTGACATAGTGCCCGTCACTCACGGCCCAGGCCAGGACATCGTCGATCGACTCGGGCGCATCGTTCATCGCCGTGCGCGCCGTGCGCGCCCGGTTGGCGAGGGGCACCTCTTGGACCAGCCTGGCGATTGCCCTCAAGGTGGGTAGGCGGTGGCCCATCTGGTCGAGTGTCTCGCGGGCGACGTGCCGCAGGCCGGCATCCCGCGACCAGAGCTGACGCTCCACCCGTACGAGAACGGGGTCGGGCACCTCCACATACATGAGGCGCATCGCGGTGCGCACGTGTTCGCCGATCTCCTCGTCGATGCGCGCGCGCAGAAGATCGAACGAGGCGTTGCCCATGCGGGCCTCGAGCAGCGCCGCCGAGATGACCTTACGACGCAGGCCGTCTACCTCCAGATCGATGAGACCTCGGTATGTATCGCGCGGCACCGGATAGTTGGCCAGGAGCCCCGCGACCGCCACGCGCTCCCGCCGCGTGCCCGATCGCACCGCATCGATCAGCGCGGGGATGGCGCGGCGACCGAAGGCAAGGATCGCCTCCTCGGCACGTGCGCGGACATTGTGATTCGGCGCCCGCAGCGCGGGCAACACTGCGGTCCTCAGGGCGAAGAAGAACCGCGGGTCAGCGAGGAGTTCAAGCGCCGCAGCAGCCAGACGCGGATCGTGATGGCGCGCGAGACCCACGGCCCACGCCCCGATCGAATCCACCTGCTGACTTGTCAGTTCCTCACGCAGGTGGCCGATCGAACCGATCAGATGGGCGCGGACCCGAACGGGAAGGCGCTCGTTAGTGACCTCAGAGAGCAGGACATCCACGGCTGCGCGGTCGCGCCGCGGGCTGTGCCGAACCACCCGCTCCAATTCGACGATGGCAAAGTGCGCGAACGCCTCGTCGCGTCCGTGGACGCCATCGGCGAACATCGCCAGGAGGTTCTCGTCGAGCGCCATCGGCCGGTCGGAGCGGATATGTCGCGCGATTGCGACCGCGAGCCCGATTGGGCCGGAACCGTGCGTCTCTTCGGTGGCGAGCATGTCCTCGACCTCGCGTTCGGCAAGGCCGCCCCGTCGGGCCGCCTCGGCCCAGACATGGAGCAGGGTCGCACGCTCGACATCACTGAGCCGGTTGCGCATCAGTCGTCGGATGGCCTGCACTGCGGAACGGAGCGGAGCCCCGGACAGCCGCGGAACGACGCGGACGAGGGCTTCCAGGAAGATGGGCCGCAGCGCA
Organism: Chloroflexota bacterium; assembly: GCA_016875715.1. GTDB lineage: Bacteria > Chloroflexota > UBA6077 > FW602-bin22 > FW602-bin22 > VGOZ01. The sequence continues at coordinate 36,440 of VGOZ01000018.1, read as the reverse complement.
GGAGCCTGACGAAGGTAGTTAGCCGCGATCAGGACAGGTAGCCGGGGCCACGCAACGTCGCGCAGCAGTTCGGTCGCGAGTTGGACGCGGGCGGGCACTCGCCCGGCAATCTCCCGTTCCAGATCGCGCAGGGCCGTCTCGTCGAGCAGATCGTGCAGATCCTCGGCTCGCGTATCCGCGAAGTCCGCGTGATTGATCAGACTGGTCGTCATCACCGAGCGGGCGAAGCCGCCGCGAACGTGCAGTGCCGCCAGGAACCAGAGGGCGATGACGGCAGTCGCGAGCATCGGCAACGCTCCGATACCGAAGATCTGCAGGATCGCCAGCGATCCGAGCGCTCCCAACAGAAGTCCGAGCGGTCCAATGAAACGATGGAGCCACCAATCGACGAGCGGGTGGGCGTCGGCGGGGAAGATCGCCTCGGCTCGGCGCCGGGCCGGATGATCGAGCCCCAAGTGGGCCGCCTGACGGGTGAACCAGACGGCCGCACCGGACGGCCCGGAAGAGATGAGCCGGGATCCGAGCAGGACGCCGCCGACGATCAGCGGTCCGACCACCATCGCTCCGGAGACGCCGAGGATCGCCTTCACGCGGGGGTACAGCGCGAAGTACAGGATGGCGGCCAGGACACTCGCGGCCGCCTCGGCACTACCCAGGAGAGCCTGCATCTCATTCTGAGCGCCGTAGCCGGTGAGGACGCTGCCGAGCCATACGTCGGATGGCACCACCACCATCGCGCCCATACCGCCCGCCAACGCAACGCGTCCGATAAGCGGCGAGCGTCGGGCGGCTCGTAGCGCCGGTCGCGCCGGTCGCATCCATTCCCGCAGGAGTTGCTTCGGGTGCGGGGTGACCTGTGGCGCCCGGTTGACGGCCAGGCGGACCGGTGCCGCAAGGGAGACACGGACGAAGATCGCCGCGGCCGCCCCGGCGGCGATAAACGCGCCCCAGAGCGAGACGGCCGCGACGTCCAGATAGCCGAGCGCGCCGGAGAAGAGAGCTCCCGACGTCCCGCCCAGGAAGATGGTCGCCGCGACGGGCGGTGCGATCGGCCAGGGCGAGCGGCGGACCTGGGTCGGGATCAGCAGCGGTCCGATCGCCGAAAGAGCGATTCCCAGCGCCGCGACGGCGACGAACGCCAGCCAGCGCGCGCCATCGGTCGTGATGATCGCCACCGCAGAAGTGATGCCGACCAACGTCGCGGCGAGACCGAGCGCTCCGCGACCACCCTGCACTCCCCTCTGACCCTCGCGCAGCGCGCCCGCGATCCCGACACCCACGAAAAGGACCGCGGCCTGAAGCAGCAGGCCCACCGCCAGATCGAGCGCGCCGCCCAAGGCGATCGCGGCGGCCACGGCGTAGGTCGACGCGGTGACGGAGGCGAAGGAGAGGCTGCCGATCGCCCCACGCGAGAGGCGTTCGTGGCTCGTCAGCCACGCATCTGTGGTTGATGCGCCCGTGACGTCCGCCTCCTGCCGACTCGTGGTTCGGCCTCGTTGGACACGTTCTATCCGCATCCCTATGAGAGCTAAGTGAAAACGACCTACCATGGCCGAGCATGACCGCGGAAATGACGCTCGCATCCGCTCGCCGACGCACCGAGGTGCTGCGTGCCGAGATCGGACGCCACAACGACGCCTACTACCAGCGCGACGCGCCGCTGATCTCCGATACCGACTACGATGCGCTTGTCGCCGAACTGCGCCAGTTGGAGGCAGCTTTCCCGCGCCTGGCGGTAGACTCACCGCTCGCCCGCGTGAGTGGCCGTCCCGATGAGGGGTTTGCCCGGGTGCAGCATCCCGTGCCGATGCTCTCGCTCGGCAATGCGTCTACGCTGGATGAGTTGCGTCGGTTCGACCAGCGCGTGCGAGATCTCACCGGGCGAGACGACGTTCGCTACCACTGCGAGCCGAAGTTCGATGGACTGTCGGTGGGCCTGCTCTATCGCAAGGGGACGCTGGTCTGGGGTGCCACGCGCGGCGACGGGGTCACCGGCGAGAAGGTGACGGCAAACCTGCGGGCGATCGGCGCGCCCGACCGCGTGACGGGCTTAGCGCCGCGCGATGTCTACATTCGGGGCGAAGCCGTAATGTATCGCTCCGATTTCGAGGAACTCAACCGGCGCCGGATCGAGGCGGGAGAATCACCGTTCCGCAATCCACGCAACGCCGGCGCGGGATCGATTCGCCAGATCGACCCAGCCGCGACCGCCGCCCGCCCGCTGCACATCTTCGCCTACCAGGCGTCCGCTCTGGAGAGTTCCACCCTGCCGGTGCGCACGCACGGAGAACTCCTCGCCGCGCTCCCCACCTGGGGATTCAAGACATTCCCGGAGCACCAATCCGACCTGACCATCGAGCAGGTGATGGCGTTCATCGAGACCGAACGGGAGCGGCGCCACCGCTGGCCGTTCGATACCGATGGCGTGGTGGTCAAAGTGGACGACCTCGCGACGGAGCAAGGCCTCGGCTTCGTGGGGAAGGACCCTCGCGGCGCGATCGCGTTCAAGTTCCCGGCCGAGGAGCGATTCACCAGGCTGCGCTCGGTCCGGTGGCAGGTGGGCCGAACCGGATCGGTGACACCGGTCGCGGAACTGGAACCGGTCTTCGTCGGCGGTGTGATGGTCGCGAACGCGACCCTCCATAACCCGAACGAGATCCGCCGCAAGGGCCTGCTCGTCGGGGACATGGTTGTGGTGCGCCGCGCTGGCGAGGTGATCCCCGAGGTCGTGGCCCCGATCGTCGAGCAGCGAAGGGGAACAGAGACCGAGGTGGCGATTCCGGAAAGGTGCCCGGAATGCGGTTCCGAGCTCCTGCAGCAGCCGGGCGAGATCGTGCTGCGCTGCTCCAATGAGGGGGGCTGCTCGGCACAGCGCCTCGGTCGTGTCATCCACTTCGCCGGGCGTGGTGCGCTCGACATCGAGGGACTTGGCGATGCCAACGTCGCGCTGCTGATGGCAGGTGCAAACGGTGCACCGCCGCTTATCCGCGACGCCGGCGACCTGTTCGCGCTGACGATTTCCGATCTGGCCGATCTACCCGGATTCGGGCCGGTCGCGGCGACGAACCTGATCGCGGCGATCGATCGTGCCCGCCATCCCGACCTGGCACGACTCCTCATCGGTCTGGGAATCCGGATGATCGGTGGCGAGACCGCGACCGCGATCTCGGATCACTTCGGGTCACTCGATGCTCTTCTGGCCGCGAATGAGGAGGAGATCCGCGCCGTCAACGGCCTCGGCAACGTGGCGGCGACCCATCTGGTCGCCTGGCTGGCCCGAGACGAGAACCGCGTACTTCTCGATCGACTGCAGCGGAACGGTCTGCGGCCCCGGGAGCGCGCCCGCCGCAGCGGCGTATTGCAGGGGAAGTCGTTCGTCATCACGGGAACTCTCACACGGCCGCGGCCAGCCATCGCGGAGTCGATCGTCGCGGCGGGCGGCACGGTCGCCGGAGGCGTCTCGAAGAGGGTCGACTACCTGGTGGTGGGAGAGAACCCCGGGTCGAAGGTGGATCAGGCGCGGAAGCTTGGCATTGCGGTGATCGACGAGGACGGTTTCGCCGCCCTGATGCGCGGCTGAGACAGCGGCAGGTCGTCAGGGAGCGCCGAGAGCGGCCATCTGTTCGCTGGAGAGCGGGACAACCGAGAGCCTGCCGATCCGCACTAGCGGACTCTCGGCGAACACGGCGAGCGTCCGAATCTCGGCAAGCGTTACCGGACGCTCCAGGGGACGCACCGGCGCGACGTCGACGAGTACGAGTCGCCCTCGCGCATCCGATGGATCTGGATATGGCCCGCGCAGCACGCGCGCGAGGCCGACCGCGGCCCGCACATCGCCTGTGTGGTAGATGATGCAGCGGTCGCCCACCTGCATCGCGCGCATGTTGCGCTGGGCCGCGGGATTAGTCACACCGTCCCAGGTGCCGACCTGCTCCTGCACAAGATCGTCGTAGCTGTACTCCTCAGGTTCCGTCTTCAACAACCAGTCGGCCATCTCCCCTCCTCACAGGCGCGCCGGACCGAAACCATTCATCACCGTGGGCACTCCGGCAATAACGTCGCGGAGGTGATCCATCCGGTTGACGACGCGGACGTACCGTTTCGCACCGATGACTTCGAGCGTGGTGATCGATGCGTTGCCGATGTCGACCTCCGCGCGATGCACCTCGGGCGCACCAAGGAACGCCTGCAGCGCGCGCCCGACGGGGGCGCCATGACTGATCAGAGCGATCCGGTTCGAGGGGGCGAAGCGCGCGACGATACCGTCGATGACCGCGCCCATACGTTCGAGGAGACTGGTATCGCTCTCTGGCGCGGGATGCCAGTCCGGCCCTTCGACCATGTCCTCCGGCACGGTGAGGCCGGGAAACGCGCGCACAAGGTCGGCCCGACCCAACAGCGGCCACGCGGGCGGCCACGGCCGAATCTGGTGTTCGTGGAGACGTAGGTGGACCTCGAACGGCACGCCGCTGGCATTGGCAATCGCGGCGCCGGTCATCAGCGCGCGGCGGTACGGACTGGTCAGGACGTGATCGACCCCGAGGCGCCGCATCTCTGCCGCGACCGCGACGACCTGGGTACGCCCCTTGTCCGACAGATCGCAGTCGATCTCGCTCGATCGGCCGATATTGGCGAGTGATTCGGCGTGGCGGATGAAGTGGAGCAGCACAGATAACGAGTGTCGGAATCACGAACCCGACTGTCAACGCCGGCCAGTGGTATCCTTGGCTCCCGCGAGACGGGAGCAGCCTGCGGGATCGGGCTGAACGGCAATGGCCTCGGGAGGCAGCACAGAAGTGCACTCGGAAGTGGCGAACTGGCGTCGCATCCTGCCCAATCTTGCGACGTCCCTGACACTGCTGCTTGGCCTGGGCGCGATTGAGGCTGCGCGCAGCGGCGACGCCGATCTGGCGCTTCGGTTCATCCTCCTGGCTGTCCTCGCCGATGGCATCGACGGCGTGCTGGCGCGGCGGCTCGGAGTCGCCTCTTCCTTTGGCGGCCACCTCGACGCGCTGGCCGATCTCGTCGCCTTCGGCATAGCGCCCGGCGTGCTGTTCGCAACGCAGAACGCGGCCGCGTCAGGCCCGGTCCGGATCGGGTTGATCGCGTGCATCGCGCTCGCGGGTGCGTGGCGTCTGGCGCGCTTCCAGGCTGATGCGCCGCGATCGGAGTTCGTCGGCCTGCCGATCACGGTGGGTGGGCCCCTTTTCGCCCTCGCGGTGGGGGGCGTGCTGCGTGCAGACCTTGGCGGCGCCATCGCCTGGGGCATCGCCCTCGCGATACTCATGGTCAGTCGTGTCCCCTATCCACGCTTCACCAGCGGCCGCCTGGGACGCGCCGCCTGGATCTCCGCGGCGGTGTTCATCGCGCTTCTGGTCATCGATGGACGAGGCGCGATGGTCATCGCGCATCTCGGCCTGGCGACATACGTGATCTGGGGACTGTGGCGCGGATTCGTGGTGATGGCACCGCGCACTCGGCAGGTGACCGACGATCGGGCCCGGCGCGATTAGCCAGCAGCTGGCGTTCCTCCGCGCCTTCCTGCGCAACCAACGGACGGTCGGCGCGATCACACCCAGCACGGTGCGGCTCGGTCTGGCGATGGCGCGACTGGCGGAGATTCCGCGCCGGCTCCGGGTCGCCGAACTCGGGCCGGGGACGGGCCCGATCACCGAGGCAATCCTGCGCCTGTTGCCAGAGCACGGCCGCCTCTGGGCTTGCGAGATCGACCCTATGTTTCTAGCCCACCTGCGCGCGAAGTTCGACGATCCGCGCCTGACGATCCTTCAGAGGGACGCGCGCGATTTGCGCGATCTGGCCGACGAGCTGGAGATCGAGGGGTTCGACGCGGTGATCTCGGCGATCCCGTTTCGGCTCCTCGGTCGCGAGGCAACGGCTCGGTTCCTTGGCACAGTGAGAAGCGCCATGCGTCCAGGCGCCCCGTTCGTGGCGGTCCAGTACGACCCGTGGTTTCTGTCGCCCTTGCTTGAGGCAGAGTTCGGCAACTGGCGCCGAACCTTCTTTCCGTGGAATATTCCCCCTGCGACGCTACTGCGTGCGGATGCGCCCGACCCGGCGACGCCCGCGGATCGTGGGAAGTGATGGCTGAGTACTCCCGCCTCGTGTACTCGACCGATGGGGGTCGATCCAACAGATGCCCGACCTGTTCACGACGCCTCGACGAATGCCGCTGTGGCCAGCCAGCCGCGCGCCCCACTCCGGCGCGACGAAGCGCGCCCACGGTACCCGACGATGGCATCGTACGGGTCCATCGGGATCGCGGCGGCAGGGGCGGGAAGATCGTGACTCTGGTGACCGGAGTGCCGCCGGCGGATGCCGCTCGGCTGGTCCGCGAACTACGCCGGATCGCGGCGGCCGGTGGCGCCATGCGCGCCGCGGCGATCGAGATTCAGGGCGATCACCGGGAGGCGGTGGTGCGGTTCCTCTCCGAATCCGGTTACCGGGTCAAGATCGCCGGCGGGTAGGTCACGTGGGTCGGCAACCCCTGGCGGCGCTCGGGCTGCCCCGATGCCAGGATCCTGCCGTTCTTCTGACCCACCGCGCCGCGCCGACCACCTCTGGCACATTCACCCTGACGGGCATCGTCACGGCCCGATGCGAGGAACCGATCGATGTCTCGCTCTTCGCGGAGTGGCCGAACGCGGACGCGACCGCGGTCGCCGACCTCGTCCGTATGACGCCGGGAGAGACCCGGAACTTCACGCATGCGGTCCGAGGCCCACCCGGCGCGGCTCCGACCGGGATGCGAGCAACCTGACGGCCGGTCGACCCACGCCGCGCCTGAGTATCACCAGTTCGTGAGCGAACCATCGCGCCGGCGCAGTGTGGGCATGTTGGTGGGACGATACGGGTACTTCTGGCGCAGCACCTCGCGATGCACTTCGATTCCGAGTCCTGGCGCGGTGGGGGGAAGGAGGTGGCCATCGTCCCAGGTCAGCGTGCGCGGAAAGGCGTCGGTGAGCGAACACCCCGGACGGTGAGGACACTCGAGAACACCGAAGTTGCTCGCTGCCAGGCACAGGTGGAGCGACGCGGCGAGCGTGACCGGACCGGTCGGGCAGTGTGGAACGATCTTCAGGTGGTGGACCTCGGCCCAGCCCGCGATCTTGCGTGACTCGGAGATGCCTCCGCACATCGCGACGTCCAGGCGAATGTAGTCCGCCAGTTCCTCATCGATCAGTTCGCAGAACTCCCACTTGCTCGAACAATGCTCGCCCATCGCGATGGGGACGGCCGTCGCCTGACGCACGCGGCGGAGCGCCGCGAAGTTCTCGGCGCGAACCGGATCCTCCATGAAGTACGGGCCGTACGGTTCGACCGCGCGCAGCAACGTCACCGCGTCGGCCTGGTCGAGCCTGGTGTGCACGTCCACACAGATCTCGACATCTGGGCCAATCGCATCGCGCACCGCGCGCACCTGATCGACGCAGGCGCGGACCGCGGGTCCAGGTTCGAGCACACCCGCGCCCTGCTGGGGAAGCCCCCAGCGAACGAACTTCCAACCCTGACTCGTCGTCTCGACGCAACTCGCGACGAGTTCGTCGATCTGCTGGCGGCCACCACCGACCTCACTCGAGCGGTTGTGCGGGTAGAGAACGACGCGGTCGCGCACCCTTCCGCCGAACAGCTGGTAGAGCGGCACGCCAAGCGCCTTCCCTTTCAGATCCCAGAGGGCGATGTCGATTGCACTGATCGCGGCGGCGCCGATCTTGGCCGCTGGGAAGAATCCTCCTCGGTACAGATGCTGCCAGATCGCCTCGATGTCTTCCGCGTCCCGCCCGATGATCTGAGACCGGTTCTGCTCGATGTAGGCCGCGACCGCGAGTTCTTGACCGCTGAGGCCGGCCTCACCGATTCCGGTCAATCCGGCGTCGGTATCGACGAAGACGTAGGTGTCGTTGCGATGGCCGTTCCACGAGGGGATGCAGGTGACGTCGGTGATCTTCACGAGCGGTAGAGTACGCGACCGCCGTTCAGCCTGGGGCGAACAGGCAATGGGCAACCCCGAACTGCCAGAAGACGTCGGCGATGATCGCGTGGCCCTGTGTCGACGGGTGGAAGTCATCTGTCGAGAGCACGCCGGAGGCATAGTCGATCTCCGCCGAGCGGTTGAACGCATCGGCGCGGACGACCCGATCTGGGTAACGCTGGACGACCCGCGCGATCAGTTCGTTCCAGCGGGCCGTCTCGTGGCGCAGAAGGACTGCCGGTATGCCCATCTGGATGTACGCCGGTACGCGGGTGAGATCGGGGCAATTCGCGACGATTACGCGCGCGTTCGTTCGCGCGGCGAGATCGCGGAGGAGAAGATCGAAATCCCGTTCGTACTCGGCGAGGTCGGTCGCGGCATTGAGATCGTTCACGACCATCCACACCGTCACCGGGTCCGGTGACGCCTCCCGCACCCGGGGCAACTGAAGGGTCCTCGCGTCGCGCATCCGCGCGCCGGACGCCGCGGCGTTGACCAGCGTCGAGCCCGCCGGCAGCTTCCGGGAGAGACGCGCGACCCATCCCTCGCGCGGCGGGGCTGCCGCGCCGACCCCGGCGAGTCCAAGGCTCCGATCGCCGCGTAGATGATGGGGCGATACGAAGCGAACGCGATCGGCGGCGTGGGTGATGCCTTCGTCGCGGGCACAGCCTGAGTCGCCAGCACAGTGGGCCGAGCCGGGGGCGTGGCCTGGGGGCGCACGGTTGGCCGCGGATCGGTCACACCAGAGAGGGCGCGCGCGGTGGGAATCTCCCCCAGTCTGAGTCGATCGGGCGTCGCAATCGTGCCGGCTTCGCGCAGTCGTTGGACACGCCTCACCAGCCGGGAAAGGGACAGGCGGTTAGCCATCATCGCCGTTCTTCAGCGATTCGTCCGCGCCGTAGTCCATTGCCACCGTTGGGAGGCTCGCGAGGATTTCCGGCGTCACCGCGTCCATGATCCGGCGGTGTTCCTCCTCTTTCTGGCGGATCAGTTCGCGATTGGCCGCTATCCGCTCCTGCTTCGCCGCCTCACGGAGCACCGCGAGCGCGCGTTGCAGGCGCCGCGCCACACGATCCGGACCGAGGACCACGGCCGTATCGAAGAGCGGCGGAGACTTCGTCGTACCGGTGATCGCGACGCGAATGAGCGAGAACAACTGCCCGGCCTTCAAATCGAGCGACGCGACGAGTTCCCGGAATCTGGTCTCCATCGCCGCCGCGTCGACCAGGTCGCGCGCCTCTGCGAACAGGTCGGTGGCGCGTTCGAGCGCGCGCGAAGCTTCGTGCGCCGTGAGACCCCGAGGGATCAATGCGCTCGCATCCGGCGTCAGCGGATCCTGGAAGAAGAACTGCGTCAGGTCGCCGATCTCACCCATTCGGTGGATGCGCTCCTGCTCCAGGGCCACGACGCGCCGCACGTATCCCGCATCGACGCTGTCGATTCCGGCGGCCGCCAAAAATGGCCCGGCCCGACGCACCAGATCACCGATCGGCAGGCCGCGAATGTACACGCCGTTCAGCCAGGTCAACTTCTCGAGGTCGAAGGCCGGCGCCGTGGTACCGACACGCTCCCAGTCGAACGCCCGCGCGAACTCGTCCAGGCCGAACACCTCGCGCGTGCCCCCGCCGGCATCAGGGACCGAGAAGCCCATGAGCGCGAGGAAGTTGAGCAGCGCCTCGGGCAGAAACCCCTGATCGAGAAACCATGGCAAGTTCGCCCAGGGATCTTTCCGTTTGGAGATCTTGCTCCTGTCCACGTTTCGGAGCAGCGAGAGATGCGCAATACGAGGTGGTTTCCAGCCGAAACGGTCGTAGAGGACCAGGTGCTTCGGTGTACTCGAGATCCATTCCTCGCCACGCACGATGTGGGTGATCTCCATCAGATGGTCATCCACCACCGCCGCGAGGTGATAGGTGGGGAAGCCGTCCGACTTGATGAGAACCTGATCGTCGATGAGGTCGCTCTCGAACTGGATGGTGCCGCGAACGAGATCGTCGAAGGAGATCGTCTCACCATCCGGCATCCGCAGACGGATGACCGGGTTCGGCGCGAATCCGCCCTCGCGGGAACGCTCGTCGGCGCTCTTCCCCAGGCAGAATCGGTCGTAGCGCGGCGGCTGCTTGCGCTGCTGCTGCTCGGCGCGGACCTCGGCAAGCCGCTGTGGCGTGCACCAGCACCGGTAGGCGTGCCCGCCCCGAATCAACTCCTCCGCGTGCGCCTGGTAGATCAGCAGGCGCTCGGACTGCCGATACGGACCGTACGGGCCGCCCACATCGGGACCCTCGTCCCAGTCTAGGCCGAGCCAGCGGAGCATCGCGAAGATCGATTCCTCGGCTCCCTCGACTCGCCGCGCCTGATCGGTGTCCTCGATCCGCAAGATGAACTCGCCACCCTGCTGCCGCACAAAGGCGACGCAGAACAGAGCCATGTACGCGGTGCCAACGTGTGGCAGACCCGTGGGGGAGGGGGCAACGCGCAGTCGGACCATCGGCGGATTGTAGGAACGGGCTCAGTGGCTCGGCGTGGCGGCTCTATGATGCGGGCATCTCCGCCTGACGAGGGAGCAAATGCTGCTCGACCCCGGGACCATCGACCGCATTGCGCATGCCATGGTGACCATCTCGGTCGCGGTCCAGAAGGGTGAGACAGCGCTCGTGTTCTACGATGCTGCGGGAGCGCCGCTGGCCAGGTGCCTCGCCCGGCTCGCCTCGGAACGCGGTGCCCGAGTGCTCTACATCCAGCGTGATCAGCCGCTCGAGGCCGAGGTGGCAGCGACGTGCTCGATCGCCGACGCAAAGCGCTCGTCGATCCTCAACGACATCGCCATCCAGATGTCCGACGCAGTGCTGATCGTACGCTCGGTGACGGATGCGGAGGCCTTTCAGACTGTCCCTCGGGAGCGGATGGTTGCGTGGAACCGGGCCCGCGACCCGTTCCTGATGGATTACCGGGTGAACCACACGCGCTGGGTACTCATCTACTGGCCCACCGTGCGCGAGGCCGAGGTCGAGGGGATGGCGTACGACGAGTATGTCGAGATGTTCCGAGGCGCGTGTGACCAGCCGTGGGCGGAGATCGATCGGGCCCAGGCGCACCTTGTGGCCATGCTCAACGATGCACGTATCCTCGAGATCGAAGCTAACCCGCGCGACCCCGATCCAGAACATCGGACACGATTGCGCATGGACATCGGACCGATGCGCTTCGTCAACTCGACGATCGATCGGAACTTCCCGGGTTCGGAAGTTTTCGCCGCTCCGGTACGCCACTCGGTCGAGGGCCAGCTGTATGGCGCCGGTAAGTACGCGTACGATGGGCAGGTCGTGGAGGACATCTTCGTCCGCGCCGAAAAGGGGCGGATCATCGAAGCGCGAGCGCGTGTGAACGAGGCGAGCCTGCGCGCGATCCTCGATACGGATGCGGGTGCCCGATACTTCGGTGAGATCGCGTTCGGCACGAATCCCGGTCTACGTCGGCGCGTGATGAACGGTCTGCTGAACGAGAAAGTGGGCGGTTCGTTCCACATCACGCCGGGCCGCTGCTACACATTCACAGAGTACGAGGGGCAGTCGGTTGTTGTCGACAACGGCAACCAAAGCGCGATCCACTGGGATATCGCAGTCCCGATGCTGCCCGCCTATGGCGGAGGGTCGGTCCGCCTCGACGGGCGCGAGATCCAGCGGGATGGCCGCTTCCTGGACCCAGAGCTGGCGATCCTGAACCACGGGCTGCCCGATCCGCCGTGACCGCCTTCGCGCAGGTTGCCGCCGCGCTCGAATCGAGCGCGGCGGCGCGCGGCCGTAAGGAGCGCGTCGCGATTCTGGCCGGTCTCCTCGGCTCGATCGGCGTCGACGAGGCGCGCGGTACGGTGCACCTCTGCCTCGGCCGAGGCCTCGGCCGGGCGTCAGGCTCCGGCTGGGCGACGCTCATCGACGCGATCGATCGGATATTCCCCTCGGTCGCGATCGCAGATAACGATGCCGCGTACGTCGATACGGGCGAGTGGGCCCGCCGCCGGTTCGGGAACCTACCGATGCCGACCTCGCCACTGACGATCGCCGACGTGACCGCGGCCTTCGTCCAGGTCGCGATCGCGCCGGATCGCGGTGAGAAGGCGGCCTGCCTCGCGGGTCTCCTGGCGCGGTCGAGTCATGCGGAACTCCCCTGGCTCGTCCGCAACGTCACCAGCGAGATGCGCACGGAAATCCAGGAGGGACTGATGCGCGAGGCGATCGCTCAGGCCGCCGGAATCGCCCCGACGAGCGTCCTCCAGAGACAGACCGCCGAGCCAGACGTTGCCGACGTCGCCGCTGCCCTTCTGGGAACTGACTCCCGCGGCGACTCCGCGGACGGGGGCGCACCACGACTCATGACGCCGGTGCCATCCAATGCTCGCGGCCTCCGCGTCCACCATCGAATCCGCCCTGGCGAGAATCGGCGATCCCGCCCAGGCGACGATCGAGTGGAAGATCGACGGCGCGCGGATTCAGATCCATCGCGACGGCGACGCCATTCGACTCTATTCGCGCCGGCTCACCGATGTGACGGAGCGCTTGCCCGATGTCGTCGCCACGCTGCGGGCTCAACTGCGCGGGCAGCGGTGCATCCTCGACGGCGAGGCCATCGTGCTCGACGAACAGGAACGCCCCGTACCGTTCCAGGACGTGATGCGCCGCTGGCTGCGAAGAGTAGATACGGGCCGGGCAGCGGAGAGCGCGCCGGCAGTGGTCTTCGTCTTTGACTGCCTCCTCGACGAACGCGGCCCCGTTCATCACCTTCCGCTGCACGCGCGCATCGAGCGATTGGACGGGGTGCGCGGAGACATCCCGCGGATGCCCGCGCTGACGGGGACGGCGATCGACGGTGCTGGCGCCACGGCGTTCTACCGCGACGCGCTCGAGCGGGGACACGAGGGGGTAGTGGTCAAGTCGCTGCGTGAGCCCTATGCCGCGGGCCAGCGCAGCGCGGCGTGGCTCAAAGTCAAGGCGGAGCAATCGGCCGAGTTCGTCATTGTGGGTGCCGATCGAGGAAGCGGTCGACGGAGCCGCTGGCTGTCGAACTACCACTTCGCCTGCCGGGATCGGCCTGGCGCGCTCGTGGGTGTGGGCGAGACCTTCAAAGGGCCCACGGACGCGCTCTTCGCAGAACTGACCGAAGCTCTCGAAGCGCGTGTGGTCGGACGGCGGGGCGGCTTCGTGGAGGTGCGCCCAGAGATCGTCGTCGAGGTCGTGTTCAATGGCGTCCAGCGCTCGCGTCGACTGAGTTCCGGTCTTGCCCTGCGCTTCGCCCGCATCAGGCGCCGGCGCGAAGATCGCACGGCCGACGAGATCGCCTCAACCGCCGACCTCGCGCCACTGCTCGACTGACGCACCGCGCGACCTCATCGAGCTTGGCGGACAGGCCACATCTCTCGTGACCCATTGGCGGGCCATTCCAAGGCACAAGACCGCGAGCAGGAGGCCGGCGATCAGATCCGGCACCCAGTGGTAACGCAGGTAGAGCGTCGAAAGCCAGATGAGGATGGCGATGACCGTGTAGATCGCACCGGCCCGGCGCGAGGAACGCCACCCGTCGATCGCCACCATCCCGCAGACCGCGGCGTGGAGACTGGGGAAGGTGCCCATCGCCACCCCGTAGGCGGCCACCGTCCGCGTCGCGACGTTCTCCCCCAGCGGCGCCAGCCCACTCATCGTACTGACCGGCCCATACGCGGGCCACAGGAAGTACCCGATGAACCCGAGGTGCATCGCCAGCGAAATAGCGAGCAGGATCGCTTCGGCATCTCTCTTACGGCCAGCTCTCCAGTGCACGATCGCCGGGACGTAGAAGAGCGGGGCATGCAGCGAGTAGATCAGCCCGAAGAACATCGTCAGTTCCGGCGAAACGGTGGCCTGCAAGACCTCGACCGCGGTGGTGCCGAGGAAACTGACCTCGATCCGCCACAGGGCTTCGTCGGCGAGCATCGGCAATCGCCGCTCCAGCAAGGGCGGCAGTGCGCCGTAGATGACGAAAGTCAGAGAGACGCCGGCGAGCAGGCGCACCAGCGGCGCGGCGACCCGGAGAAACCGGACGGCGACGATCGCCCCCGCCAGGGTGGCGATCCCCAGGATGGCTAGCCTCTGTACGATGGAGACGTAGGGCGCACCGGTGAGGTATGCCGTGGGCAGAAGCGCCGCCACGGCGACGAGCGGGAGCAGTTCGAGCGGGTGGAGCCTTAGCGTGGATGCACCCGCCACCTCGCACTCAGGTCGGGGCGATCTCGATCAGCAGCCCGTGACTACCCGCAGGGTCTATCGTGACCCGTCCGCCCGCCGCATCCGGGTCGACAGCGACGCCGCGACCACGTAACCCCTCGATCAGTCCGCGGGCATCGCCCGTGCCGATAACGATGCCCGCGCAGCCTGGCCCATGGCGCCGCAACCTCTCCGATATCGCGCGATCGGCCGTGCCCTCGCCCTCCGGCGCGCGCAGGATAATGGCCGGCCCTGGCCCCAGATCGTCGTTGACCGGTGCGCCACGGGTTTTCAAGCAGACTGTGGATCGCGACTCGGCAACGACCTCCCACCCGAACCATCTCGCGCAGACCGGCGCGAGCACCCCCGCATCCCGAACGGCGATCGTGATCGCCTGGAGGGGACCGTACGGCAGCGCATGACGGGCGAGACTCCGCCGCTCACCCATCCAGTGGCGGCCCGCGTCATCCACCGTCCACTCGATGAGAAACGGGAGCGGGAACATCTCTGCGACGACGTCGGAGGGTGGCGCAAGATCGGCCGAACGCCACCGGAGGTCAGCCCCCGCAGCCGTCCTCCGGCCGCCAGGCCGGATAGCGCCGCGAGACGATCCACCCGCGGGGAGATCCGAGTCGGCCATCTCGAGGTCGGCCACCGCCATGGCGAAGGAGTAGAGCGCGTCGCCCTCGGCGCAGTGGCGCGCAATCGCTGCGCCACGCTCAGCAAACGGATCGGCAACTCCGATGAGTTCGAGATACCCGGTGCCGAAGTGCACCAGGCCGTTGTGGGTGCCTCGACCGGGATGAACTCCGCCGAACGCGGCGGCCATTCCGAGCCGATCCCGGAACGTGGCGATCGTGGCCGTCAGGTCTCTCACCGCGTGAAGGACGTGATCGACGCGCACAACGCGATGGTAGCGCAGACTCCGCGTCTAAAAGCGTGCGGAAAGGCAGCGGCACGCGCCAAAATCCGGGCCGATGCTTTACTCGGTAAACCTCTTTGCCCGCTTCAGTGCCATCGCGGTGCTCGGCTTCGCCGCCTGCGCTGCGCCCGCGGCGACTCCCAGTGCCGCGCGGCAGGAAGCGCGGGCCACGCAGGTGCGCACGGCACCCGTAACCAGGGGAGACGTGATCGCCACCCTGTCGTTCACGGGTGATGTGCGGTCTGAGGCCGCCGTAGCGGTGGTGCCGCGCGTAGCCGGCCGCATCGCGAAAGTCCACCTCGAATTCGGCGCGTCAGTCCGGGCTGGCGATCCGATCGTCGATCTGGAGACGGATGCCCTGAATACGGTCGTCCGCCAGGCCGACGCGAGTCTGGCGACGGCGCGCGCACGGCTGGACCAGATGCGGGCGGGGCCGCGCGCCGATGTCGTCGCCCAGGCGGAAGCGAACGCGCGAGCAGCGAAAGCACGAGCGGACGCGGCGAGCGCGGGAGGTCGCGCCGCGCTGGTCGCCCAGGCGCAGGCGGGTCTTGACGTCGCGACGCTCCGCCTCGATGCCCTGCGGAACCCGCGGGCGGAGATGATCGCCATCGCGGATGCGAACATCGCCGCCGCCCAGGCACGCCTGGATGCGCTGGTGAAGGGTGCGCGGCCAGAACAGATCGAGGCCGCGCGCCTCGGCGTCGCTCAGGCGACGGAAGCCGCCGCTGGCGCGGCGCGTCAGCGGGACGGCATCTGCGCCTTCGGGCCTTCGTCCGGTTGCGAGACAGCGCGCGCCGCGGCCGTCCAGGCAGAGGGGGGCGTCTACGCGGCGCGTGCCGCGCTGGCGGGACTCACCGCTCCCCCCACGGATGAGAACCTCGCGCAGTCACGGGCCGCGCTCGAGACGGCGAGGCAACAGGCCGCGCTGGCACGATCGCCGGCGGGCACCCACGATATCGCTCAGGCGGAGAATGCCGTGGTTGCGGCGCAGGCCGCGCTCGAGATCGCGCGGCGGCCAGTCGCCGGCGCCGATCAGGTGGCGATCGATGCGCAGGCCGAGGGCGCTAAGGCTACGGCGGACCTGACCACGAACCCCTTCACGCCGCAGGACCTGACGCAGGCGGAAGCGGCGGTGACCGCGGCCGAGGCCGCACTCGAACTCGCTCGCGCAAACTTACGCGACGCGATCGTGCGGTCTCCCATCGCGGGCGTCCTCGCAGACTCGCCGCTTCCGCTCGGATCGATGGTGAGTCCGGCGACGACGATCGTGCAAGTGATCTCGCCCCGCGTCGAGGTGGTCTTCGCGGCAGACGAGGCGCGACTGCCGGCACTCACCATCGGGCAAGAGGCCACGATCGACGTCGTCGCGTATCCGGCCCGTCCCTTCGTCGGCACGATCGCCACGATCGCTCCCACGGTGGATACACGAACCCGCACCGTTCAGGTCAGGGCGATCCCGACTGAGGACGCGCTCGGGCGACTCCTTCCGGGCATGTTCGCGGAGGTTCAGATCATCATTCATCGCCGGTCGGGCGTCCTGCGGGTGCCCGTTTCGGCGCTGCTCCGGACTGGTGGGCAGCAGGATGCGGTACTCGTCGCCCAGGGGGGCCAGGCTCGACGTACTCCGGTTCGGGTGGGACTTCGCGGAGTGGACTCCGTGGAGATCGTCCAGGGTGTGGACGAAGGAGATGCCGTCATCGTCGACGCCCCGTCGCTGAATGATGGCGAGGCAATTGCCGTGGCCGCGGCACGATCGTGAGGGGATCGATCAGGGCGCGCTGAGGTCGACGACGATACGGTCCGACTCCACGACGATCGCCCGGGCTCGCGACCCGGGTGGCAACGCCGAGGTGATGGCTCTGCGACCCTGGTCGTCCACCTGATTGCGCAGCGCCTGGGTCACATCGGCTGGCAGTGTCGCGCCGATCGCCTCTATCCGCGACGGGGCGATGCGAATCGCGCCATCGGCGTCGACCGTCAGTGTCGCCTCGATCTCCACCGGCAGCGTGACCACCGAGAGGGAAAGTCGTCCGGCCATAGCCACGCGGTTGGACGGAATGAGGCGTACGGTGACCTCGCGCATCGGCATCGGACCAGATCCCGCGCCAGCGGATAGTTGCGTCTCGAGTTCGGCCCTCGTGATGATGTAGGCGGTTGCGCCCGTCGCCGCGGTCGCGAGGGTCTGCGGCGCTGGGGCGGGCGTTGCCATTGTTGCTCCGACGGCGGAGCCCGATGGACGGGCAGGTGTGGCGAGGCCCGTCCGCGGTGTGGGGGTAGCGGGGGCCACTCCGGTCGTGATGTCCGCCGCCGCCGCGATCGCGCTCGATGCGATCTCCAGCCAGTCGACCTGACGGCCGGCGCGCCCCTCCGACCACGTGAAGAGGAGCACCGCGGTGAGGAACCCGAGCAGCAGCCCGGCACAACCAGATCTCATAGTCGGCGCGGATAGACGGCCGTCAGGACGCTTCGCCTCCCGTGCCGTCGACGAGCGCCGAGCGCCCTCCACGTTCTCCCCAGCCCGGAACCACGCAGAGGAATCCGAGTGGGTCGGGGCCCAGCGAATCGAACCGATGAACCTCGTCAGGCGGGATGTAGACGACGTCGCCCACCGACACGGTATGAGTCTCGTCGCCGAGCAGCACCCGCGCCGACCCCCGCGTGATGATCACGCCGTGATCGTGCGCATGGCTTTCGTGCACGCTCGATTGACCGGCCGGAACCTCGAAGTAGCGCATGGCGAAGTTCTCCGCCCCGTCGCGCTGCCCGATCAGCACCCGCTTCGTCGCGCCGTGGGCCTGTTGGCCTTCGTACACCCGGACCGGGATCGCTGGCCAGTCGGGCGCCGAACCGGAGCCCCCGCGCGCCCGATGGATGACACCCATCGGACGCATGGTAGCCGAACTCAGCCGGTCGCAGACTCCCGGGCCAGCGCCTCTAGGACTTCAGGAACGCCAGAGCGTGCGCTCTGCTGCCCTCGCACTAGGTGCAACTCCGCCTCGAGCCGTTCGATCCGTTCGAGCAGGACGCGCATGGCATCCGCGACCGGGTCGGAGATCATCGCGTGTTCGAGGTTCGGCATGGGGATCGGCGCGGGTTGGCGCACTGCGATCGGATGCGCGGGGACGCCAACGACCACGCTTCCCGGATCGACCGGCCGTGTGACGACTGCGCCCGCGCCGACGCGTGCGTCTTCTCCGACCTCGATAGCCCCCAGCACCGTCGCGCCGACGCCGAGCACCACCCGCGGTCCAATGGTCGGATGGCGCCTATCGCGATTCAGGCTCGTCCCGCCCAGTGTCACTCCCTGATAGAGGAGCACATCGTCAGCCACAATCGCCGTCTCGCCAATTACCACGCCCATCCCGTGGTCGATGACAACCCGGCGGCCGATCCTGGCCCCGGGGTGTATCTCTATTCCGGTGATCTGACGGGAGATATGGCTGACGATGCGGGCGAGGAGGAACAGGCGGACTCGGTACAGCGCGTGGGCGAGTCGGTGCAACCAGATCGCGTGGACACCCGGGTAGCAGATGATCACCTCGGCGACGCTGCGTGCCGCCGGATCGCGCTGCATCACGGCCGCGATGTCCTCGAACGCGGCGCGGCGCAGGCGCGAGATCACGCGACGACTATAGGGCGAGGGCCAGATCGCACGCGGCAATCCGATACCATCGCGCCCATGCTGATGAGTTTCCAGCTGTTCTCGACCGCGCAGCGGGGCACCAACAGGTGACCCGGCCACGCATCCTCGTGATTCACGGGCCACGCTCCCCGGCGCGCCATTGGAGTGAGGAAGCCGCCGCGGTCATCGCCTCGTTCGCCGATAGGGTCGATCTCGCGCTGGATCCGGCCGAACCCACGGCCGACCGCGAGCGGCGGGTCGATGCCGCGCTCGCCGAGTCGGACGGACTGCTGTTGTGCGGATGGGGCGGCCTCGGGATCGGCTACCTCACGGCCGAGAGATTGGCTCGCGCGCCGCGCCTGCGATTTGTCGGCGCAACCTGCCATTACCGTCACAACGAGTTCGTCGACGTCGCGGCCGCACGGGCGAGGGGAATCACGCTGTGCGAGACCGCGCCGATCATGAGTCCCTGGGTCGCGGAGTACGAGCTGGCTCTGGGCCTCGCGGCGCTCCGGCAGATCCCCCGCGAGCACGGCATTGTCGGTGCTGGTGGGTGGGTCCCGAACTTCGAGAGTGATCCTCCCTGGCCCGATCGGCTGGCCGGCCGCCGCGTGGGACTTGCAAGTTTCGGCGAGATCCATCGCCATCTCGCCCGATTCCTGGCGCCGTTCGAGGTCGACTGGCAGACCTTCGACCCCTTCGTGAACGAGGAGACGGTGCGCGCGGCCGGGGGTACCCGTGCGGCGGACCTGGTGGCGCTCGCGCGCCGAAGCGAGGTGTTCTTCGTCGCGACACCACCGAACCCTACGACGATCGGCATCATCGACCGGAGCGTGATCGAGGTACTCCCGGAGGGCGCGGTGTTCGTTCTGGTCTCCCGGATGGCCGTGGTGCAGCAGGAGCCTCTCATCGCGCGCCTGCGGCAGGGGACGCTGCGCGCCGCCATCGACGTCTACGACCCGGAACCCCCCGAGGAGCACCATCCCTTGCGCACGCTGCCCAACGTGATCCACACGCCCCACCGCGCAGGAAACACTCGCGGAGCACACACCGGCGTGTTCCGCGGGCAGTGCGAGGAGGCGCGGCGCTTCTTCGCCGGGGAGCCACTGCGCTACCCACTCCGCAGCGAACTGATCGATCTGTTCGCACCGGCCGTGGGGGCGCGACGATGACGCCGCAGTCCCTCGCGACTCTGAAGGAAGACGTCACCGCCCGACTGCTGCGCTACGTGGCCTTCGACACGGGCGCCCGCTTCGATACGCCATCGCCGAGCAGTCCCGGCCAGCGAGAGTTGGGCGCCCTCCTTGTGGAGGAGATGCGCGCGATCGGTCTAACCGAGATCGAAGTGGATGGAGTCGGCATCGTAACCGCGACGCTGCCGGCCACGGTCGGCTACGCGGAACGACCGACCATCGGGTATCTCGCGCATCTGGACACCTCGCCCGAGGCGTCCGGCGCCGGTATCCGCCCACAGATCATCCGCCGTTACGACGGTGCGCCTATCCAGTATCCGGCGGTGCTCGGACTGGAGATCTCCCCGGCGACGCTGGACGAACTGGCGGGTTGCGTCGGCCACGATCTCGTCGTTACCGACGGCACCACATTGCTCGGGGCGGACGACAAGTCCGGCGTGGCCGCGATCATGGCGGCCTGCGCGTATCTCGCCGCGCATCCCGAGATCCCTCGTCCGCGGATTCGCGTTGGCATGACCGTCGACGAGGAGATCGGCCAGGGGATACTCCATTTCGATATCGAGCGGTTCGGCGCCGCCTGCGCCTATACGCTCGACGACGATGCCGCCGGCACGCTCGCCATAGAGACGTTCTCCGCCGATCTGGCCATCGTCCGCGTGCGGGGCAAGAACTCCCATCCAGGCACGGCACGCGGACGCATGGCGAACGCTTTGCGCGTCGTCTCCGAGGTCGTCGCGGCGATACCGCCGCCGATGACACCCGAAACGACCGATGCTCGCCAGGGTTTCCTGCACGCCTACGAGACTTCCGGCACTGTCGCGCACGCCGAAGCACACGTCCTCGTGCGCGACTTCGCGACCGCGGGCCTGGCGGCTAAGGAGGATCTCCTCCGCACGATCCTCAGTGCCGCACTGGCGCGCCACCCCGGGGCCGAAGGTGAGATCGAGGTGCGGAAGCAGTACCGGAACATGGCCGATCGCCTGCGCAAGGCGCCGGACGTGGCCGCACGCGCCGAGGCCGCGATCCGACGGCTCGGGCTCACCCCAAAGCGAACCGAGATTCGCGGCGGCACGGACGGCTCGCAATTGACCGAACGCGGGCTTCCGTGCCCGAACTTGTTCGCCGGGTGGCACAACGCCCACGCGGTGACCGAGTGGGCCTGCCTGGACGATATGGCGCTGAGCGCCGCAACGCTCGTCCTCCTTGCCGAGGAGTGGTCGCGACCCTGACTAGGACGCGCCGCGGTTCGCGACCGGGTGGAACACCTGAGCGGGCCGCAGTCGATTCCACGCCGCGCCGTAACACCACGCCAAGCGGAAGACGAGCATCGCGGGCAGCGCCGCCGGGAACAGGCCACGGTAGTCAGGGTGTTGCAGCCACGTGCGGAACGCGTAGTAGACGGCGACCAGCGGCGCACCAAGCGCGAGCGCGACAGGATTCCGTGAGATGCGGGGCGCTCCGAATGCCTCGGGGTACTGCGCGCGCGCACGCATCGAGGTGCCGCCGTGCGCCCACCCATTCCTCAGGATACGGGTGAACGACCGACCAGCAGGCCGGTGGAGGACGCGGATCGCTGGTTCGAAACGCAGGATCGACCCGGTGGCACCGAGTCGCGCGGTCAGGTCGAGATCCTCACCCACCGTCCAGGACTCATCGAACCCACCGACCGCGGAGAACGCCTCGCGCGGCCCGAACAGACAGAAGCTTGGGAGCGTACGCCGGAAGCTCGCGGGCAGCCCGGAGAGGTACTCGCGCAGGCATATCAAATTGTACGCGGTCGACCAGAAGTCGCCCCAGGGGGAATCGACCGCCCCGCCCGCGATCGCGGGACCGTCGCGCTGCGTGGCGAGGAGCGAGGCAAAGAAACCGGGCCCCGGCAGGCAATCGCCATCGAGAAAGAGCACATAGGGAGCGCGCGACATCGACAGGCCGCGATTGCGTTTCGGACCGGGCCACCTCGGATGCTCTGTGCGGAGCAGGCGCACCCCGGGATGCGCGGGAAGATCGGAGAAATCGCCGGCACCGACAATCACGACATCGATCACGACGCCCTCCGCCCGCGCACGTTCGAGCAAGAGACGCGCGATCTCGCCCACGAATGGCTCGTGATGGCACGGGATCACCACCGAAACCTGGGGCGACTCGTCCCGTTCCACCGCTGGCTACGATAGCCGCGAACGCCGTCCGGTGCGAGCGTGCGCGCCACCGGCCCGCGCGCGAAGCCGGTGCCTCGCCCGGAATGGGGACGATTCCGCCGGGATCGGGCAGTGATGGCAATACGCTCGCTGCGGATCGCGACACGACACCATACAGTCGCTATCCGTGAGCCCACCGCCAACGGTCGCGGCCATCGTCCTGGGTTGGAATCTGGTCGAGGAATCTCGGGCGTGCCTGGCTTCACTGGAGGCTCAGGGGTACGAGGGCCTGCAGTTCATCTATGTCGATAACGGCTCGACCGACGGTGCGCCCGCGCGGATCGCCGAGGAGTTCCCGAACGCTGCGGTCATCGCACTACCCAGGAACGAGGGCATCGCCGGTGGGTACAACGCGGGCCTGGAACGCGTCCGCGCCCTGGATGCCGAGTATGCGTTCATCCTCAACAACGATACGATCGTGGCTCCGGGAGCGCTCGCCGCGCTCGTCGCGGCGGCGCGCGACAATCCCCGGGCCGGGTTGTTGATGCCGAAGATCCCCTTCGAGGGCGATCGCGGGCGCATCTGGTCGGCGGGTCAGCGCCGCCGCGGGTTTCCGCCCGGCGTGGCGATGATCGGACTGCGCCAGATCGATGGTCCCGCCTACGCCGAGCAGCGCGATCTGGAGTACGCGCCGAGTTGCGCCCTGCTCATCTCCCGGGCCTGCCTCGAGACGGTGGTTCCCGCGTTCGATCCCCGCTACTTCTTCTACTACAGCGATACCGAGTACTGCGAGCGGGTGCGGCGCGCCGGACTCACGATCCGCTACGTCCCTGAGGCTGTCGTCTACCACAAGGTCTCCCTCTCCACGACCCGCTCCGCCCACCCAGCCCCGTGGTATTACGAGATGGGGCGCAGCACTGCCCGGTACTACACGCACTACATGCCGCCCGTACTGCTCACCCTGGGAAGTTTCGGGCTGTGGTTCCTGGCCCGGGAGACGATCCAGGGGAATGCGCGTAGGCTCCCTCTGTTCCTCCGGGGGATTCGCGATGAGATGATCGGCCGCCCACCGTGAGGCGGATGCGGGGTGGCGACCCTACTCGGTCTCAGGCCGCCTCGGCGCGAGCGAGGAACCTCAGCGCCGTGGCGCACATCGCGGCGACCCCGATCGGCAGGGCAGCGTCATCGACATTGAATCGGGCGTGGTGGTTGCCAAAGGTAATGCCCCGCGCACGATTGCCGGTCCCCAGGCGGAAGAAGCAGCCGGGAACGCGCTGCATGAAGTACGCCATATCCTCGCCGCCGAGCGCCTGCTCCCCCTCGACCACGTTGTCGGACCCGACAACCTCGATGCCCGAGTCGCGAGCCAGCCGTGTCATCGAGGGGTCGTTGACGAGCGGAGGGTACCCCATCGTGTACAGGACCTCCGCCTCGGCTCGCATCGTGCGCGCGACGCCTTCGGCGACTTCACGCACGCGTTGACCCAGCGTGGCGCGCAGCGCCACATCGTAGGTGCGCACCGTCCCGCGGATCTCGGCCTCGGCCGGAATCACGTTGTGGGCATCTCCGGCGTGGATGGCTCCCACGGTCACGACGGCGGGCTGGATAGGCGAGGTCTCCCGACTGATAAGGGTCTGCAGCATCACCACGGTCTGTGCGGCCACGACGACCGCGTCGACGCACGAGTTCGGTCGCGCAGCGTGGCCGCCTTTGCCGCGGATACGGATGGTGAAGCGATCCGACGCCGCGCTCACTGGTCCGGCACGATAGCCGAGGGTGCCCGTCTCGAGCTGGGGCGTGCAGTGCAGGCCGAACGCCGCGTCCACCCGGGGGTTCTCGAGCACCCCCTCCTCGATCATCGCCAGGGCGCCGCCCGGAAACCGCTCCTCACACGGCTGGAAGGCGAGCTTCACGCTCCCGGAGAAGCGGCGGCGCTCGCCCAGGAGGACTTCTGCCGCGCCGAGGAGGATCGCCGTATGCGCGTCGTGCCCGCACGCGTGCATGACCCCGGCGACAGTCGACCGATAGGGGAGGTCGCTCTCCTCCTGGATCGGTAGCGCGTCCATATCGGCCCGCAAGAGCACTGTCCGCCCGGGACCCGGAGCGGTGCCCTCGATGACAGCCGCAACCCCAGTCGTCGCGATGGGCACGCGAAAGGGAATCCCGAGTTCGGCCAGACGGCGCTGCACGAACCGGGAGGTCTCGAACTCCTGAAACCCCAGCTCGGGGTGCTGATGAAGATGCCGCCGATCCGCGGTCAATCGCTCGGCGATGCGCTGCGACGCGACGAGTAGAGACGGGGCAAGCGCGGCGAGGGACATTTCGGCGATCCTAACACGGCCGTGGCGACGGTCCGGTGGAATGTCGCCGGGCGGCCGCTACCATCTCGGCCTCCGGCTACGGGCCCGCTGGCGCGTTCCGTTACGAGACGGGGTTTGGGGGCGATGGCACGATTCCTGGATCGCGTCGCAAAGCTGGTGGCAGTGCGAAGGCCGGTGGCGCCGGTCGCAGGCCCCGAAATGCAAGGTGCGCCGCGCATCGTCCGGCGCCGGAATGCAGAAGCGCTCACTGACTGGCGCTTGATGAGCGGCGTCGCACGCCTCATCAAGCGCGCCGCGAATCTCGTGGGTCTCGAGATTGCACGGCGGGACGATGAGGTTCGTCACTTCGCGCACACGCCGTCGCTTCTCCACCAGCGCATCGCGCCGCTGGCGACCTACAGCCCGTGGCTGAACGACCCGGCTTTCCTCGCGGCGTATCGACGGGTGCGCGACCGAACGGCCCTGGATATCTACCGGTGTTACGAGCTCTGGTCGCTCGTCGCACAGCTTGGCCCGAGCGAGGGCTGCATCCTCGAGGTGGGGACATGGCGTGGCGGGTCGGGAGTCCTGCTGGCGCTCGCGGACCGAGCGGTCGGCGGTCGTCATCAGGTATATCTCGCCGACACCTTTCGCGGAGTGGTCAAGACGGGCCAGAACGACACGCTGTTCCGTGGTGGCGAGCTTGCCGACACGACGGCGGGCGCGGTGGAGTCGCTTTCCCGAGCGAACGGAGTCACGGCGACCATTCTCGAGGGAGTCTTCCCGGACGAGACCGCGCATCGGATTCTCGAACCGATCCTCTTCCTCCATTGTGATGTGGATGCTTACCGGTCGGCCCGGGACGTAGTCGAATGGACACTCCCCCGGCTGAGCGCCGGGGGAGTGATCGTGCTCGACGATTACGGCTTCTTCGGGTGCGAGGGTGTCACGGCATACGGCAACGAACTGCGAGCGAGGCACGACCTGCTCTTCCTCCACAACTTGAACGGCCACGGCATCTTCGTCAAGCGCTGACTCCGCGTCGCCGGGATCGCTGAGGGAAGGTCGCCTCAGGCGCTAGACTGCAAGCCGCTTCCTCGGAGGTGCGAAATGACTACATCGGCGCGGGTCGCGGTGATTACCGGTGGCGGAACGGGAATCGGTCGGGCGAGTGGACTCCTCCTCGCCGACGCGGGTATCGACGTGATCGTCAACTACTCGCGCTCGGAGGCGGACGCGGCCGCCACTGCCTCCGACATCGAGAAGAAGGGGGTGCGCGCGCGAGCCATCCGCGCCGACGTGTCGAAACGCGAGGAGTGCGAGCGCCTGGTCGAGGGCGCGGTGGCGGCCTTTGGCCATGTCGACATCCTCATCAATTCGGCGGGGATGACCCGTTTCGTGCCATACCCGAAACTGGATGACCTGGACGATAAGATCTGGGATCAGATCCTGCGCACGAACCTGATGTCGGCGTTCTGGACCAGCCGGGCCGCCTCGCGCCACATGCTGCGGCAGGGGGACGGCGCGATCGTCAACGTCGCCTCCATTGCCGGGCACGGCACGAACGCCAGCTCGATCCCCTATGCGGTCTCGAAGGGTGCGATGATCACGTTGACGAAGACGATGGCGCGCGCCCTGGCGCCCACCGTCCGGGTCAACGCCGTCGCGCCCGGTGTCGTCGAGACGCGCTGGGTGGGCGACAACGAGGAGTTCAAGGCGGCGGGGCGCGCCGCGACTCCGCTTGGCCGCAACGCCGCGGCGGAGGATGTGGGCCGGGCCGTCAAGTACCTCGCGGTCGACGCAACGTTCGTCACCGGGCAGATCCACAACGTCGACGGCGGTCGCGTCATTTGAGCTGGCATCCTGCTCCGGTCGCGGATGTCCGCCGGATCTGCGTGGTGGGCGCGGGGCTCATGGGCTGGCAGATCGCGCTCATGTGCGCTCGGGCGGGTTATCGCGTCGCGCAGTTCGATATCAGCCCCGAAGCGCTGCGGAACGCGCGAGAACGGCAGGCCGCGACGCTCCAGGAGTGGGCTGCTCAGGGAAGACTCGGGCTGCTCGAGGCAAGCGTCGAGCAGCCCGAGATCGTCCTCGAGCGGATCGAGCACTTCGCCGATCTCGCCTCCGCCTGCGCGACCGCCGACATGACGATCGAGGCAGCCACCGAGCGGATCGAGGTCAAGCGGGAGATCTTCCGGCACCTCGACATGGCCGCGCCGCGCGAGGCGATCCTAGCGACGAATAGCTCCTCGATCCAGAGCCGCCGCCTCGCCGACGCAGTGCGTTTCGCGGACCGGCTTTGCAACTTCCATTTCACGAACCATCCGTGGCTGAGGCCCTACGTCGAGACGATGACGTGTGGGGCGACGCGCGATGACGTGCTTGATCGGGCCTACCGCGTGGGGCGGTCGCTGGGCATCGCCTCGGCGCGCGTCCATGGCGAGAGCCAGGGGTTCATCCACAACTACGTCTGGCGGCAGATCAAGAAGGCGGCCATGACCCTCGTCGATCGCGGCCACGCGTCGGTCGAGGACGTCGATCGGGCGGTGATGATCGGCCTGCGATGCCCGCTGGGGCCGTTCCAGATGATGGATCGGGCGGGACTCGACGTGATGCTCGACATCGAACGGCAATGGTTCGCCGAATCGGGCGAGGAACGCGATCGGCCGCCGAAGGTGCTCGAGGATCTGGTGTCGGCGGGGCATCTCGGCGTCAAGTCCGGACGCGGTTTCTACAGATATCCCCACCCCGCGTTCGAGGAGCCTGGGTGGTTATTTGGCCAGAATCAACAAGCGAAGGAGTAGACCCGTGCCAATATCCAAAGAGCGCTACTCGACTGGTGCAACCTATGCAGATTGGGTAGCGGCGATGACCCGCAATCGCGAGCGGCTCGAGGCAGCGGAGAAGAACATCCAGATCGACCCCGC
Organism: Chloroflexota bacterium; assembly: GCA_016875715.1. Classification (GTDB taxonomy): domain Bacteria; phylum Chloroflexota; class UBA6077; order FW602-bin22; family FW602-bin22; genus VGOZ01. The sequence continues at coordinate 9,118 of VGOZ01000018.1, read as the reverse complement.
CGACATCGCCGTCTTCAAGGGTCTGTCCCGGACCACGCACGTGGCCGTGCTGGCCGAGGACTGGTGCGGCGACGTCATCGCCAACCTGCCGGTCCTCGCTCGCCTCAGCGAGGAGTCCGGGAAGATCGACTTCCGGATCTTCAATCGCGATCAGAACCTCGATCTGATGGATCAGTACCTCGCCCGCGGCGAGTTCCGCTCGATTCCCGTGTTCGTGATCATGGATCACGACTTCAAGGAGATCGGGGCGTTCAAGGAGCGACCGGATTCGGTGACGAAGTTGCGCGCCGAGAAGCGCGCGCAGGTGTACGCCAGCGACCCGGCATTCGGCCCGCCGGACAGCCCGGTCGAGTCGCTGCCTGAAGACGTGCGGGCGCGCCTGCAGGCGGCGCTCGCGCGATCGCGCGAGGAGACGGTGCCCTTCGCGAACCGCGAGGTCGTGCGGGAACTGCGCGAGATCTTCGCCCGGGCTGCCTGAGAGTCGCCGGAGACCGATAGCGTCGTCACACACCGGGGAGAGCCGGTGATCGTGCGCGACCACGTCCTGGGACTTCGATTGGGAGCCCGTCGCGGGCTCACCGCGGCGGCCGCGATTCTGCAGGAGAACGAAGTTCGGTGGGCAGGCGAGGTGAGGGACGACCTCCTCCGCCTCGAACTCGGCCACGTCGAGCGAATGCGAGAGATGGGCGAACGACGCTGCCTCCAGGAAGAAGGACAGAGTCGAGTGGATCATCTGCGCTGTCGCTGCACTGCTGGACGCCGTGACTTACTCAGGCTCCATTTTGGGTTTCGGCGAACCACCAGTTCGATGACCGCCTTCTCTCCGGCTTGGCGGCAGCACTCTCGCCACTCGTCTACACGGTGTTCCTCGCGGTGCGGGCCATTCGTGATCAGCGCCGGTAGAGAACCTTCACGCTGCCCGATGACGGATCCGGTCGCGAGAAGCTGACCTACCACTACGGCGGCTGGGGTGGCTACTGGCATCTCAGCGGCATGACGTCTTCCCGCGGGAACACACTGCTCGGCAGTGTCACCTACGACGCCTCCGACCGGCCGCTGAGCTACCAGGTCGGCGGTCCTACCACCCGCACCGACACCTGCTACGGCACGAGCAGCGGGAAGGCCTCTTGGAACAGCAGCGAGTAAGCCGACGGCGTCGGGCCCTTCGACGCGCTGCGGAAAGCACCGTCTCGAACGGGCAGGGCGAGCATCTCAAGCGGACCCTCGCCTACGACCACGTCACCGCCCCTGGAGTTGAGCCGGTTTGGTGGACACCTGGAGACGGGGAGATGATTCGGGAAGGGAGGTACACGCTGGGAAGCACGCACGCGCTGTAGGCGCCGGAGTTCCGGGCCGGACAACGCAGGAGACCGAGATGTACCCGGCAACTCAGCCGTGCGCCGCGCCATACCATGGAGGCCCGTACGATCCTGTACGATCTGGGGCGGTGCCACGGGTCGACGGAAGCGCCTCCTTCCAGCAAGGGACGCCGACGACCGTGCCCGCGCGGATTCGGCGCACGGTCGACGCCTTCGCCAGCGCCTTTCCCGAGACGCTACCGGGACCGGACTCGGACGGCGTGCCTCGGGCCGGCCGGCACGTACGATGCGCGGGAGATAACGGGGCACAGGTATACGCCGCGGGAAAGACCCACGAGCGGTCGGCGCAGGGACGGGTCGCGGCTCGATCGGTTCCCCTCCCCAGCGGTTGGTTTCTCCGGTTCGTCCTCCTCGACTGCGCGATGGTCACGCTCAGCGGCGCTCGCGCGTTCTCGCGTGCCGATCCGGAAGTCCTGCGCGTCCAGCGGCGGATGGCCGACCCCGCCTTCCTCAACGGTCTGGCCGCTCCGCTGCGCACCGCGTTTCCGGGGCGTCCGGTCCACGTCGATCGGAACAGCCTGTTCGTCAGTCGCGGTCTCGCCTTCGTGCGCGAGGCTTCGATCTCGCTGCCGCTCCCCGAAGCCGCCGGCGAGGATGACCGCCTGTGCGCGGCACTCATCGCAATCGCGTCGGCCTTCCTCACCGGCGGCGAGAGTACCGGTGCCGCGCCTTCCGATCCGATGCCGGAGCGCGAGGTGCGCCGCGGCCACCTCCGCCTCGTCCAGTAGTCGCGCGCGAGAACCGGCCACGTCGGAAATTACCTCGCGCGCCGATCTCCGCGACCGTACGATCGCCATCACGGGCGCGGCGAGCGGCATCGGCGCCGATACGGCCGAACTCGCTCTCACCAGGGGCGCGCGGGTCGCACTGCTCGATCGTGACGAAGCGCGGCTGACCGCCATCCACTGGACTCTGGTCGACCGCTTCGGGTCCAATCGCGCGATCGCCATCGGGACCGACGTGACCGACCGGGCCTCTGTCGAAACCGCGTTTCAGCAAGTCGAGCGCGCGTTCGGGCGCGTCGACGCGGCGGTGGCGTGCGCCGGCATCCTGCGGGACAACCTCCTCTTTCGCATGAGCGAGGAGGATTGGGACGACGTGATGGACGTGCACCTCCGCGGCGCATTTCTGGTGGCGCGTGCGGCGCAGGGCTTGATGGTTCCGCGGCGTGCCGGTCGCATCATCCTCCTGTCGTCGATCTCCGCGCTCGGTCTGCGCGGGCAGGCAAACTACGCCGCGGCGAAAGCGGGCATCCAGGGGTTGGCGCGTACCCTGGCGATCGAACTGGGCCCCTTCGGGATCACCACCAACGCGGTCGCCCCGGGGTATGTGGACACGGCGATGACCCGGGCCGTCGCCGCCCGCCAGAATCTGGACTGGGACGCGCTCGCCGAGGCCTGGGCCAAGGAGGTACCACTCGGCCGAATCGCGCGACCGCGCGACATCTCGGTGGTGATCGCCTTCCTCCTCAGCGACGACGCCGCCTATGTCAATGGCCAGACGATCTACGTGGCGGGCGGACCGCGAGGCTGATCATCACGGGGGCGACGCGCCCGGATGGTACGATGCGTGGGAAATGGAGCCGTCGCGCTACGTCACGACCCGCACCTTCGGCGACGCCCGGGTCAGCCTCATCTCCGACGGGTCGGGGCGATCGACGATCGTGCGCGATCTCCTCGTTCCCGAGGCGGTGTGGCGACGCGACGTTCCGGAGGCGGACGACCTCGGCGAGATCACGGTCGGGTACCACTGCGCCCTCATCGAGATCGGAAGGGCGCGTGTGCTGGTGGATCTCGGCTTCGACGATCCCGGCCCTCTCTCAATGTGGAAGCCGCCGCGCCATCAACGCTCGCCCGGCCTGCTCGCCGGTCTCCACGCGCTTGGTTTCGGCCCGGGCGACATCAGCCACGTGGTCGTCACCCACGGCCACGGCGATCACTTCGCGGGCGCGAGCGAGATCCGCGATGGGGTCCGCCAACCAAGATTCCCGAACGCGCGCCACACGATCGGTCGGGCCGATTGGGACTCGCTGCCCTCCCGACACGATCCGCACTCGCTGCTCTCGGTACACCTCGGGGCGGTGGCGCGGGCCGGCCTCCTCGATCCCATCGATGGCGATCGCACGATCGTCCCCGGAGTCGATGCGCTGGCGACGCCCGGCGAGTCGCCGGGTCATCTCTGCGTGCGGGTGGTCTCCGGCGGCGCGCGGTTCTACTTCGTCGGCGATCTCTTCCATCACCCGTGCGAGGTCCGGAATCTGTCGTGGGTGTCGCGAGGGAGGGACGCCGAGTCGATGGAGCGGTCGCGGCGGCGCATGCTCACCGACGCGGGCCCGGACGCGACCTGGGCGTTCACTCATCGTCCTTTTCCGGCCTGGGGACAGATCGTCCCCGCAGGGGAAGGCTACCGCTGGATCGATCGGCCCTGAGGACCGATCGCGCCTACGCTCCCCCGCCGAGCGATGCGCCGTCCGCGGCGACGCGTGCATCGCTCGCGATCACCGCCTCGGCCCGCTCGGCGCGATAGCGGACCAGACGCTCCGCCAGCGCGTCATCGTTGGTGGCGAGGATCTGGAGCGCGAGCAGGCCCGCGTTCAGCGCCCCGCCGATCGCGACCGTCGCCACCGGCACACCGCGTGGCATCTGCACGATCGAGAGGAGAGAATCCAGACCCTGGAGATGGGCCGTTGGGGCCGGCACACCGATGACCGGCACGATCGTGTGCGCCGCGAGCATTCCGGGCAGATGTGCCGCGCCACCGGCGGTTGCGACGATCACTCGGATCCCTCTCTCCGCCGCGGTCCGCCCATACTCGGCCATGCGATCGGGCGTGCGGTGCGCAGAGAGGACGCGGACCTCAAACGGCACGCCGAACTCGGCCACGATCTCGGCGGCCGGGCGGAGCATCCCCCAGTCGGACTCGCTCCCCATCGCGATGCCGACGCGCGGTGCCGATCTCACCATCCGATCATACGGGCCGCGGCACGGGCGCGCTCGAGCGCATCCACCGGTGAGTCGGCCAGCGCGGTGACGTGCCCCATCTTGCGTCCGCGGCGGACTTCGGCCTTGCCGTAGATGTGGACGAAGAAGTCCGGCACCGCTCCAGCCGCGGACAGACCCGTAGGCTTGGCCGCGCCGCTCGTCGTGCCTAGCAGGTTCACCATCGCGGCTCCGCCGCGTACCATCGTCGTCGGACCGGGCGTCCGCCCGGAGGCGATCCGACAGAGATTGGCGAACTGCGACGTCGCGCACGCTTCGATCGTGTAGTGGCCAGAGTTGTGGGGCCGGGGAGCCAATTCATTGGCGAGGACCTGCCCATCGCCGAGCAGGAACATCTCAACCGCGAGCAACCCGACCGCACCACTGGCGGCGGCGGCGCCACGAGCGACGGCAATCGCTCGATCGATACTGGCCGCATCGATCGGCGCCGGAGCGATGACCTCGTGGCAGATGTGGTCCTCCTGCGTCGTCGCGGCGATCGGGTACAGGGTTGTCTCTCCGCCAGTGCCGATCGCGACGATCGTGGCGAGTTCGGAGACGAAGGGCACCCATCGCTCGGCGTAGAGGCCGCCCGGTCCGCCCGCGCCGGTGCCCCCGCCCAGCCGGTCGAGCGCCGCATCGAAGTCGTCTCCCCGACGCAGTGTCATGTTGCCATAGCCGTCGTAGCCGTTCCGCCTCGCCTTCACGACGATGGGAAATCCCCACGCCTCGCCGGCGCGGCGGACATCATCGACCGACGCGATCGGCACGAAGTCGGCCACGGGAACTCCGGCCGCCTGGAGCATCTGCTTCTGCGTCAGCTTGTCCTGGATGACCGCGAGCACCGACGCCGACGGGAAGACTGGGCATCCCCGCCTCTCGAACCACGCGAGCGCCGCCGGGTCGATGAACTCGTTTTCCAGCACGATGGCGTCCGAGGTCGTCAGAAGGCGCGCTCGCACCGCCTCCTGGCGCCAGTCGCCCACAATCTCCGCCGAACCGACTATCTGTCCGGCAGGCGATCCGCCGGCACGCTCGACGACCGAAACCGCGCAACCTTCGCCCGGTGCGGCCTGAGCCGTCATCCGCGCGAGCTGTCCGCCGCCGATGATGCCAATCCGCACGGGATCGCAGTCTAGTCCGACCTGAAGCGGCCAGGCCCGGCACGGCCTCTACGATTGTAGGCGTGCGTATCCTGGCGATCGACGTCGGCACCGGGACGCAGGACATCCTGCTCTGGGATACGGAACAGCCAATCGAAAACGGCATCAAACTCGTGATGCCGTCGCCAACCGCGATCGCCGCCGGTCAGATTCGCGCCGCGACGGATGATCGGGCACCGCTGCTTCTCGTAGGTACGACCGCGGGCGGCGGGCCCTCGATGTGGGCCGTGGAGGATCACTTGCGGGCCGGCCTGCCCGTCTTCGCCGAGCGCGTGGCGGCGCTGAGCTTCGACGACGATCTCACGAAGATCGAGGCACTCGGCGTTCGGATCGTCGGCAACGCGGTCGAGGCGCCGCCCGCCTGTCGCACGGTCGTAATGGGCGACTTACACCTCGGCGCGATACAGGTAAGTTTGCGCGCCTTCCACCAGAACCCGGAGTGGGACGCGCTTGCCGTAGCGGTGTTCGACCACGGAGCGGCGCCGCCAGATATGAGCGACCGTCAGTTCCGGTTTGCCCACCTCGCCGAAACGGTGGAGGCACGAAACGACCTCCGCGCGTTCGCGTACGCCGGAGACGCGATTCCCTCCCACCTTACGCGCATGGCCGCGGTCGCCGCGGCGGCGCCGGCGGGGGTGCCCCTCGTGGTGATGGACACCGGTCCGGCAGCGATCCTCGGCGCACGCGACGATCCGGCGGTCGCGGACGAGCGCACGCGTCTTGCCGTCAATGTGGGGAACTTCCACACGCTCGCGTTCGCTATCGAGGAGGAGAGGATCGTCGGCATCTTCGAGCACCACACCGGCGAACTCACCGTAGCGCGGCTGGAGAGATACCTCGCGCAGCTCGGCGACGGTACGATCTCCAACGACGAGGTCTTCCACAATCGTGGGCACGGCGCGGTGGTCTGGCCGCGTGGCGGGCCGCCACCGGCTTTCCGGGCGGTGACAGGCCCGCGCCGGCGGCTGCTGAGGGTCGGTTCAGGCGCCTATTACGCCGCTCCGTACGGCGACATGATGCTGGCCGGGTGCTTCGGCCTCCTCCACGCTGCAGCGGATCATCTGCCGGCCTCGGCAGGAACGGCGCTCGCGGAAGCCCTGTCGAAGTGATCCGGCCTGGCTGCCAACCACGGCGGCGGCGTGAAATCCGGAGGCTGGTGCTTCATCGTCCAGGCCTCCAGTTCGTGGGCAAGGCGAACCTCCATCCGCTGAAGATGCCCCGGATCGGCTGCCCCACCGGACGCCAGAATCGTCGCCTCACCGCCGGTCTGAAGATCGAAGGCCATCAGGCCCGGGCTGAAGAGATCCTCGACATAGGGGTAGCCATCGGCACGATCGTTGCGGTGGAGGAAACGCCAGTACCAGAGATCGGTCTGTACAAAAAGGCCGGGACTGACGTGACCATGGTGCGCCGACCAACCGAACACACCGACGGGCATCGCCTCGGGCCAGGCCCGGGCAACGATCCCGTAAGCACGGGACTCGATGCCGTAACGCCAATCGAGCGCGCCTTGCGTCCGCTCGTTCACCGTGCGATTCGCCAGGAAGATCGTCACTCGCAGACGGATCGGCTGCGGCGAATCGACCACACGGTAGCGAACAACCGTGGCCGCCTTTCTCGGCAGCAGTGAGATCGACTTCTCGATCGTGATCTCGCGGACGCGCCAGCGCCACACGACGCGATCTTCATCCCGTCGAACCGACTCCAGATGGAGGTGCCCTCCGGGGTGGATCGTGCCATCGTGATACTCGTTTGTCGCCAGCGCGATCCGTTCTCCACCGTCGCGATCCAGGATCTCGATCTCCTCATCCATCTTCGCGACGAGAACGCGCCGCTCGCCCGACGGATCTGTGACCATCAGCGTGCCGTGAGACGAGCGTGCACAGGCCCCAAGCGCGGTACCCGCGGCGGTGCACCCGGCCCGACTTGTCAGAGTCCATTCCCGATCGAGCGCCACATCAGGATCGATGACCTGACTACGGTCGAGGGCTGGCCAATCGTACGACGCCACACCAACCTCCACTGATCAAGAATCCGCGACCCGGGGTGGAGTTGCATACCGAATCCGTAACGATTCGGGAACTCTGTTGATAGAGGTCCAGCCTATCCTGTTCGCCGGCGGGGGTCAATATGCGATTGGGGCAATGCCGCCCGCCGTGGGCGGTTGCCCGATCCCCCGTTGGAGGGTACGATTCCCGAACGCGTGCCGCCGAGTGTCAGTCGTGGGTCACCGTCGAGCCCGGGGGCGGTAGCGCCGCGATGACCGGACCTCGACCGTGAGGTATCTGCGCGTCATTCTCGGTTACGCGTCGCCCTACCAGAGTCTCGGCTGGACGACCATCGGGTGGCACTTCGTGCAGATCCTGCTGGCGATGTCGCTACCCGAGATCGTCCGGCAGGCGATCGACCGAGGGCTGGGCGAGCGGAACTTCGGCTTCCTCATCGCCGCGGCGGTGCTAACGATCGTCCTCGCCCTCATCCGCGACGCGGTCTGGTACCGCGTCACCTACGGGTATCAGCGTTTCGCGTCCGCGGTGGCCTTCGACCTGCGCGATCGCATCTACGAGAAGGTCCAGCGCTCCTCCTACGCCTACCACACCCGGGCGCGGTCCGGCGATCTGTTCGCCCTCTCCTCGATCGACACCGGCGCGATCGAGGAGTTCCTTAATGGCGGCCTGAACTCCCTGTTCAATCTGACCTTCCTCCTCGTTCTCATCATCGCGATCCTCATCACGATCGATCCGAGCCTGACGCTCATCGCCGTCGCGGTGGTCCCTCTCGTCGCGGTGATCGCTCTGCTCTACGCCGGTCCGGCGCGAGAGCGATCGCGCCGCATTCAGCACGAGTACGGCCAGTTGACGGCGATGCTCCAGGAGAACCTGACCGGAATGCGCGTGGTCAAGGCGTTCGCGGCCGAGCCACGTGAGGTCGCTCGGTTCGGCAAGCACGCCGATACGCTGTTTGACGCGGCGTTCCGTCTAGGCGCGCTGAACTCGTGGGTGTTCCCGCTGATGAGCCTTGTGACCGCTGCCGGGATCGCGGCGGTCTTCTGGGTGGGCGGCGACCGGGTCCTCGACGGCCAGCTGACGCTCGGCAGCCTTGTCGCATTTACTCAGTACCTCGGCATGGTCGTCACCCCTGTCCGTCAACTCGGCCTGACCCTGAACCTGGTCTCCGGCGCGGCGGCGGGAGCGGAACGCATTCAGCGCCTGTTCGACCACCGCGACGTGATCGAGACGGTCGAAGAATCCCGCGCCAAGCCGGAACTACCCGAGATCGTGGGCGGCGTTTCGATCGAGGGGGTCTCTTTCCGCTATCAAGGCGCGAATCAGTCCGCGCTGTCCGACATCGATCTGACGGTCAATCCCGGCGACACCGTGGGTATCGTGGGCCTGACCGGCGCGGGAAAGACGACGCTAGGCTTGCTTCTCGGGCGGTTCTACGACCCGGCCAACGGCGTGGTTCGCATCGACGGCCGGGATCTCCGCGAGATCAGCCTTCCGTCGCTGCGCCGTCAACTGGGGTACGTCTTCCAGGATCCGTTCCTCCACTCCGCGACGGTTGCCGAGAACATCGCCTTCGGTCGGCACGATGCGAC
>VGOZ01000017.1 GCA_016875715.1 Chloroflexota bacterium | reverse complement strand
TGGTGAGCGCGCGATCTTCGGCGCGGACCACCGCGCCGGTGAGGTAGGCGCAGAGCGGCGGATTCGCGACCGCCTCGATGAGATCGACAAGGCGCTCGTAGAACTGCGCGAAGCGGCCGCCGATGATGGCATCGCCGAGCACGAGCAGGACGGCGTCTCCCGCGCCCGGGTCCGCGCGCAGGGAGTCGAGATGGTCACGCAGCAACTCCCCCAGGAGATCTCGCGGCATCCCACGCAGTGCCTCGATGGCCGCGGCGAGGGCCTCCGGGGCGAGCCCTGGCCGCCGCGCCAGCCCCCAGATCGGCGCAAGGTTCCGCTGCGCGGCCAGCACCCGGATCGCCGTCGCGGCCGGCTCGCCAGAGAACCGGGAGACATGAGGATCGGTGAGGAGTTCGGCGGCACGGTATAGCGCCCTTTCGGCGTCCTCGCGGACGAGGAGCAGCAGGCCGTTGGCGCGCAGCGGCTGCGCCACATCGATCATCGAGGGCGGAATCGGCTGGATCGTGCGGATCGCGCGCTCGGCGATGTCGGCGTCGGCGCGGCTATCGAGCGCGCGCAGGATCTCGACGATCGCCGTCCGGAACGAGCAATCCACATCGAGCCGCAGCCCCGCCTTCTCCAGTCGATCGTACAGGGCGCGCAGGGGAATCCGGGACTCGTCCGGGGGCTCGCTCTGGAGTTCGGCCAGCGCCGACTCAAGCGCGCGGGGTGAGGTCTCGGTCTGAACGATCTCGATCGCCAGTTCGCGGGCGCGGGCACGGTCGAACGTCGCGTGCATGCGCAGTCGCGCGACCAGGGCGGCGACCCGGTCGGACCGCCGCGCCGTCATGCGCCGTAGATCTGGCGGAACGCGCGCAGGTAGTTGCCGCCGAGGATCGCCTGGAGATCCTCGCGGCCGTAGCCGCGTGCCATCAACTCTGCGGTGAGATTTGGGAGAAGCTCGGCGCTTTCCAGACCGCGGGGCAGGAGATCGGTACCGTCCCAGTCCGAGCCGAGTCCGACATGGTGGGGGCCGGCGACCTGTACTGCGTGATCGACTCGATCGGCCACGTGGCTCACGGTCACCTCGCCCTCGCCCATGAAGGTGGCGACATAGGAGATGCCGAATACACCGCCGCGTTCGGCCAGGCGCCGGATCTGATCGTCGCGCAGATTGCGGCGATGATCGAACAGGGCGCGGCAATTCCCGTGCGTGAACAGCACTGGATGCGCGCTCAGGTCGATCGCCTCATCGAATCCGCGCGCGACGATATGAGAGAGGTCGATCGCGACACCGAGGCGATTCGCCTCCGCGACGAGCGCACGGCCAAAAGCGCTCAGACCACCGCCGCGATCCTCCTCCTCCACGCCATCCGCAGCGGCGTTCCGGTGATTCCACACCGGCTGGAAGACGCGCACGCCGGCGCGGTAGAGAGAGCGGAACACGGCCAGATCGCCGTGCAGCGCCTCGGCTCCCTCCACATCGATGAGCACGGCCAGACGGCCGTGCACGAACGCATCGTCGATATCCGCGGCGCACCTGGCGAGCACAGCCCGACCTTCCGATCGGTCGATCTCATCGCGGATCGCCTCCACCTGCACGGTGACGCGGACCAGCGCGGTCGAGTAGGTTGCAGGCGCCGGCCACGCCGCCTGGATTGTCGCGGAGAGACCACCATCGCGTGCCCGAGGGAAGTCCAGATGCCCGCGGTCCGATCGCGCTACCAGCGTCCGCTCAACAGCGAGGACGCCGAGGATGCTGTCGGCGTGGCCGTCGACGACGGGAGTCGACCGGTGGAATGCCCGGGCATCCTCGGCACGCGCATGGTCGTATCGTGCCTCCCCCGGATTCACGACGAGAACTCCACGACCACCGGTAGTGCGGTCCGGGCCCACTCCGTCAGCCCTCGGCCTGGCCTCCACCCGTGGTACTTCCCGTCGAGGAGTTCGCGTGCCCGGGGATCGTCTGCCTCTCCCTCAATGACCCGTGCGCGCCCGACCACGCGCGCATCGCCGACACGAATGGTGACGATGGGATCCTGCCGCAGGTTACGCACCCAGTGACTCCGGTCGCGTCCCCCGGCGAGCAGAAAGAGGCGGCCCGACTCGCTCGCGAACCAGATCTCGATCTCGCGCGGGAGACCGGTTGTCCGCCCCGTCGTCGTAAGGTAGCAGACGTCGCGACCCTCGGCCCGGGGGAGCCAGTCAGTCGCATTCATGAGCGAGTCCGAGTGCTACGCGGGCCGCCGCGACCACACGAAACGATCCCGTCACAACGATCGGTCGGGGCGGATCGGGCCATGCGCCGGCTAATGCCGATGCCACATCGGGCGCGGCCGTGAGTTGGCGCCGGTTGACGGCGGCCACGCGCGCCACGATCTCCGTCGCCGTAGCCGCCCGGGGATCGTCCGCACCCGCGAGGCGCACGGCCCGCGCCCGGGGCAAGAGGGCCCGCAGTATTCCGCCGATGTCCTTGTCGCGGGCGCATCCGAAGACCAGATCGTATCCGTTCGGCGCCAGGCTCCGGAGCGCGTGCGCGAGCGCGCTGGAGCCGAGCGGATTGTGCGCCGCGTCCAGGATGATCGTGGGGTCTCCGGCGATCACCTCAAGGCGCCCGGGCCATCGCGTCGCGGCGAGCCCCGCGGCAACGGCATCCTCTTGTATCTCGACTCCGTGATCGGCCAGCGATTCGACGGCGGCGACGGCGAGGGCCGCGTTCTCCCTCTGATGCACTCCCGTCAATCCCAGGAGCACGTGCGCGCCTGATCTGCCAGGACGGACGCGTGCGACGCCGTCGGTTGCAGACGCGACTGGCAGCGGGGAGACCAATCGGAGGGGCGCCGCGATCTTCGCGGTCGTGCGCTCGATGGCCCGCATCGCGGCAGTCACCTGCGGTGAGGAGAGGCAGAGCACCCCGGGCCGCGCGATGCCAACCTTCTCGCGCGCGATCGCGCCGACGTTCGAGCCGAGCAGTGCCTCGTGGTCCCGCCCAATCCGGGTGAGAATGGTGAGGCACGGCGAGAGTGCGTTGACCGGATCGAGGCGGCCGCCGAGGCCCACCTCGAAGATCGCGATGTCGATGGCGGACCGCGCGAACGCCACCGCCGCGATCGCGACCGTCAGTTCGAAGGTAGTCGGTTCATCCGCTTCGGGATGCCTGGCGCGCAGGTCCGCGACGGCCTCTCGCACTTCGGTCACGGCCGCGCCAAACCGATCGCGATCGATCGTCTCGCGCTCGATCCGAATGCGCTCACGGAAGGTATGCAGATGCGGTTGCGCGAACCATCCGACACGTCGTCCGGCGTGACTGAGGATCGATTCCAGCACTGCGCCGGTCGAGCCCTTGCCATTCGTACCGGCGATCGTGACGATGCGAAGGGCGCGATCCGGGGCGCCGAGCAGGTCGAGCAGCGTGCGCATGCGGGCCAGTTTCCAGCGTTCTACGGTGCGTGACCGGGGATTCCAGCCCACACCGCGCGCGGGATCGGAGAACGAGAGGACCCAGGCCAGGGAGGGATCGGTCAGCAGTGGACTCGCGTCGGTGAGATCGCCCGTGCAGGGAGGTGCGCGGCGGTCAGCGCAGTGGGGCGTCGATCAAGCGTTGACGTCGACGAACGTGCCGCGCTGTGCACCGATGTTGACTCCAGGAGTCCGCGCCGGTGGCCGCAATTCGAAGTTCGCGGCAAGCCGGCTGTCACCCGGGCCGAGCGCCACCGTCGTCACCACACGCCGAGATCCGGCGTCGTACGTGAGGCTCGGCTTGCCGAGGCTCGACGCCTGGTAGTTGTACTGCACCGGTGTCGGCGACCCCGGCCCCAAGGAAGAGCCACCCACAATTGCCACTGCTACAACCTCACCACGATCATTCTACAGGTGCTCGTGAAGGAACGCGAGCGATCTCCGCCACAGGTCGTTCGCGGCCGCCGCGTCGTACACCTCCGGTCGCTCGTCGTTGAAGAAGGCGTGGTCAACACCGGGGTAAATGTGGATCTCGACGTCGCGTCCGGCCTCGCGGAGCCGTCGTTCCAGATAGCGTGCCACCGCCGGCGTGACGAACCCATCCTTCTCTGCGAAGAGGCCGAGGACTGGCGCGCGAAGGCGGGAGAGGTCGGGCTTCACGTTGGGGTGGACGCCGTAACAGTCGATCACCGCGCCGATCTTCTCGGGCGCCACCGTGGCGGCATACAGGGCCAGTTGGCCGCCCATACAGAAGCCAATCGCGCCCACGGAGGCACCCGTCGCGCCGGAGGCAGCCAGATACCGTGCCGCCCCGGTCAGATCGCGCGCCGCGCGATCGATGTCCAGCGCCATGAGCAGTTTGCCGGCTTCGTCCGGCTCGCGTGTCGTCACGCCGTGATAGAGGTCCGGCGCCAGGGCCACGAACCCCTCTACGGCGAACCGATCTGCCACAGAGCGAACGTGGCTGTTCAGACCCCACCACTCCTGAATGACCAGGACTCCGGGACCGCGACCGGACTGTGGGCGGCTCAGATAGCCCGTGGCGCGACCGCCATTGCTCGCGAAGGTGACATCCTGGCCCACCATCTATCTGCGACACCCCGACGAGCGCAGCGTAAACCTCAGCAGGCGAACCGCGAAGGTGACATCCTGGCCCACCATCTATCTGCGACACCCTTCGGCGCACGGCGCGCGCCATCACCGGGCCGGGCGGATGTCCCGGATCGTCAGGCGCGGGCCTACGAACTCGTTGAACGCATCCTGACCGAGATGAGCCAGCACGTCAACCCGCGCGCCGGGTTCCACCGGCACGGCATTCCAGTGGACGGCGCGGGCCCGTGTCCCGCGACCGTTGCCGAGGACGTATGCCCGGTGGCGACCCGCCTCGCCGATCGCGCGCGCCTCGAGTACCTCCACGTCACGGGCGATGAAGAGCGGCTCCAGATTGCCCCGTCCGAATGGTGCGAGGCGCCGCAACGCACGGTGGGCCGCGAGGCTCACATCGGTGAGATCGATCGCCACCTCTGGACGGTGAATAACCATCAGTTCGCCGGCGGGCCGCTGCCGCGCAACCGCACTTGCGAATAGATGGGCGAACCGGGCGATCCGCCCGCCGGGGATCCGCCCGCCCGCGGCGCTGGCGTGTCCTCCGCCGCTGAAGTCGAGTTGCTCGTCCGCCTGAAGCTCGCGCAGAACTGGGACGAGATCGCACCACTCTGGCGAACGGATCGAGACGCGGCCCTCGGCGCCAGAGATGGCCACGAGCGCGCACGGACGAAGGTAGTCCTGGGCCAGACGCTGCGCGATCAGACCGATGATCCCGATTGGCCAGTCTTCGCGCGCGAGGACGATCGCGTCGCGGTCGCTCCACGCGAGGCCCTCCACGGGATCTCGGTGGGCCACGTCTTCCGCGGGCCGATCGAGGATCTCGATCGCCTCCTCCTGGACTCGGCCGCCGATGGCCTGGCGCTCCTCATTCAGTTGGGCGGCCAGAGTACCGAGCCGATCGAGATCGCGCGGATCAGTGGCGAGCAGCAGTTCCACCCCCCGCGAGGCATCGCCAAGGCGGCCCAGCGCATTCAGGCGGGGTCCGATTGTCCACCCCGCGAGACTCGTCTCCACGTCGTCGACCTCGCGTCGGAGCGCGTCGCGCAGGAGAGCGCCGATACCGGGTCGCCGTCCCTGATTCAGCGAAGGCAGGCCCCGGGCGACCAGGCGTCGGTTATCTCCGATCAGGGCCGCAACGTCGGCGATGGTCCCCAGTGCCACCAGATCCAACAGGTCCTGACCCGATTGCTGGAAGGTGGCCAGAAACGGCGCCGCGAGAGCGTAGGCCATCCCCGCTCCGGCCAGGTGACGCGCCGGGTGATCGGTGGGTAGTCGTGCGGCCGCCACGACCGCGCGCGCCGGATGATCGACGGCGACGCTGCCATCGCCCGGTGCGTGGTGGTCGGTCACGATCGTGTCGACCCCACGCGCGGCGAGCGCGCTGATCACACGGAGATCGACCAGACCGCAGTCGCAGGTGACGATCAGCGACGCGCCACGCACATCCACAATGGTGGGCGCCGTCGGCCCTACGCCGTGCGACTCCCGCTCCCGATCCGGGACGTACCAGATGGCATCGATGCCGGAACGGCGCAGCGCAATCGTCATCAGCGCAGTCGCCGTCTGCCCGTCCACGTCGAAGTCGCCCCAGACAAGTACCCGTTCGCCCCTTGCGTGGGCCTGCCTCAACCGTTCGATCGCCTGGTTGACTCCGGGAAAGGTTCGCGGATCGGAGCGCGGATGGTGGTACGGGTCCAGGAACCGCGCGACCGCGTCCGGATCGGAGAAGCCCCGCGCGGCGAGTACCCGCCCGACGAGTGGATGCCCCGCCGCCTCGGAGATCGGTCCCGCGCCGGGTGCAGCCACCGGTTCCCGCCACCGCGGTGCGGCGACGGTCGGGAGCGGCATGCATGGCGAGTGTAGACTTGTCGAGTGACGCCGGAGGCGCGGGTCGCTGCCTATACGATGTTCGGCACGCTCGCCGCGTTCAAGGTCGGTACCGCGATCTACGTGGTTTTCGCCATGCCAAACGCGCACGGCATCGAGTTCTTCACCTTCACGGGCGTCCTCTGGTTCGGCCTCGTCGCCATTCCGATCGTCGGGGCTATCGTGTTCTGGCAGCGGCGGCTGAGGGTGCGGGCTCGCCGTCGCGCGCTCATCGCCGCGGAGTGGCGGGTGGACGAGGATGTGGCCCGGCGCTGATCGATCAGGGATCGATCGCGATGAGGTGATCGCCAACCCGGCCTGTGACCATCCCGACCCCTTCCCGCACCATGCCCACCCAGAACCGCTGCACGGTGGATGAAGGGAGATCGACGGTGAACTCGGCGGTCAGTGCGATCGACGTGCCCGGCGCGAGTTCGGTGGCCGCCGCTTCGGCGAGACCCCAGCGCAGTGGCAGTTCCTGTGGCGCGCCCTGCCAGCCGACGCCCAGTCGCCAAGTGCCCGCGCGCACGGCGAGGGGGGCGCCATCCGGCCCGAGAACACCGCTGAACGAGTCCGTGGTGCTGTACCGATGGGAGGGCGGCGGCCCGGCCGTGCCGAGCGCCGTCTCGCCGGTGTTCACGATGCTCGCCTCCACCCGCACCGTCTCGCCCCGCCGCACGCGCGCGGGGGTGAAGCGCACCGACGCGACTTCGAGGCGCTCGATGCCGCCATTGGCGATCTCGATCGGTGCGGCGCGGGTCCGCACGTTGCCGGCCTGATCCTCGGCGCGTACCGACACCCGGTAGGTGCCATCGGCGAGCCGCTTTCCCCCGAACACGCGTCCGCCAGCACTGCCATCCCACGGCAGGCGGTGACTCCCCTCAGGCAGGCGCGTCGGACCCTGGATCGTCGCGCGGTTGCCACGGTCGTTCTCGGCCCAGATCTGCACGATCGCCTCCTTGGAGAGGCTGTAGTCGATCATCGTCTCATCGTCGACCCCATCGCCGTCCGGAGTGATCCGAGCGTGGCTCAGGCGCGGTTCGCCCAGCACGAGCGGGACGGGGTCGCCGGCCACGACCGCGATGGGGGCCGTCCACTCGATCGGAGAGCCCCCTTCCGGCGCGATCGTGAGGCGCAGGGTGTAATCGCCGTCTGGGATGACCACACGATCGCGCCCATCGTGCGACGGGACCGTCCCGTCAAAGCGGATCTCGTACATCTCGCCCGGGTGCCGCATCGTCGGCTCGCGGAGGACCCAGGCGCCCAAGGGCCCGACGACGTCCACGGCAACGCGTGCCGTGCGGTCGACGCGGTAGCTGAGCCGCGCCGGAATCGCGACGCCCGGAGCGCCGGGCCGTACGGTCGTCCCATCGAGGGCGATCTCGATCGGGGCGACGCCGCAGCCGACGGTGACGAGCAGCAGGAGCACCGCCCGGGCGGCGGCCCCCCACGACAGAGCTCGCACCCTCATCCCGCGGCCCGCGTTCCGGGGTCATTCTGGGCCGTCGCCGCCAGTTGCGTCACGGAACCGGCTGGGAACGCGCGGAGGATGACCAGGAATCCGAGCACGCCGAGCGCAGCCGGGATGAGGAGGATGTCCCACAGCGCAGAGGCGAGTGCGTCCTGAGCTCGAGTCGCGACATCCGGTCCGAGCACCGACCGCGCCGCGGGATCCAGCAGGTGGCTCACGATGGTTCCGGCATCCGACGCCGCATCGGTACCCATGCGCCAGGCCAGTTCCAGATTCAGGATCGCTCCCATCAGCGCGACAACGAGTGCGCCGCCGATCGTCCGGAAGAACTGGCCAAGCGAGGTAGCGATGCCACGCTGGCCCCAGTCGACGGCATTCTGGAACGCGATGACGATCGGCGGGTTCGTGAGGCCCATTCCCAGCCCGATCACGCCGACGGCGATGAAGACCTCGCCAAGCGAACTCTGGGCATTGAGACGCAAGAGGGACGCCGAGCCAACCGCCACTGCGGCCATACCGGCGATCAAGACGCGTCGATAACCGTGCTGCACGATGAGCCTGCCCGAGATGATCGCACCCAGCGGCCAGCCGATCGCCATCGGCGTCACGACCGCGCCGACCGATGCCGCGGTCCCACCCATCGCACCTTGAACAAACAGCGGCACGAACGAACTGACGCCGAACTGCACCGCCCCGAGGATGACGCTGGCGAGATAACCGACGCCGATGACCGGACGTAGCAGGATCGCCATGGGCACGATCGGATCGGAGGCCCGCCGTTCGATTACGACGAACAGGAGGAGCACGCCGCCGGCGAGCGCCAGCAGGCCCAACCCCTCGGCACGGAATCCGATCTCGAAGGCGTACATCAGGACACTCACACAGGCGCTGAGGCTCACTACCCCGGCGATATCGATCGATCGGCTTCGGCGCACCACCGTCTCGTGATAGTTTGCTCCCAGCATCACGAGCGCGACGAGGCCGACGGGGATGTTGATGAGGAACACCCAGCCCCAGGGCAGATAGGAGACGATCGCCGCGCCCGCGGCCGGACCGATCACGCTGGACGTCCCCCAGACGGAGACAACAAACGCCTGGACCCGGGCGCGTTCCGCCACCGTGAAGGTGTCGCCGATGATCGTCATTCCCATCGGGAGAAGCGCACCGGCACCGATACCCTGCACGGCCCGGAATGCGATCAACTGGTCCATCGTGGCGGCCAGGCCACAGGCGAGTGATCCAATGAGGAAGACCACGAGCCCCACGTTGAAGATCGGCTTCCGGCCGTAGATGTCGGCGAGGCGACCATAGAGAGGGACTGTCACCGTTGAAGTGAGCAGATAGGTCGTTACCGACCAGGCGTACAACTCCGCGCCCCCGAGCGAGCCTACGATCGTGGGGAGTGCCGTGCCGACGATCGTCACGTCGAGCGCGGTCAGGGCCGTGGCGAGCATCAGCGCGGCGATCAGCAGGCCGGCCTGACGGCGGCCCAGAGCGTGCCTCTCCTCGGTCACGACGGCACTGTAGAGACTCGAACCCGCGCGAGCCGTCGAACTCCCGCTGTCAGCCTCGCCGGGCGCGAGCGATCTGCGCGGTCAGGGCCATGTGCCCGAGGTGTTCGGCCAGGTGCGCAATCGCGTGCCAGAGGCACCAGGAGCGGGAAACAGCGATATCGCGCTCCTGGCTATGGCGGCGCACCACCAGGATCTCGCTGAGATCGCGCCCGGTGAGCGCGCCCACCCGACCCATTGCCCGCGATCTCGCCGCGTCGATCTGCGCGAGGAGGCTCAGCCGGTCGCCCTCGTAACGGAACTCAGCGTCCTGATCGCGCTCGAATATTTCGCCAACCGCGCGGGCGAGCCACGAATCGAGCGAACCGCAGCAGTGGCGCACGAGCGCGGCCACGGAGTTCGTCGCGTTCTCGGTTGGGTGGTAGCGCAGGTCCTCCTCGGCGCACCCGCGGACGACGCGCTCGATCCCGTCGAGGACTTCGGTCAGGATCTCTCGCGCTGTTGCCATCTCCGAGGTCACCCGATTCACTCCGCGGCGAGCCAGCCGCAAAGGCCGCCGAGGAACGCCGGGTACACGTCGCTCACCTCGGCACCGGTGGGCAGTCTCACCCGTGTCTCGCCCCAGTCGACGATGCCACCCGCCCAGTGGGGCGAAACGTCTGGCGCGAGTGCGGCGACCCGGCCCGAACCCACTCGCCACACGGCGAGCATCGGCGTCTCACGGCGCACGAAGTGAGCCCCGGATGGGAGAGCGCCGGATACACGCAACTCATAGCCGGCGATGAGGGTCTGCGCACCGTGGCGGGGGCGGACGTCGTTGAACCCGCACACGCAGCAGGGCTCCCGGCCAACGATCGCGGCTACGGCGGGATGGTCTGGTTCCACCACCTGAAGGACCGTGCCAAGCGGTGTATTGGTCCGATCGTCCTGATCGGAGATGACAACGGGAAGGATCTCGGCGAGCGGGCTTCCGTGCCAGCTACCCCGGGCACCGCCGAAGGAGGACCACCCGCCGATCATGAGCAGTCCGGCGCCGCGCTGAACGAGATCGATCACCCGTCGCTGCAGGTCGTCCGACAACTGTCCTCGGTCGTAATCGCTGAGGACGAGGATCGGAAAAGAGTCGAGACGGCGCATCACATCGGCCCGCTGGTCCAATCGCTCGTTGCCGAAGACGCGTGTGACCGCGAAGCGTGTCGCGAGTGCGCCCACGACGTAGAAGGCCGGTCCGGCGCCCTCGCCGAGAAACAGCAGATCCTTCATCGGGCGGGCATCCTAGCACGTCCCTCTCGAGAGCTCCCCGCGCCGCTCAGGCCACCACGGGGGAAGGGCGCAACAGTTGGCGCAACACGAAGGGCAGGATGCCACCGTGCTGGTAGTACGCGACATCCATGTCGCTATCGAGTCGCGCGATCGCCTGGAACTCGGTGACCGACCCATCGGGCCGATGGGCACGCACCGTCACTTCCGCGCGCGGTTTCAGACCGGCCTCGACGCCTACGACGTCGAAGACCTCGTGCCCGGTCAGGCCCAGCGTGTGGCGTGACGTTCCGCCGGGGAACTCGAGCGGCAGCACCCCCATCCCTACCAGGTTGGACCGGTGGATGCGCTCGAAACTCTCCGCCAGGACGAATGTGACGCCGAGCAAGAGCGGACCCTTCGCGGCCCAATCGCGCGAACTCCCCGTGCCGTACTCCTGGCCGGCGATGACAGCCAGCGGCGTACCTGCGTCGAGATAGCGGCGCGACGCTTCGAATATGCTCGTCACGTCCCCGGAGGGCAGATGGACGGTGTAGTCGCCCTCTTTTCCGGGCACCAGTTCGTTCCTGAGGCGGATGTTGCCGAACGTGCCGCGGACCATCACATCGTGGGAGCCGCGCCGTGCGCCATAGTTGTTGAAGTCGCGCGGCTGGGTACCTCTCTCGATCAGGTACTGCCCGGCCGGGCGCCCGGCCGGGATGTTACCCGCCGGCGAGATGTGGTCGGTGGTCACCGAGTCGCCGAGCAAGGCGAGCGCTTGGGCTCCGACGATGTCGGTGAAGGGCGCCGGCTTGGTCGAAAGGCCCTCGAAGTACGGCGGTTCCTGGGCGTACGTGGAGCCATCCTCCCATGCGAAGAGATCCGATTCCGGCGCGGGGATCGCCCTCCAGGCGTCGTCGCCCTTGAACACATCGGCGTAGCGGGTCCGGAACGCCTCCTCCCCCACGGCCCGCGCGACGGTCGCCTCAACCTCCTCGTTCGTCGGCCAGATGTCGCGGAGGTACACGTCGCGGCCGTTCGCGTCGGTACCGAGCGGATCGCGCGTCAGGTCCAGGTCGACAGTTCCGGCGAGGGCGTACGCGACGACGAGGGGCGGGGAGCCAAGGTACGAGGCTTTCGCCAGGGGATTGACGCGTCCCTCGAAGTTCCGATTGCCGCTGAGCACCGCGGCGCCAACGAGATCCTTCTCTCGCACCGCGGTCGCGACGATCTCCGGCAGCGAGCCGCTGTTGCCGATGCATGTGGTGCACCCGTAGCCCACGGTATGAAATCGGAGCGCCTCCAGGTACGGCGTGAGGCCAGCCCTGTCCAGGTACTCGGTGACCACGCGTGATCCTGGCGCCAGGCTCGACTTCACCCAGGCGCGGGTGGAGAGACCGCGCTCGACGGCGTGGCGCGCCAGGAGACCCGCCGCGATCATTACCCGAGGGTTCGACGTATTAGTGCAGGAGGTGATCGCGGCGATCACCACCGAGCCGTGGCCGATCTCGGAGCGCGCGCCACCGATGGTCACCTCGGCCTTCCGATCCGCGTTCTCGCCCAGGAACGCCTCTGCGAATCCGCCGCGCAGACTCCCCGCGACAGCGGCGAGCGGAACGCGATCCTGCGGGCGCCGGGGCCCGGCCATGCTTGGCTCGATCGTCGCGAGGTCGAGCGAGAGCGTCTGGTTGAAGGTCGGATCCGGGGTCGCGTCGGTGCGGAAGAGTCCCTGCTCTTTCGCGTACCGCTCGACGAGATCGATCGTCTCCGCGGACCTGCCCGTGAGACGCAGATAGCGCAGCGTCTCGTCGTCTATGGGGAAGTACCCCGCGGTCGCCCCGTACTCCGGCGCCATGTTCGAGATTGTGGCCCGATCGGCGAGAGACAAATTGCTCAGGCCCACGCCGTAGAATTCGACGAACTTGTCCACCACGCCGTGGCGGCGCAGCATCTGCGTCACGGTGAGCACAAGGTCAGTCGCGGTCGTCCCTTCCGGCATCTGACCGGTGATCCGGAAGCCGATGACTTCGGGCGTGGTCATGAATACGGGCTGGCCGAGAAGATTCGCCTCCGCCTCGATACCACCGACGCCCCAACCGAGCACGCCCAGGCCGTTGATCATAGTCGTGTGCGAGTCGGTGCCGACGACCGTATCGGGCAGGGCAACGGTGTGCCCATCGATCTGGCGAGTGTCCACCACACGGGCCAGATACTCGAGATTGACCTGGTGCACGATGCCCGTGCCCGGGGGGACCACACGGAAGTTCTGGAACGCGCGCTGCGCCCAGCGGAGCAGGGTGTAGCGCTCCACGTTCCGCTCGTACTCTCGCGTCACGTTCTCGCTCATGGCGAGGCGAGAGCCGAAGGCATCCACCTGCACCGAATGGTCGATCACAAGGTCGACCGGCACGAGCGGATTGATGCGCCTCGGGTCGCCACCCATTCGCGCCATCGCCGCGCGCATCGCCGCGAGATCCACGATTACCGGAACGCCGGTGTAGTCCTGGAGAAGCACGCGCGCGGGGAGGAAGGCGAACTCGTTCTTCGCCGCGCCCGGCCGCCAGTCCGCGAGCATGCGTACGTGCGCCTCGGTGAACCCGTCCTGCGCCTGGTTGCGGAGCGCATTCTCCAACAGGATCTTGACCGTCATCGGCAGGCGATCGAGCCCTAGGGCGATCCGGTCCGCGAGGGCGGCCAGGCGGTAGTAACCGATCCTGCCCCCACCGCCGATCGGGAGTGATGAGCGAGCGCGGAACGGATCGGCGGTCGGCACGGTCATGGGGCGGTGATCCTCCGGAAGACTCGGAGGAATGCTACCGATTCCAGAGTTGAGTCAACATCTCGGTGTTCCGCCTGAGCCGGTCACCCATCGTCTGGATGAGGCGGATGGCGAACTGAGGGCTCGTCCGAATCATCTCGACCGCGGTATCGCGCTGGAACCTGAGCAGCATCCTCTCCTGAACCGCTTGGGCGGAGGCGGTCCGAGGTAGGCCGCTAAAGCAGGAGATCTCACCGAAGATCTCCCCGGCGTGGGCGGTGCGGAGGACCCGACGGTTCATCGTCTCCGGATCGGCGACCGAGAACTCGACCGCGCCGCGCAGGATCACATAGAGGTCGGAACTCGGCTCGTGCTCGTGGACGATGAACTCGCCGGCGGCGTACTTGACGCCGTAGGTGCCGTAGAGGCCATCGAGCGCTTTGAGTTCGTTACTGTGGATCACTCTGGGTTGCGCCAGTATGCCGGCTTCGCCGAGGCCCGGTCAAACGGTTTCGACCAGATCACGCGAGAACACCGCGGCGCGGACATCGCCGTACCGCGCCGCCAGTTCGATCGGTCGATTCGCCCGTCGGGACGCGATGGCTGGCAGGGTGCCATCGTGGTAGCCGACCTTGAACTCGTTGAACTTCAAGCCGCTGGCGGTGGAGATGACGACGACGCGCTGGCTCGGCAGGATCTCGCCGCGCGCGACGAGTTTCTCCAGCACCGCCAGCGCCACGCCGGTATGCGGATCGCAGTACAGGCCCGCCTGATCGGCACGCGCAGCCGCATCGGCGAGCTCGTCCTCGGTCGCCTGCTCCACCACGCCGTTGAACTCGCAGATGGTCTTCACCGCGCGCGGGTACGACACGGGGTTGCCGATCTGGATCGCGGTCGCCAGCGTGGGCCGCGCGTGTACCGGGGTCAGGCCCCCCGCGAATTCGCGGTGATAGGCGAGATAGAGCGGATTCGCCGCCTCCACCTGGGCGACCGCGATGCGCGGCAGGCGCTCGACGAGGCCGAGGTCGCGCATCATGTGAAAGCCGAGGCCCAGCGCGCTCACGTTCCCGAGGTTCCCTCCCGGGATGATCACCCAGTCCGGCACCGCCCAGTCGAACTGCTGGACGATCTCGACCGCGACGGTCTTCTGTCCTTCGATCCGCAGCGGGTTCAGCGAGTTGGCCAGGTAGACACCCGGCTCGGCCACGAGTTGCTGCACGATCTCCATACACCCGTCGAAGTCGGTGTCGAGCGCTAGGACGCGCGAACCATTCGCGAGCGGCTGCACCAATTGGGCCGTGCTGATCTTCCCCCGCGGTAGGAGCACGACCGACGGGATGCCCGCCACCGCGCAGTAGGCCGCCAGCGATGCCGACGTGTCGCCCGTCGACGCGCACACTACCGCGCGCACCGGCGTTCCCCGCGCGATCATCTGCTTGACGACCGACACCAGGACGGTCATGCCAAGGTCTTTGAACGATCCGCTGTGGCTGTTGCCGCACATCTTGATCCAGAGGTCATCCAGTCCCAGCACGCGGCCGTATCGTTCCGCCCAGAAGAGGTTCGTACCGCCCTCATCGAGCGAGACCACGTTTGCCGAGTCGATCGTCGGGCCCACCCACTCCTTCTTGCCCCAGACGCCGCTGCCGTACGGCCATTCCGTGCGCTTGTAGCGGGCGTCGAACAGGGCCTTCCACGTGTCGCCACTCCGCGTCCCGAGCGCAGTGATGTCGTGACCGACCTCGAGCAGATCGTGGCATCGCGGGCACCGATAGAGGAACCCCTCGAGCGGATATTCGTCGCTCGAGCACCGCCCGAAACAGCGTAGCCAGGAGCGGAAGGGGGCGTCAGCCATCGAGGCGCGCTCGCCGCGAGGTAATCACGCCTGTGTTGAGACCCAGCCAGTGCATCCGTCCGAGATGTCGCGCGTGTTCGATCTTGATGCAGCGATCCATCACGACCTGGAGTCCCGCCGAACGTGCAATCTCCGCCCCCTCCGGGTTGATGACCTCGAACTGCAGCCACAGCGCCCGGGCACCGATCGCAATCGCATCCCGGGCGATCGCGGGCACGGCATCGGGCTGTCGGAAGACATCGACGACATCGATCGGCTCGGGAATTGATGCAAGATCGGGAAACGATCTCTCCCCTAGCACCTCGGCCTCTCGCGGGTTGACCGGAATCACCCGGTACCCGTGCAGTTTCAAGTAGTAGCCGACGAAGTGGCTGGGGCGGAGAACGTTCGACGAAAGCCCCACAACGGCCACCGTGCGCGCGGAGTCCAGAATCTGGCGGATGACGACGGGATCCTGATAGGGGCGGACGAGCGCCTCCCGCTTATCGCGCGAGAGGGTCGCCGGACGCATCCGTTCGCTCATGCGCGACTCATCCAAGCGCCTTTCTCAGCGCATCGTCGAGGTCGGCGACCAGATCGTCAACGGTTTCCAGGCCGATAGAGAGCCGAATCGCTTCGGGGCCGATCCCCACCGCGGCGAGTTCCTCCTCGGAGAGTTGGCGGTGGGTCGTGGAAGCCGGGTGAATGACCAGCGACTTCGCATCTCCGACGTTGGCGAGATGCGAGAACAGGTTGAGCGCTTCGATGAAACGGCGACCCGTGTCGCGTCCCCCGCGGATGCCGAACGAGAAAACCGCCCCGGCACCGCGCGGGAGGTACTTCTCGCGGAGCACACGATACGGACTACTGTCGAGGCCGGGATGACGCACCCACGCCACGGCGGGGTGCGAGGCAAGGAAGTGGGCGACTCCGAGCGCGTTCGCGACGTGCCGATCCATCCGGACAGGTAGCGTTTCCAGTCCGAGCAGAAAGGTGAACGCATTGAACGGAGACAGGGGAGCGCCGAGGTCCCGCATTGTCTCGGAGCGCAGCTTCTGCAGGTATCCGTACATTCCGAACGTGGCGTGGAACTCGAGTCCGTGGTAGGCGGGTGACGGATCGACGATGGTGGCGAACCGGCCGTTGCCCCAATCGAACCGCCCGGAGTCCACGACCACCCCACCGATCGATACGCCGTGGCCGCCGATGAACTTCGTCGCCGAGTGGACGACGATATCCGCACCCCAGTCGAATGGTCGACATAAGTACGGTGTAGCGAACGTGTTGTCGACGACAAGCGGAACACCGTTCTCGTGGGCGATGGCCGCGACGGTCTCGATATCCAGGATCGTGCCGGTGGGGTTGCCGATCGTCTCGCCGTAGAACACGCGGGTGGTATCGCGCACCGCCCCGCTCCAGTTCGCCGGATCGTCGGGGTCCACGAGCGTGAGGTCGATGCCGAGTTTGCGGAAGAGATGGCGGAACTGCGTGGTCGTGCCGCCGTAGAGCATCCGCGACGCCACCACGTGATCGCCAGGCTTGAGAATCGTGAACAAGGCCAGCAACTGCGCCGCCTGGCCGGACGCGGTCGCGACCGCGCCGATGCCGCCCTCCAGGCTCGCGATCCGCTCCTCGAAGGCGGCATTGGTCGGGTTCATGATGCGGGAGTAAGTGTTGCCGTACTCTTGAAGATTGAAGTAGGCGGCGGCCTGCTCCGTGTCCTCGAAGACGTACGACGTCGTCTGGTAGATCGGCATCGCGCGCGCGCCGGTATAGGGATCCGGGCGCTGCCCGGCGTGCACGGCCCGCGTCTCGAACCCGTAGTTACGCATCGAGCCCCCGCAAGAAAGTGCGAATGTACGCGGTCTGGCGATCCTCCTCGATCAAGAACGCGTCGTGACCGTAGTCCGAGGCGATCACGTGCGTCTCGTGCGGGACGCCGGCATCGCGCAACGCCTCGGCAAGCGTCGCGGAGTCTGAGGGCGGGTAGAGCCAATCCGAAGAGAACGACAGGATCAGGAAGCGGGCTCGGGCGCGCGCCATCGCCGCCGCCAGGGATCCCTGGCCCCACGCGCGCGCGATGTCGAAATAGCTCAGCGCGCGGCTGAGATAGAGATAGCTGTTGGCGTCGAAGCGCCGGGTGAAGGAATCGCCCTGATAGCGCAGATAACTCTCGACCGCGAAGTCGACGGCGAAGCTGTATGAATACTCCTCGCGATCCTGCAGGCGGCGCCCGAACTTCTCGGCGATCGACGCGGCCGAGAGATAGGTGACGTGGCCAACCATGCGCGCGATCGCCAGGCCCGCCATCGGCGGGTCATCATCGGAGTAGTTCCCGCCGCGCCAGCGCGGGTCGGCCATGATCGCATTTCGGCCGATCGCGCTCCACGCCAGTCCCATCGGCGCCAGGCGCGTGGTGGATGCGATCGGGATACAACCCCGCACCAGATCGGGGTATCGGACTGCCCATTCGAGCGCCTGCATTCCCCCCAGCGATCCACCCGAGGTCGCGAGAATGCCGCGGATGCCAAGGCGATCGATCAGGCGCCGCTGCGCGCGTACCATGTCCGCCACCGTCACAACCGGGAATGTCGTGTTGTAGCGCTGTCCGGTAGTGGGGTCGATCGACCGCGGGCCGGTGCTGCCGCGACAGGACCCCAGGACGTTCGCGCACAGGAGGAAATAGCGATCGGTATCGAACGCCTTGCCCGGGCCGATCATGCCGTCCCACCATCCCAGGCCTGCCTGGGCCCGCTGCCCGGCGCCCGCGCCATCGACGGCGCTGGCGAACGCGCGCGCCGAAACCCCGGCGGCATGGGCGTCCCCCGAGAGCGCGTGACAGGCGATTATGACGTTGTCTCGCCCCATCGAGAGTTTGCCGTAGGTCTCGTAGGCGATCTCGAACCGCGGTAGAACGTGCCCCGACTCCAGGGGGAGGGGCTCCTCGAACGCCGCGATCGTCGTCTCGATCTGCCCGATCGACACGCCGGGCCCAACGGACATCGGCCTCAGTATAGGAATGACCAGGATCGCACCCTCTCGCACACAGTCCGTCCGTCCGGCCGCGCGTTACCGCCTACGGTTCGGCAACGACCGAGACGTTATCGAACTGCCCGTCGTCTGTCCGTGGAGACCGGCGAAGGTGGCGCTGAACGGCGGACTGGTGACTGTGATCGACCCGGCGACGAGGTTGCCGTCCACGTAGACCTCTAGAGTCGTCCCGGAAAGGCGCGCCTGCAGCGTCCGATCCACCGTCGAGTTGTAGGCTGAGGTCTGCGTGCGCAGTTGCGTCTAGGTCCCGTTGACCATCTCCCAGACGTCAACGGTTCCATCGGTGGAGAGATTGACGTACACCAGGTTCGTGGCCCAGTCGGAGGTCACCCGCGCGATGATCCCGCCGGGGCTTGGCGAACTGCCGCGACTCTTCAGTTTCGCGGTCACGCGCTGATCGGTGAGGTTCGTGTTCAGCCGCACGTAGTTGTACCCGGCCGGATTCGAGACGCAGGCGACGCTGGAGGTGCAGATCTGCCAGTCGCTGCCGTCCGAGTACCAGAACTGTCCGCTATCCGCCTTCCCGATGGGGCCCGAAGCGCGGTTGAAGCTGTCGCTCGTGCCGGTTTCGAACGGCGTCGCCGTGGGTCCGCTGGGCCTGCTCGTCGGCCTCGCGGTCGGTGGGATCGGCGTCGGCGAAGGTGTGGGCGAGGCCGCCGTCGCCGCGGATACGCTGAATTCGTCGAGCGACGGCCACCGCGCCGACGTTTCGAAGTTCCCCACGTAGATTCCCGCGCCGGTGCCGAGCGTATCGCCCACATCGCTGAGGACCGGTAGGCCGGAGATCGTCGAGCCGTTCCAGAGCACCTGGATGGCTGAGCCGTTCGCGCTCGCACTGAGCGTGTTGGTCGATCCGGCGCCCAGCGTCACCTGTGCGGTGGCGAATGCCGACCAGTACAGCTGCGAATACCGCCATACGGTGACATTGCCGTAGTAATCCACCTCAATCAGGAGCATGCGCGACCAGTCCGACCGTGCGCGCACGATCAGCCCGGCCGTTCCCGTCTGCCCTGATTGCTGGATCAACTGCACCGAGGCGGTGTGATCCTTCGGCACGTTCGTGGTGAGGCTCGCGAACGCTCCCTCATTCGTGACGCTGCTGGCCGCCGCACGATTGCTCGCGATCTGGAATGCGCCGTGACCGGACCGCACCTGCTACGTGCCGCCCGTAGGCGCGGTGCCGAGACTGCCCGAGTTCGCGCGCGTGAAGCCATCGCAAGCGTACGGACAGGTCGTTGCCGTGGGGGTCGAGGTAACGGTCGGCGTGTGGGTCGTCGTCGGCGTGGAGGTGAACCTATGGGTCGGACTGCCGGGCGGGACTGGCGTGTCCGTCGGTGTAGAGGTAAAGGTGGCGGTATTCGTCGGCGTCTGGGTCGGCGTGCAGCACGGCAGTGGCGTGTCGGTGGGCGTGAAGGTGGGGGTAAGGGTGAATGTCGGGCTTGGCGTCAGTGTTGCCGTCAAAGTGGTGGTAAAGGTCGGAGTGACTGTCTGCGCCGTCGACGCGATCAGCGCGCGGGAATTCTGCGCGACTATATCGACCGCGAGTTCGGCCTTGGCATTGTTCTTGTTCACCGCCGCGGTGACATTGATCTGGAACTGGACTCCCCAGCGCTCGCCTGGTCCGATCAGCGTGTCGAACGGAACCGGGAAGGTGAACGAACTCTGCGTCCACGAAGTGGAGTTGATCGCGTTGGTCGCGCCCTGGTTACTCGCGCCGACGATGTAGGCGTTTCCGGCGGTGTCGATGCGGTAGAGCGTTGCCTGGATGAACCCGATGCCGCCCGCATTGGACGCACGCGTGAAGGTCGTGAAGCTCCAGGTGCCGCCCAGTTCCCAGACCGTATCCGCCGGGGCTGCTCCGGACACGAATATGGATCGGCCGCCCGAATCAATCAGGTTCCGGAGGCCGCTCGTCTCGATAGATGCGCTCAGCGGATTCAGCGTGCCGATCGGATCGCCGGTGTTCACGGTCTTGTAGGTGATGGAACCCACGGAGGTAGTGGCCGCGTGGAAGTAATCGGGGCGTACCAGTGTGGCGGTCTGCGTTGCGGTCGCGGTCGCGGTCGGCGTCACTGTCGATGTGTCCGTTGCGGTAGCCGTCTGAGTAGGTGTGTGCGTGAAGCCGGGAGGCGGAACCGGGGTGTCGGTTGATGTTGGAGTGGGCGTGTTGGTTGGCGTCGAGGTGAACGTCTGTGTGGGAGTCGACGTCTGCGTCGGCGTCGCGGTCGGCACAAATGCGTTCAGCGCCGGCGTGATCCCGCTGTTTTCAGCATTCGTATCGAAGGCGAGCTCGGCGGCGAGGTTCTCGCTCGAGGTCGCGGTCACATTCACCCGGTATTGCACGCCCCAGCGCTCGCCCGCGAGAAGACGTGTGTTAGACGGCACGTTGGCCTTCCACCTTCGCTGCTGCCAGGTCGTCTGGCTGAAGTCATCCGAGGAGGCGTACGGTGTCGTGACGAGCAAGTTGGGCACGCCATCGGCAGAGATCCGATAGATAATCGCGCGAGAGCTAGGGCAACCGCCCCGGCCGCATCGACACGGCCGCCCGTGACCGCGCGGCCGCCCCACGACACGCGCGTAGCGCTATCGACGATCGCTGAGGCCACGTCGGCCTTATTGGCATTCGGTACCACGGAGAGTACGAGCCCGGCGATCGCCGAGGCGTGTGCTGCGACCACGGACGTACCGGAGCGGCCGCCGATGCTCCCGCCTGGCCCGGGGCCAAGGACGTTCGCCCCGGGCGCCGTGACTTTGACCCACGAGCCGTACGTGCTCGTGGAGGCGATTCAATCGCTCTCGTCACTCACCGCGACGACCAGAACGCCCGCAGCCCGTGCGCGGGCAACCGCGTCGGCCAACGCCTGCGAAGACTGCGCCCCCGTGAAACTGAAGTTGAGGACACGCGCGCCCTGCGCTACCGACCAGTCGATCGCCTCGATGACGTCGGCGTAGGTCCCCGAGCCGCTATCGTCAAGCGCCCGCGCGACGATGATTTGCGTTCCGGGCGCGGCACTGCTCGTACCGATGCCATTGTTCTGTGCCGCCGCGATGACGCCCGCGGTATGGGTTCCGTGGCCGTTGCGGTCGATCGCATCCGGCGCGGCCGACAATTTGGCGATCGCGCGGATTTGCCCCTGCAGATCGCGGTGCTGCGGATCCACGCCCGTGTCCACCACCGCGACAGCCACGTCGGGTGTGCCGGTGGTGGTATCCCACGCCAGAGGCGCACCGATCTTCGAGAGGGCCCATTGCTGGGCGAACGCCGGGTCGGACGCGCTCGCCGACGCCTGCATGCGACCGTTCGGCTCCACGAAGCGGACCCGAGGATCGGCGGCGTTCGCGGCCGGTACGGCGACGACGTGGACCGACGTCAGACCCATGCGGCGCTTCAATGCGCCGCCGCCACGGGCGTGGACGTCGCCGGTCTCAACCTCACCGGCCGTGGTGAGGCCGCCGAGCAGTTCCTCGGTCGCGCCCGTCGGGCGCTGCTTCTGAGCCTGGGCCAGCGCGGTCGCCACTGGGCCCATCGCGAGGAGCACCGCGATCAGCACACCCGTCAGGCGCGCGACCGTGGCGCGACGCTACGTTAGTCCCATCCCCTCAACACCACCATCATTTGTAGTCGCCCTGCGGACTCATCCGGCGTGACAGCATCGTTACATTACACGCCACGCCCGCGGAATGCGGCGGATGATCCCCACGTATCCGTAATAGGACGAAGCCTGGGACGCGATGGTGATTGAGACCTTCTGGTTGTTCAAGCTCGAGCCGACTCGCGCGTAGTTGTAGCCCGAGGCCGTGACCGCGCAGGCGCGATTGGTCTAGATTCCCCAGACGGAGCCGTCGGTCAGCCATCTCTGGCCACTGTCCGCTTTGCCCAATGCATCGACGCTATCGGCGCGATTGAAGCTATCGGAGACGTAGCTGTTGTTCAGCGTCGACGTGCGGGTCGGGGTTGGTGCGCCCGGGGTGGAGGTCGCGGTCGGGGTTCGAGTCGGCGTCCCGACTGCGCCTGCGCTGGCGCTGGCAGGATCGCGAAGACGAACGACCAAAGCGCGATCGCGACCATCACCCGGATCATTGCCCGCCCGATTCGCGACACCACCGGAACCCCTCTCACCATGCCCGCGCCGGGATAGCGCGAAAGTCCTGCTCTCGTTTCGATCGGCGGGCGCTGGCTGATACGAGAGCCTTTGCCACGCCCCTTTCACAGATGGGACCTTTGACCTATGTCAACGTAGGACTCGCGGGCTCCCCCGAAAGTTTGATGTCGGTACGATGCGCGCCCGACCGCCGTCCCCCACCCTCCGAAGCACGCGATCTGGCCGATCGTCCACGCGTGTATTCCCGCACCACGGCGTATCCGCTCCCGGTGGGGAGCACGTGCGATCCATCCGCCGGCACTTTCCCTGATCCCCCGGGAAGATCGACGACATACGTGGGGTTGGCGATACCCGATAGGCCCCGGCGCAACTCTCGGACGATACGCCGGCCCCGCGCGATCGACAGGCGGAAGTGCGACGTGCCTCGCGCCAGATCCGGATGATGCAACTGATACGGGATGACCCGGGTCTCGACCAGTCGGCGGCAGAGCGCGTCGAGCACTGTTACGTCATCGTTCACGCCGCGTAGCAGTACCGTCTGAGACAGGACCGGTATGCCTCGATCGATGAGGCGGGAGACCGCGCCGGTGAACTCGGCACTCACCTCGCGGGGGTGATTGACGTGCACGACGACGACGAGAGGAGCCGCCGCGCGCAAGCGGGCCGCGATGGCCTCGGTGACCAGGCAAGGATCGACAGCCGGCACGCGGCTGTGCACGCGGATCACGCGGACAGACGAGATCGCCCTCAGCCGAGTGAGGATCTCGCCGAGCCGTGCCGCGCCGAGGACGAGCACGTCTCCGCCGCTCAGAATGACCTCCCAGATCTCCGGATGCGCGGCGAGATATGCGAAGGCCGCATCGAGGTCGTCCGGTCGGAGGTTCCCCTCTGGCCGCCCGACAAACTCGCGCCGGAAGCAGAAGCGGCAGTGCACTGCGCAGGTGGCCGTTGGCAGCATGAGCGCCCGATCGCGATAGCGGTGGACGATCCCTCGCACCGGGCTGTGCGTCCCATCGCCGATTGGGTCGACCAGTTCTTCGGGCAGGATCGTGCCCTCTCGATGGTCGGGCATGACCTGTCGCCACAGCGGATCGTTCGGGTCGGCCCAGTCGATGAGATCGAGGTATGCCCGCGGGACGGCCAGAGCGAGGCCGTGGTCGCGCGAGTCGGGGATCGTGCCATCAGGCGCGCGGTCCCGGAGATAGCGCGCCAACGCCGCCCGCGTGCGCACGATGCGCGGAGCGCTCACGGCCGGATGTCCGGCGATGGGTTCAGGCGCGTTCGAGATACTCGCGCGTCTCCGGGTTGACGGCGATGCGGTCCCCCGACCTGACGAACGCAGGCACGTGCACGATGACCCCGTTGTCCAGCGTGGCGGGCTTGTTGACCCCGGATACCGTATTCCCGCGTGCCGCCTCCTCGGTGTACTCCACCTTCACGACCACGCGCTTGGGGAGACGAATGCCAATCCCCTCATCTTCGTGGAGCAGGACCTGGTACGCCTCGCCTTCCTGGAGAAACTCCGGCGCGGGCACGAGATCAACCTTCATTGCGACCTGGTTGAAGGAGTCCGGATCCATGAAGGTCAACAGGTCACCATCGCGATACAGGTACTGCAAATCCTTGCTGTAGACCTCGTACTGTTCGACCGACTCACCCGACTTGAAGGTGAAGTCGACGATCCGCCCGGTCTGCAGGTTCCGCAGCTTCGTGCGATAGAACGCCGAGCCCTTGCCAGGATTGACGAATTCGAGTTCGCTGATCTGGAACGGTTCATCGCGGTGGATGATGTGCATCCCCCGCTTGAATTCCGCCGTTGTCACTTTGACCATCTCTCAGAACTCCTCCAGATCGAACAACTCCGCAGCGGGGAACCACAGCACATCGCGAATCGACGGCGCGTCCGTCAGGATCATCAGCAGGCGGTCGACGCCGAGCGCGATCCCGGCTGACGGCGGAATGCCGGCCGCCAGCGCGCGAATGAAATCCCGGTCGATATCGTAGGGGACGCGCCCCGACCGCTGCCGCTCTTCGCGCTCCTGCTCGAGGCGGCGGGCCTGCTCCGTCGCGTCGAGCAGTTCACCGAACGCGTTCGCGATCTCGATGCCGGCGACGTAGACCTCGAATCGTTCGGCCCGCCGCGGGTTGTCCGCCTTCAGGCGCGCCAACGCGGCCTGAGACGCCGGGTACTCGTCGAGGACGAGCGGCCGGTCGCGTGGGAAGCGTGGCTCCACCTCGGTGAGCAGAATCTGCGTGAATGCCTGTTCCCACGTCGTTCCCTCGTCGACCGTGTAGCCGCGCGAGCGCGCCTGCGCCAGCAGGTCACCATCCAGGTCGACGCCGGCGTGCCGATGGAATGCCTCGGCGACGGTCAGGCGCGGCCAGGGCGGACTGAGATCGATCGTCTGGCCGCCATACGTGAGATGTTTGCCGCCGGCCAGCGCGAGCAGGAGATCCTCACAGTCGCGAATCAGATCGTGATAGTCGACCGTTGTCCGATACCACTCGAGGATTGTGAATTCCTGGTTGTGAAGGCGCGATGCCTCCTCGCGATTCCGGAATGCCTTGCCGATCTGAAAGATGCGCGGCAGGCCGGCCGCGAGCAGTTTTTTCATCTGATATTCGGGCGAGGTGGTGAGAAACGCGCGACGCGACCGGCCGTTTTCCGTGGTGAGGCGCGTCTCGAACACTTCCAGATGGGGCTCCATGCCGGGCGCGGGCACGAGCAGGGGCGTCTCGACCTCGATAAAGCCACGAGCCTCAAAGACTGTTCGGATGCGCCGATACAGGTCGGCGCGAGCGCGGTAGCGGTCCGCCGGCGCGCCTTCACGCACGCGCCGCCATGTCGGGTACTCTGTCGCGCTTATGAAGAACCATTATGTGAGCTTCACCTCGGCCGACCACGCCAGGCTCGCGGAGGAGGAGATCGCTCCGGATTCGCTCGCGCCGGGCGAGGCGATCGTACGGGGCGAGTTCTCCATCGTGTCCTCGGGGACCGAGGGTGCGACCTTCACCGATCTGGTCGCGCAGATGGTCAATCTCCAGAACCTCCAGCGCGGGTGGCCGCGCCGCACCGGTTATGGCCATCTCGGTGAGGTCATCGCGACTGGACCGGGCACGACGAACGTGAAACCCGGCGATCGAATCCTCACGTTCTCCCACCACGGTTCCCATACCCGCGCGAACGTGGGACGATTTGCCCTGCCGGTCCGAGGGGAGATCCCCGGGCGCCGTGCCGTTGCCACCCGAATGGCCGGCGTGGCGGCAACGGCGCTGCGCTCGTCATCGGTCCAGCCGGGCGATCGTGTCGTCATCATCGGGCTGGGGCTGGTCGGCAACTTCGCGGCCCAGCTGTTCCAGCTCGCCGGGGCGCGTGTCCTCGGTCTCGACATCGCGGAGAAGCGGCTTGCGACCGCCCGTGCGTGTGGCATCCGCGAGGTGGCCAATCCTGCCTCGGGGGATCCGGTCGCGCTGGTACGCGACTGGAGCGGTGACGGTCAGGGTGCCGAGATCGTCGTGGAGGCAATCGGCGTGTCGCCGCTGGTGATGCAGGCGGTGGAGATGACGCGCAGGCACGGGGAGGTCCTCCTGCTCGGTTCGCCGCGAGCGCATCACACCACCGATGTGACGCCGATGCTCACGCGCATCCACCTCCTCGCGATACGAATGATCGGCGCGCTCGAATGGACCTACCCGATCGGTGATGGGACCGAGCGAGCGCGCTTCACCATCGAGCGGAACTACCGCCAGATCCTGGAGTGGATTGCCGCCGAGCGTCTCATCGTGGACCCCTTGATCTCCCACGTCCTCTCGCCGCGCGAGTGTCAGCGCGCGTTCGATGGTCTGACGCGGGAGAAAGATGTCTATACCGCGGTCGTGTTCGATTGGAGTTTGCTGTGAAGATCACCGCCGTCGAAGTCTTCCTCTGCCACGCCGTTCGAGTCAACTGGACTTTCGTGCGCGTCACCACCGATTCCGGGCTGTACGGATGGGGCGAGGCCTCGCTGGAAGGGAAGGAGCTGGCCGTGCGCTCGGCGGTCGCCGAACTAGAGCGGTATGTCGTCGGCCGCGACCCGTTCCAGATCGAGCGGCACAACCATTACATGTACGAGACGCCGTTCTGGCGCGGCGGACCGGTGCTCGGGTCGGCGATCTCGGGGATCGATCAGGCCCTCTGGGATATCAAGGGCAAGGCGCTCGGGGTGCCCGTGTACGAACTGCTGGGCGGTGCCGCGCGCGACAGCATCCGTTACTACGCGAACGGATGGTCGATGGGCGCAGAGTCGATCGACGACTTGGTCTCCCGCGCGGGGGCCGCCGTGACTCGCGGCGCCACCGCGCTTAAGTGGGACCCGTTCGGCGACCAGGGCCTCTTCATCACGACTCCTGCGCTTCGCGCGGCTGTGGAGTGCGTCGCCGAGGTCCGCAAGGCGGTCGGTGCCGAAGTCGACCTCCTCGTCGAAGTCCACGGCCGCCTCTCGCCGGCGAACGCGATCCGCGCCGCGCGGATGCTCGAGCCGTACGACCCCTTCTTCTACGAGGAGCCCGTTCCCCCTGAGAACACGGACGAACTTGCCCTCGTCGCGCGGTCGACAAGCATCCCTATTGCCTCGGGCGAGCGCGCCTTCTCGGTCCACGACGTGCGGCCGATGTTTGAGGCGCAGGCGGTGGCCTACGTGCAGCCAGACCCATGTCACGCCCGCGGGATCACGGAGATGAAGAAGATCGGCGCGATGGCGGAGGCGTACCACATCGGCTTCGCGCCCCATAACCCGAATGGTCCCATCGCGACGCGCGTCTGCCAGCATCTGGCCGCGGCAGTCCCCAACTTCGTGATCCAGGAATGGCTGCCGGTCGATCCCGCGCCCTGGCGCGACGAGGTGATGCGGGGGTCGTTCCCGACCAACCCCGATGGGACCATGCCACTTCCGGAGGGCCCCGGCCTGGGCATCGATATCGATCTCGACGTGGTCGCGGCACATCCCTACGCCCCGCGGGACATGAATCTCTACACGAGGCCGCTCCTGCGGCGCGGATGAGGGGGCAGGTCCTCCGACCCGGGCGCTATCGCTTCAGAAACAGTTCGACGACGGGCACGGCGGCGTCCGGCCGCTGCACCGGCAGCATCAGGGTCAAGTCGGTCGCGGGGATCCCCCGGAGGCCGGTGTTTCCCTCACCGTCGTGCCCACCTTCACGCATCAGGATCTCGGAGCCATCGTGGAGGAACTGCGCGTATGCCACCCTCCCGCCGAGCCCACCCAGGTGGACGTGCCGGAACGGCCACGCGAAGAGGTGCAGATAGAGGCGATCGCCGCGCGCGGTGTAGCGGCAGTCGGGCGGGGCCACATACTCCGAGGCGGTGGCGCCGCGGATCGCGCGCTCGTGCTGACGCATCCAGGCGCCGATCGCGGCGAGCGTCTGCCGCGCCCGCGAATCGAACTCGCCGCGCGCCGTCGGTCCCACGTTCAGCAGCAGGTTGCCGCCCTTCGCGACGGTGTCGATGAGGAGGCGTAAGAGCAGGTCAGGCGACTTCCAGTCCAGATTGTCTCGGTCGTAGCCCCAGCTGCCGTTCAGCGTCTGACATGCCTCCCAGACGACCCGTTTGCCGTCCACCTCCATCCAGGTTCGCGGTTGATACTGCTCTGGCGTCAGGAAATCTCCCGGAACGTCGGCCCGATTGTTCACGAGAATGCCCGGCTGGAGATCCCGCACCATTCGCACCAGTTCCTCGCCGCGCCAGTCATCGCGGCCTTTGCCGGGTAAGCCCTCGTACGGCGTTCTGTCCGCATAGGAGAAGTCGAGCCACATCACGTCGATCCGTCCGTAGTCGGTGAGCAGTTCGCGGACCTGCCCGTGCAGGTAGTCGGCGTAGCGCCCCATATCGCGGGCGGGGTTCGCCGCCCGATAGGCCGGATCGTCGCGGCGCGGATGAAACTGATCGGAGGGGAAGTCCGGGTGATGCCAGTCGATGAGAGAGTGGTAGAAGCCGACATGCAGCCCGGCCGCACGAAACGCGTTCACGAAGTCGCGAATCAGATCTCGGCCAGCCGGGGTGCGGGTGGCCTTGTACTCCGTGAGATCGCTATCCCAGAGGCAGAATCCATCATGGTGCTTCGTCGTTACCACCGCGTAGCGCATGCCCGCGTCGCGGGCGTCAGCTGCCCATCGCTCCGGGTCGTACAGGTCCGGCTCGAAGTAGTGCAGATACCGGTCGTACGCGGCGTCGGCGATCCGCTCGCGACTCTTCACCCACTCGTGGCGCGCCGGCAAGGCATAGACGCCCCAGTGCACGAAGAGCCCGAAGCGATCGCGCAGAAACCAGGAGAGATCGGGCGCGGTCACGAGCGTCCTCCTTCAAAACAGGCCAGAAACTCCTCGGAGATCGCCGTCAGCGGCTCATCGGTGCGCCAGATCGCGTACACCTGTCGTCGGATCGCCGGTGCGTCATCGATCGGCAGCCGCACGAGGCGGGCATCGGCCAATTCCCGCGATATGGCCATCGCCGGCAGGATCGCGATCCCCAGACCCTTCGCGACCATCATCTTCGCACCCTCTACCGAATCCATCTCCATCGCGATGCGCGGAAGGATTCCGGCGCGGGCGAACAGTGCCTGGGTCATCTCATAGAAGCTCGACGTGCGATCGAAGAGGATCAGGCCTTCCTCTCTCACCTCCGCAGCGGTCACGCCGCTGCGCCTCGCGAATGGGTGCCCGGGGTGCGCCGCGAGCACGAGATCGTCCTCGGCGAGCAGTCGCGAGGAGATGTCCGCGTGGCGCAGATTCCGTACCAGCCCCACCCGCACGTCGCCGGAGAGGACGAGACTGAGGATCTCTTCCGAGTGCCCTGTGCGTACCGCGACGGAAACGTCCGGCTGGCGAGCCCGAAACTGGACGAGTGCTTCCGGCAGCATGTACACGCCGATCGCCGGCGCACAGCCAATTTGGAGGCGCCCGGCGGCGCCCCGCGCCGCGGCCGCGATCGCCGCCCGCATCTCGTGGGTCGCGCGCACGGCGCGCTCGGCGTACGGAAGCGTGGCCCGACCCGACTCGCTCAAGCGCATGCCGCGTGCGGTGCGCGTGAACAGCTGCGTTCCCAGGTCCCGCTCCAGTGCCTGGAGCCGCCAGGTCGCGGCCGGCTGCGTCAGGTTGAGCGTCTCGGCGGCACGCCCGACCGTGCCGTAACGCGCGACCGCGACAAAGACCTCGAGCTGCCCGATCACGGCTGGTATCCGTATTCCTTATCACCAGCATATCAGCCGTGCATTGGACTTATCACCGTCCTGGTGGGTACCGTGGCCACGGCGCCACGCGCCGGCGATTCGCCTGCCGCTGGTAGCATCTGTGCCTGTGCGGCGTCGCGAGGAGATGCATTTTCCGCCCGGTGAACCCGTCGAAGGGGATGACCCGCGCCAGCTTCTCCACGAGCTGTTCCGATTGCACGATCGTATGGCCCGCGCGCCGTTCAGCGAGCGGTACGTGGCCTTCATGCCCCTCCTCGACCGTGCCGGCCGACTTCCGGAAGTGGATTGGGTGACACTCGGCAGGCTGTATCACCGGGAGTATGCGCGCCGGCGGCTGCCCGAAGGCCTGGACCTGGACTGGATGGAGATGGCGCGCTCGCGCCGCCCGGCCCGGTAGCGGGGCGGGCTACCAGTTCGTCAGGCTTCCGTCGTCGCGTACGAGCATTCGTCCCGGCATCTCCGGGCGGGGTGGGTGCGCGCCGGCGGCGCGCTCGTCGAACTCGATTCCTAGCCCGGGGCGATCGGGCGGAATGAGATACCCATCCTGCCAATCCACCTGGGCAGGGAAGACGTCGGTGAGCGTCTCATATGGCCGCCGGATCTGCTCGGCTACACCCTGGTTGGTCACCGCCGCGCTCAGATGGACGCAGGCCGCCGATGAGACCGGACCCAAGGGGTTGTGCGTCGCCAGCCGGATCTGGTGCGTCTCGCACCACCCCGCGATCTTACGCCCCTCGGTGAGCCCGCCGACGATGCACAGGTCGATCCGCGCGAAGTCGGTGAGATCCTCCTCGATGACCTGCCGGAATTCCCACTTGCTGGCGTAATGCTCGCCGATGGCCAGCGGCCGCGCCACGTGCTGGCGGATGTGACGCAACAACTGAATGTTTTCCGAGCGGATGGGATCCTCGTAGAAGAAGGGACGAGTCGGCGCGATGCCGTGTGCCAGCGCGATCGCATCAGATGGATCGAGGCGCGCGTGCACGTCGAAGCAGATCTCGATCTCGGGACCAAGCGCCGTGCGCAGAAGCTCCATGCCCTCGATCGACTCGCGGATCGCCACCGATGGCTCGTGGCGGTCGCCCTGCTGGGGAAGCCCCCAGCGGATGTACTTCCAGCCCTCGTCCACCCGCGCTCGGGCGCTCTCGACCAGGCCCTCCAGGGCGTGGCCGCCCACATGGCAGTAGGTGGGCACGCGCTCGCGGCTGAGGCCTCCGAGGAGACGGTGCACGGGCACGCCGAGCGCCTTCGCGTTGAGATCCCAGAGCGCGATGTCGATCGCGGAGATCGCCGCGCTCAAAATGTTTCCACCCGGGAAGAAACTCCCTCGGAAGCAGAACTGCCAGAGATGCTCGATACGCGTCGCGTCCTGACCGACAAGACGCGACTTGAGCGTCTCGACCGCGCCGATGGCCGCGCGTTGATGGCCGATCCCGACCTCTCCGATGCCGGATATCCCGTCGTCGGTCTCGACGACGACCATGAGGCAGTTCCGGTACCCCATCGCGAAATGCACCGTGCGCACATCCGTTATCCGCATCGTCGTCCCCTCCGTGGTAGGCTCCGCGATGGCTCCAATTCTGGTGTGCGGGTGATGTGAGAGATGGTGAGCAAGGTCAAGATCGGTGTTGTCGGCGCGGGGAGCATCGCGCTGCGCGGCATCCTACCCCACCTGGCGATGGACGACCTGAACGATCGGATCGTGCTCCAGGCCGTGTGCGATCCGGTGCCCGGGCGGGCCGAGGCGGCGGCGGAGAAGTTCGGCGTCGAGCGGGCATTCCTCGAGTTCGACGATCTTCTGAAGTTTGGCGATGTCGACGCGGTCTCCATCGCCTCTCCGATCGGCCTCCACTACGAGCAGGGGAGGAAAGCGCTCGAAGCCGGCAAGCACATCCATTTCAACAAGACCATGACGACCACGGTCGCCGAGGCGTCCGACCTCATCGAGACCGCGAAGCGGAGGAGTCTCCGGATCGTTGCCTCGCCCGGCGAGATGCTGCGACCCCACAACCAGGAGATCAAGCGGCTCATCGAGAACGGCGCGATCGGCACGCCCGTCTGGGCTATCTGTGGTGCCGCCTTCGGTCAGTATCACGAGAAGGAGTCGATCCGACAGGGCTCCGATGTGCTGTCGAACGTGGACCCGTCCTGGTACTACCGCAAGCCGGGCGGCGGGCCCCTGTACGACATGACGGTCTATGCCCTGCACGGAATCACGGGGATCCTCGGCCCCATCAAGCGGGTGACGGCAATGTCGGGCACGCGCATCAAGGAGCGT
The DNA here is from genome assembly GCA_016875715.1 of Chloroflexota bacterium. Lineage (GTDB taxonomy): Bacteria > Chloroflexota > UBA6077 > FW602-bin22 > FW602-bin22 > VGOZ01. The sequence continues at coordinate 18,500 of VGOZ01000017.1, read as the reverse complement.
GAGTTCCGCGGCGCGCAGGTCCCGTGCGACGCCGATGACAACACGCTCATCACCCTCGATTGGGGCGACAACCTCTTTGGGCTCGCGTACGGAACCGCGGCGGGCCGGGTTACCGATGGTTTCGGGGGCAGCTACTTTGGGACGAGCGGTCAGATTATGGGCGCCCTGCTCAACGGCGAGCCGTTCCCGTATCCGGGGAGCGACCTCGTGGCGAGTATGCCCGATCGTCCGGCGCGCCAGTTCCTGCTTCCCCACGTCGTCGGGCCGCATCGCGACCCAGGGGCGCAAGAGCATCACGTCTACGAGGATGTGATGCAGTTGGTGGACTGGGTCCGTGAGGGCAAGCCTTCGATTGTGACGGCGGAGCACGCCCGCCACGTCGTCGAGATCATCGAGGCGGGCTACCGGGCCGCGGAAACCGGCCAGACGCAGAGCCTCACAACAACGCTGACCGGTCTGGTCTGAGCCCGGAGTGGGGCTCACCCGTCAGTCTTGACTGTCCGGCGAGCAGACGGTAGGCTCCGTGCTAGGGCGCGAACGTCTGTTCTGGTTCTGTCAAGCTGGGAGGGGCCATGATCTACCTCGCGACCTACATACTCACCATCTTCGCCGCCAACTGGGCGATCACGCAGTTCGGGCTCGTGCCAGTCGGTTTCGGTCTGCTTGCCCCGGCAGGGGTGTACTTCGCTGGGCTGGCCTTCACGCTCCGCGACCTCGTGTAGGAGCGGCTTGGTCGTCGCTGGACGGTGGCCGCGATCCTCGCCGGCGCGGCGCTATCAGCGCTCGTGTCTCCCCAGTTCGCGCTGGCGAGTGGAGTCGCCTTCCTGGTGAGCGAGGCCGCCGACTTCGGCGTCTACACGCCGCTCCGAGAACGCAACTGGATCGGCGCGGTGGTCGCGTCGAATCTCGTCGGTCTTGTCGCAGACTCGGCTCTGCTCCTTGCCCTGGCGTTCGGCTCCCTGGAGTTCCTCCCCGGGCAGGTCGTCGGCAAGCTCTGGATGACGGTGCTTTTCTTGGTGCCCCTGTGGTTCTGGCGCCGCCGGCTCGTCCAGCCTCGTCCGTGCCGTCGAAGAGTACTTCGGCGCTTAAGGTTGGAAATGGCCGTCAGACCTGACCCCGTAGGAACCACCCTCCGGTAGACCACCGCCAGCTCGCCGATCAGTCGGACGCGTCCTCAAGGCGAAGACGATCGCCGACCCGCGTGCCGGTGGCCTCAAGCGTCCCGGCGGGCAGCTCGAGAGCCCACCGCGATCGCCAGACCATCGGGCCGAGGCGCCACGGGCCCTGACGACAACTCTGGCCGGTCTGGCGTGAAGTCGGCGCGGGGCCTACCCGTCAGTTCGGGTGGGCCCCCTCGGGGCACGCTCACGGCGCTCGGCCTCTTGCCTGAGGCAGTACACGCGGAGAAGCGCGAACTCCCGGCGCGTCCGCGTCGTCTCGAGCGCGCACCGCTGCGCGCAGAGGATTTCGCACCGGAGTTCCTCGTCGGTCATGCGCACGGCGGCACGCCCCACGCACTCCGCGAGCATCACGGACGAAGAGTATGTGGGTTCGCGTCTGCCGTCAATGCCCGTTGACGAGGGCAGCATTGTCCGGGCACGAACGCGATGACTCTGGCGAGATGGGTATGATGGCGCAGTCGCAGGAGGAGCGAGATGCAGAGCGCGACCGCGATCTCGGTATTCGAGCAACTGGGTGTCAAGCCCGTCATCAATGCACGCGGCCATAACACGGTTCTCGGAGGAAGCACACCCTCGGCCCGGGTCAAGGCGGCAATGGATCAGGCCGACCGTTACTTCGTGGAGATGAAGGACCTCCTCGAGCGATCCGGTGAGATCGTGGCCGATCTGCTCGGCGCAGAGGCGGCCTACATCACGCCCGGGGCCGCTGCGGCAATGGCGCTCGGCACCGCCGCGTGCATCACCGGGACCGACGTGGAGAAGATGGCCCGCCTGCCCGATACGACAGGTCTAAAGAGCCGCGTACTTCTCCAGTTCAATCAGCAGTACTCCTATCAGCGCGCGTGCACGATCGTCGGGACAAAACTCATTCTGGTCGGCGACGAGCGGGGCACGTCGAAGGATCAACTCGCCGCCGCGCTCGATGATCAAACCGCTTGCGTGCTCTACCCGGCGCATCTCGAGGATGCCACGGGTGTCCTCCGCCTCGAGACCGTTCTCGAGATGGCGCACCAGCGCGAAATCCCCGTGCTGGTCGATGCTGCCGGCCAGGTGTACCCGATCGAACGCTTTAAGAGTTATCCCCGTATGGGGTGCGACCTCATCGCCTTCGGTGGCAAGTACATCGGGGGCTTCAACTCGTCGGGAATTCTATGCGGCCGGAAGGCACTGATCGATGCCGCGGTGCCGCAGGGATTCATCGGCTTTGAGACCCAGACGCAGCGCCGAGGATTCGGTCGCCCGCTCAAACTCGATCGACAGGAGATCATCGGCCTGGTCGTGGCGCTCCAGGATTGGATGACGATGGATCACGATCGTCGTCTCGCCGACCTGGAGCGCCGCCTCGATGTGGTCCGCCGCCAGGTCGATGGCCTCCCCGGCGTCTCCGTCAACCTCATCCGGGGGATCGGTTCGTCACCGCGCACGCTGGAGATCGCTATCGATCCCAAGGCCGCCCGCCGCGATGCCGCCGCAGTCATCGAAGGTCTGCGCGATGGCTCGCCGAGCATCGCCGTGGGCGCGATCGAGGGCGGCCTGCGTATCAACGTCGCCACCGTCTGGGAGGGCGACGAGGAGATCGTCGCGCGCCGCCTGCGCGCGCTCCTGCAATGAAGGAGACGATGGCGGCCACGCGGCGGCCCAGGGGATGGGCCCTCCTCGGCGCATCACTGGCCGGTTTCGCGGTCGGTGGCCTGGCCGTTGGCGCGGTCGCTGACGCGCGTCTCGCGATCGGTCACGCTCGCGTCAAGGAGCTGCGGATCGATCGCCTCACGGTCGGCGCGCTGCGGGTAATGCGGACCGAGGAGTATCTGGTGCACAGTCGATCGTCGTGCCCGGCACGCGCCTGACCGATCGATGGCTGCCGTTCGCTCCTCCGGACGCACGGGCAGTTCCTTGGCGCCCGGTCTCGCCGCGAAGCCGGTCGCGCCCCGGTGTCTCTCTCGTTGCGAGCCACAACTACTCGCCGTATAGTGATAGCCACCGGGAGGACTCGATGCTCGATACACGAACCGCGCTTGTCCTGAACATCACCGAAGAGGCGCAGGCGCGCTTGCGCGAGGTTATCGATGCGCGTAACGACGCAGGTCTCGCCCTCCGCGTGTTCGCTCAGGGTGCTGGCGACAATCTGGCCCGGTACGGCATGACGCTGGACGGGGAACAGCTCGCCGACGATACGGTCCTCGAGTTCGCCGGATTCAAGGTGCTTGTTGATCGAGAGAGCGTCGAGTACGTGCACGATTCGACCATCGGCTTCCAGGATGGCCTCATTGGCACCGGTTTCACCCTGCAGAACCCGACGTACGAGCAGGCACCCGCTGGCGGCTGCTGCGGCGGGTCGGGTGGCGGTGGCTGCGGCTGCCATCGATGAGACGTTCCGCGGTCCAGTAAAGGAGCGAACCCGCGGGTATCGCTCCCTGCCGTGACGATGGCGTTCTGAGCCGAACGTAGAATCGCGCCAATGGTGCGGGGTCGTCTGGTCCGTATCCTTCTGATCCTGGCGGCGCTGGCGCTGGCGTTGCACGTCGGCGCAGGGCTCTGGAGCCTGAGCGCCCAGTTTGCCGACATCACCGTGATGTTCTTCATGGCGTGGCTTCTGTCCTTTGTGCTCACGCCGCTGGTCCAGTTCCTCTCTCGGCATCTGCGCGTGGCGCGGGTGATCGCGGCGGCCGCCGTCTACCTGGTGCTGTTCGTGGCCATCATCACCGGCCTGATCATCCTCGTTCCCCTGCTCGTGACGCAGATGCTCGATGTCGCCCGGGCGCTGCCCGCATACGCCGAACGGGTGCCGGGTCTGCTCGCCGAGATTCAGGCCGACCTCGATCGACGGAACGTTGATGTCAACCTGGCCGCGATAGTCTGGACTCAGGATCTGACCACGTCGCTCACCGGTGTCGGCACTCGCGTGGCACAGAACGCGGCGGGCATCCTAGCCGGGGCTTTCGGCGGGGTCTTCGCGACCATCCTGATCATGATTTTGTCCTTCTATATGGTCGTCGACGGCGACGCCATCGAGCGGACCTTCCGCAACTTCATCCCCGACGAGCAGCGCGCCGATGTCGATTTCTTTTTCGAGTCGGTGAACCGTAGTTTCGGCGGGTTCCTGCGCGGCACCACGATCCAGGCGGTCATCTACGGCGTGGGAACGGCGGCGGTGATGCTTGCCGGGGGACTCGAATACGTCCTGCTCTCGAGCGTCTTCGCGGGGATCATCATGATCATCCCGATCTTCGGACCATTCCTGGCGATCATCCCACCGGTCCTCATCGCCGTCACGTCTACGACTCCGCAGACCGTGCTTCTCATTGTCGGCGGTCTTCTCATCCTGCAGCAGGTCACCTTCAACATCATCGCGCCGAAGGTGATGAGCGATAGCCTGGGAATGCACCCGATTCTCGTCTTCGCCGCACTGCTCGTCGGGGCGCGCATCGGGGGGATCACCGGCGCGATCTTCGGCTTGCCAATCGCCGCCGTGCTCTGGGCCCTTGTGCGCCACATCCTCGATCGATCCCGGTTCGGGCGGCTCGCCGCGGAGCGTCAGAGCCGGGCGGCTCTTATCGCCGAGCACGCGGCGCGCATCGACCCAGGGACAAGCGTTGTCCGGCGACGGCTCCGGTGGATCATCGTTGGCTTTCGCCGGGTAGCGCGGCGGTCGGAGATTCCCGAGAGTTAGGCCTCATCTCCGTGCGTGCCGCCGTTGCCATCTACAGTCGCGGCGCGGAGGTGTCATGCCGATCGAGGTGATCGTCGCGATCGACCAGGGCACCACCGGCACGACCGTCATGGCGTTCGACCGTGAGGGCCAGGTGCGCGGGCGCGGTTACCGGGAGTTGCCCCAGATCTATCCGCGTCCGGGCTGGGTGAGCCACGATCCAGAGGCAATCTGGCTCTCGTGTCTCGGTGCCGCACAAGACGCGCTCTCCATGGCCGACGCTCGGGCGGCCGATGTGGCCGCGATCGGCATCACCAACCAGCGCGAGACAACTGTGATCTGGGATCGCGCCACCGGGCGTCCGATCGCCCCCGCCATCGTCTGGCAGTGTCGGCGGACCGCCGCGCGGTGCGATGCGCTTCGACAGCGGGAGGGCGGCCGGTTCACGGACCTCGTTCGAAGGCGGACCGGCCTGGTCATCGATCCGTACTTCTCGGGAACGAAGGTCGCCTGGATTCTCGACGAGATTCCCGGCGCCCGCGCGCGGGCGCAGCGCGGGGAGCTCTGCTTCGGGACGGTGGATTCCTGGCTGCTCTGGCGATTGACGGCGGGAAACGCCCACGTGACCGATCGCACCAACGCCTCCCGCACAATGCTTCTCGACATCCATCGCGGGCAGTGGGACGCGGAACTGTTGGACGCGATCGACGTCCCCGCTACGGTGCTGCCACGCGTGGCGCCGTCGATCGGCATCGCCGCGCGGGTCGATGGCAGTAGCGCAGGCGCGTCTCTTCTCGGTGCCGGCACACCCATCGCGGGCATCGCCGGCGACCAGCAGGCCGCCCTGTTCGGGCAGACGTGCTTTCGCCCGGGTGACGTCAAATGCACCTATGGCACCGGCGCCTTTCTCCTGGCGTACACGGGAGAGCGCGCGGTCACCTCCGCTGGCGGCTTGCTCACCACGATCGCTGCCTCGGGCGCGACAGAGATCGAGTACGCGCTCGAGGGGGCGGTTTTCATCGCCGGCGCGGCGATCCAGTGGCTGCGGGATGAGCTCCGCATCATCGGCGCGGCTTCCGAGGTCGAGGCGATTGCCGGAGCCATCGAGGACACGGGCGGCGTCTACCTCGTTCCGGCGTTCGTCGGCCTCGGCGCGCCGCACTGGGACGAGCGCGCCCGCGGGGTCCTGGTCGGCCTGACGCGCGGCACCGGCCGCGCTCAGATCGTCCGCGCGGCGCTGGAATCGATGGCATATCAGGTCCACGACGTCGTCAGTCTGATGACCGCGGAGTCCGACACCACGCTGGATGTGCTCCGAGTGGATGGCGGCGCGGCCGTCAACAATCTTCTCTGTCAGTTCCAGGCCGATCTGCTCGGTCGGCCAGTCGTGCGCCCGTCCATTACCGAGACGACCGCGTTGGGGGCGGCGTTCCTCGCCGGTCTCGGCGTGGGCATCTGGGAGTCGCGGCAAGACCTCACGCGCCAATGGGCGGTCGATCGGTGTTTCGATCCCGCAATGCCCCAGGAGCGGCGCGTCCATCTCCTGCGCGGCTGGAATCGCGCGGTGGAGCGCGCCCAGGGCTGGGTGGAATGACCCCTTCGGTACCGCCAATCGTCTTCGTCCAGGGTGCGGCGCTGGTCCTCCTGCCCATCGCGGCGTGGACCGTGGTGGGCCGTCGGCTGCACTTCGGACGGACTGGCTGGGCGGCGATTGGCTACGGCTGCCTCTTCTTCATCCTGAGTCAGATCGTCAGTGCGCCGCTCCGGTTGGGCGTTGATGCTCTGAGTTTGCCCGCACTCGCCCTGGCGCCAGCCTTTTCGACCATCGGTGCGATCGCCGAGCAAGGCTCTCGCTACATCGCGCTGCGGTTCATCGCGCAGTTGCGCGAGGCTCTTTCCCGACCGGTGGCGATTGCCTACGGTCTGGGGCACGGCGGTTTTGGATCGCTCGCACCCGGTCTCGTCTTTCTGGCTTACGGTCTGAGCGCGAATGCTCAGGCCGGTGACCCGGGCGTGGCCCAACAGATCGCAATCTGGATTGAGACGCCTCTCACCCTCTTCGCGATGCCGGTACTGGAGCGGATCTTCGCCCTGGTACGGCACGTCGGCCTCACCCTCCTCGTGGGCGCGTCTATCGTCCGACGGCAGATCTCCTTGCTCGGTGTGGCGATCGCGTGGGACGCCGCGGCGAACTACCTCGGCGTCGTCGTGGCGGACATGACGGAGAAGAACGTCCTGATCACCGAGGGCGTGGTGCTCGTCGCCGCCCTGGGAGCGCTCCTCTACGGGCTGCGCGCGCTGCCCGCGGCCGAGCCCACCTCGACGCGGTAGCCACCGCGCACATCTTCCCAGCGGATCGCGAGGAGTCCGCGAACGCCGCGCCACGACTCGCGCAGCGGATCGACCCGCCGCGTGCCCACGTGACGCCAGTGAACCGGCACCTCGATGATCCGCGCGCCGAGACGACGCGCGATGAAGAGCAATTCGGCATCGAAGCCCGCCGTCACCGCCGCGCCGTGCGCGTGACGGACCCCCGGTCGGAAGACACGCAATCGGTCGATGATCCGGTTCGCGACGTCAGTCCGCAGCGCCTTAAAGCCGCACTGCGTATCGCGGACGCCGCCGAGGTCGAGGATCGCGTCCCGCAGCGCCGAGAATCCCGCGGCCATCAACTTGCGGACGATCGGCGCCCCGGCCCGGCCCGCGCGCGAGCCGACGATCACGTCGTAGCCTGCCGCGATCCGCACCCGAAACTCAGCGAGTTCTTCGATGGGTGTGGCCTGATCCATATCCGTGAAGAGGGCGAACGCGCCCTGCGCCGCGCGGATCCCGGCGATCACCGCTCCAGACTTGCCCCGATGCGGCTCGGCCAGCAAGCGAACGAACGGCGCGCGCCCTGCAAGTTCGGCGATGAGGTCTCGGCTGCGATCGTTGGAACCATCGTCGATCACAAGGATCTCGACGACGTCGGGTGCCTCGCGGGTGCAGTAGGACACCACCCGATCCAGGCACCCCGCGGTCAGGTTGGCCTCTTCGTTGTAACAGGGGATGAGGATCGAGATCGTGGCGCGTTCGGCCCCCGGCATCGCGGGATGATAATGACGCGCCCTACCCGGACTCCCCCATCACCCGTCGGTAGAGATCGACCGTGTCCGCGGCGATGCGCTCCTGTGTGAAGCGAGCCAGGACCCGCTCTCGCCCTGCGGCGCCCAGGCGCCGGCGCAGACCTGGGTCGTCGATGAGGGTCTGAATCCGATCCCGCAGCGCGGCGACGTCACCCTCGGGAAAGATGAGGCCTGCCTCGCCAATGACCCGCGGTATCTCGCCGGAATCGGAGCCCACCGGGACCACCTCGCAGGCCATCGCCTCCTGGAGGACGCGCCCGAACTGCTCCTTCCAGGTCGCGGTAGTGCGGGAGGGCAGCACGTAGATATCGAGCTGACGCATCACGTCCGGCACCGCCAACGACGGCATCGCCGGTCGTACTTCCACCCGGCGAAGCAGACCGCGATCTCGGACGCGCGCGGTAAGCCTGTCCCTGTATGCGCCCGCACCGGCAACGATGAGCTGCCAGTCGCCGCGAAGGCCGCCGCACGCGTCGACGAGATCGTCCAGGCCCTTGGCCTGCTCGAGGCGACCGAGGAAGCCGAGGGTGACCGGTCCGAGGGCGCGGGCCGCCGCAGGTGCGAAGACCTGTGGATCCACACCCACCTGAGGGATCACGGCAAGCGGGCCGCCGAAACCCTTGCGCCGGATGATGCGCGCGGCATCGTCGTTCCCCGCAATCGCGCCGTCGCTGTGGCGCAGGACCCACCGTTCCATGTGGCCGAAGGGAGGCGGGTAATTCCGGTCGATGTTCTGCCAGGTGAAGAAGACCCGTCGCGGGCGGCGTCCGACTGCATAGGCCAGATACGTGGCGAAGTTGTACGGCTCCTCGTCCATATGCAGGAGGTCCGGTCGCAGGCGGCGAATCTCCCGCGCCAGCGTGGGGTAGAAGTGGAGGTGGTAGTGGCCGGGCAAGGCGATCGGCACAACGCGGAGGTCGTAGCCCCGGGTGTAGGTGCGCTCGAAGCGCGAGACAGGCCCGTCCCAGCGCGGCGGCACCAGCACCGTGAGGTCGATGTCGGCCCGGCGCGCTATCTCCTCCGCCTTCCGCTGGTACGCGCCGACAAGCATCGCCTTGGAGATCATCAGGACCCGCATCGAGATGTCAGGTCTCTCCCAGCGCGTCACGGTAGGCCGCGCCGGTCAGCCGGCGCGTGCGCTCCCAGGTGAACGTTCTCGCTCGGGCGACGCCCTCCTCGCGGGCGCGTTCGCGGAACTGTCGATCCTCGACCCCACGGGCGAGCGCCGCGGCGATCGCCCCCTCGTCGGTCGGGTCGAAGAGAAGCGCGACGTCCCCCGCCACCTCGGGCAGCGCGCTCCGATCGCTGCAGATCACAGGAACGCCGCTCGCCATCGCCTCGAGCACGGGCAAGCCGAAGCCCTCGTACATCGAGGGATAGGCGGCGAGCGTCGCCGCGGCAAGGAGAACCGGCAGAGTCCGATCGTCGACCGCGCCGAGGAGGCAGACATGCGCGCCGATGCCGAGGCGCTCAACCTCCTCCCGGATCGCCGGGAAGAGCGGCCCGCCGCGATCGGGATCGCCGGTGACTGCCAGGTCGACGCGCAGATCGTGCTCCCGACGCGCGCGGGCGTAACCGCGCAGGAGTCCGTGTACGTTCTTCCGCACGTCGAGACCGCCGGCATACACGATGTAGCGCTCGGGCAGACCGGCGACCCGACGGAACTCTCGGACGGTCGCGTCATCGCGCGGATGGTACCGATCGTCGATTCCCAGCGGCACCACCCGGACCCGCGCGGCCGGGATGCCGAGATGGCGCAGGATGTCGCGCATCGACGCCGCCGAGTCGGTGAGGATCAGGCGCGCTCGCGCGCAAGCACGTGCCTGAAGGAAGGTGTAGGCCCGTACGAACGGAGAACCTCGATAGGCGGGAAGCAGGAGCGGGACAAGATCGTGAATCGTCGCGATGACCGGCACGGTCGCCGCCACCGGTGCCGCGAAGTACGGGTAGTGGAGCAGGTCCACCCCCATACGCCTGGCCGCCCGCGGCGCGCCGAGCTGCTCGAACAGGAGCTTTCTCCAGGGGCCACCACTTCGTCTCGGCGCGATCGACTCGACGGGCAAGCGCTCCGACTCCAAGGCGAAGAGTGCATCGGTGTATCGGCCCATCCCCACCGCGCGCCCGCGAAACAGGGTATTCACGCCGACGCGCACGCGACCTCAGCCTTGAGCGAGGCGCTGATAGACCGCGTGAACCTTCTCGGCGGCGGCCTGCCAGGAAAACTGCGCCGCCCGTTCGATGCCGCGACGGCTCAGGTCTGCGGCCAGGCCAGAGTTCGTCAGGATCTGCGCCATCGCATCGGCAATTCCGTCGATATCCGTGGGGTTCGCCATAAGCCCCGCGTCGCCGACCGCTTCGGGCAGTGACGACACGTTCGACGTCACCACAGGCGTACCGCAGGCCATCGCCTCGAGTGGCGGAATCCCGAACCCTTCGTAGAGCGAGGGGTAGACGAACAGATCCGCCAGTGTGTACAGCGCCGGAAGATCCGCTTCGGGCACGCGTCCCAGGAACACGACGCTATCGTTCAGTTTGAGTTCCTCGACCGCCTGGAACACAGACTCGTACATCCACCCAAGGCCCCCGGCGATCATCAGGCGATGGCGACAGCCGGTATCGCGGCGAAGTCGCGCGTAGGCGGCGAAGAGCCGGGGAAGGTTCTTCCGTGGCTCGATCACGCTTACATGGAGGATGTAGGGGTGATGCAGCGCGTACCGATGTCGCACGTCGCGCAGTGTCACCGGATCGGTCACACGCGAAAAGCCCGCATCGATGCCCGGGTAGACCACGTCTACCCGACGGGGATCGGCGTCGAGCAGGCAGATCAGATCGTTCTGCGTGTTCGCCGAGTCGACCAGGACGTGATCCGCTTCCCGGACGGCGAGCGGCACTGTCCTTTCCAGATAGAGGCGCAAACCCTCATCCGCCGTCTCCGGATGGACTAGGAAGGAGAGATCGTGCACCGTCACCACGGTCGCGCCGCGCCACACCGGCGGAAGGACGAAGTCCGGAAAGTGAAAGACGTCGACAGCACCCGTGATGAGATCGATCGGGATTGGCGCTTGCAGGCGATGCCACAGCATCGTCAGCCAGCGGTCGGGCACCGCCAGCGGACGCTCGACGACGTTGGCGCAATCCGGGAACGCCTGCGGCGGACGCTGCCCGCGCGGGTGGTTGAAGAACAGCACGAACTGATCGTCCGTCGAGCGGGTGACGAGTTCGTTCACCAGACCGCGCGTGTAGCGGCCGATCCCGCCTCCCTGTTTCAGGGCGGCGTTGTAGTCAATCCCGATGCGCACGTGACACGCCGGCCACTGCCAGAACTGGCGCCGACCGAATCTCCCACGCCAGGAACGGGATCAGTCCCAGGGCGATGAGACTCCAGTAACTTATCAGTCGATCGAGCAGCGCCGCGCCGACCGCGATCTCACCCACGCGGCCGGTCAGGGCGAGCGCGCCCACGATGGCCAGTTCCGCGGCTCCCAGACCCCCGGGGGTGGGCGCCGCCGTGGTGAAGATCGCCGATCCCAGGGCAACGAACGTGGCGATGGCGATCTGCTGCACCATGGGTTCGGCGTCGAACAGCGCCAGACTATGCGCCACGAGCCAGAACCGGGCGATCTCCGCCGCCCACGCGAGCACTGTCAGGACGGCGAGCGATGGGTAGGAGCCAAAGGCGGCCACGGTGCCCCCGCGGAACCGATCGAAGATGCCGCGCGCCCGCCGGGGCAGGAAGCGGGCGATCGCCGCCTCCCAACGCCGGAGAGAGAGCAGCGCGACGCCCGCGCCGAGGACCGCGACCCCACTGACGACCAGCACCGGAACCACGCCGTCGGGCACGCGCGAGGGGAAGATAATCAAGACCGCCGCCCCGCTGAGAAGGAGGACGAACGATAGATCGATCAATCGCTCGGCGATGATCGTCCCCCCTGCGAATGAGGCGGAGATGTTCCGGTGCTTCTTCAGCAGATACGCGCGATAGACGTCGCCGAGCTTTGCTGGAACCAGACAGTTGGCGAACCAGGAGAGGAAAACGACCAGCCCCAGGAAGAGGCTAGGGGGCGGTGTCAGTCCGGCGTTGCGCAACATCACCTGCCACCGCAGGCCGCGGGCGAGGAACGTTGTGTAATAGAGGCCCACCGCGAGGAGCACCAGACGACCGTCCGCCTGGCCGATTGCCCGCAGTGCCTGCGCCACATTGATGTCCAGCCGATTCAGGAGCAGGGCGATGATCGCCAGGCCGAGTCCGAACGACATCGCTGTCTTGATATTTACGAACCGGCGGCGGAATCCGGGGTCAAGCGCGTCGTCTGACGGACGCCGACACGACGCCTGCCCCTCCACGTCAGGGAGCAAAGTGCGGGGAGTCTACCACCCGGCGCGATATTCGCCCGACGGCCACCGCGAGACCGACGAGCGCTCCCAGGTGGACGTTCATGCCTGCGACGTACAGATTGTCGAAGACGTTGTGGACTGCCGTCGCGACGAGCACCCCCAGAATCCCCACCGCGAGCGCCCGAAGGACCGGGTCGTGTGCCGCGCCGATCGCGCGCACGGTCGTCGCGACCATGCCCGCCAGCATCCCGAGGTAGAGCATCAGTCCTGGGACGCCCAATTCGGCCAGCACATTCAAGTAGTAGTTGTGCGCGTGTCCCAGAGGATTGGCCCACGGTACGATGTGATAATCGGCGTAGACGGCAACGTACTGTCCGATGCCAACGCCGCGGAGAGGCTGCGAAAGGAACATCCCCCACGCGGCCTGCCAGTGCGCCATGCGCTCCACGGCCGCCCAGCTCTCAGCCGTCGGGACGACGCGCCTGGCGTCGAAAACCCCGAACGAACGCGTGATCGACAGGATGCGATCCGAGACGGAAGCGGGCAGGAGATCGACCAGACCGAGTGACCCGACGAGCAGGGCCGCAATCGCGGCTATGCCCACCACGCCGATGGCGCGCCGCCCTGCGAAGAGGACCATCGCCACGAGGCCCGCGGCCAGCCCGATCCAGGCTCCTCGCGAGTAACTCATCGGGAGCGCGGCGCCCGTAATCGTCGCGACGCTCAGAGCCAGCACCACGAGTGCCCGCGGGAATCTGGCCGCGGCCGCGCCCGGACCTGCCCCGGCACGAACAAGCGCGAGAGCGCCCGCAACTGCCAGGGCCAGCGCGATGGGCAGCACCATCTCCATGTAACCGGCGAACGGGTTCGGCTGGCCGTAGGTCCCGTGCGCGCGAAAGAAGCGCCCCACCTCGAAACTCGGCGGTCCCACGCGGAACGCGAACTGGTACGCGCCGAGGATGCCCTCGATCGCGCCACCGCCGAGGAGGACGGCCGCGAAGCGCAGCGCATGCCCACGTCGCACGAGCGCCGTCGGTACGAGTGCGATCATCAAGCCGAACTGCGCCCACCGGACGATCTCTTTCACTGCTAGCGGCACGGACACGATCCAGCCAGTGGAGAGCAACGCCAGGCAAAGAAAAGGCACCACCCCGGCGAGTACCCAGGGCGGCGCAAGCGGCGATCGATCGCGCGCGACCTGGAGTAGGAGACCGGCCAACGCCAGCACGATGAGGCCGTCGGCGGCGGTGACTCCGATCACGCCGAGCCGCAACTCGGCGACCGTCGCGAGCGGCGACGCTACCGCCAGACCGTATGCGGCCAGGCGCGGCCGGGCGATCGACAGGAACAGGGCCGATCCGGCGAGACTCAGAGGGAGCCCCACCTGCCAGGGGAGGAGTCCCAGGAGTGCCCCCACGCCGATACCAATCGCCGGCCAGAGGAGACGGCTGCTCCCGAACAGCGTGAACGGCGCGACCAACGTGGACAACGATCGATTCTAGGGTGACGCCACGCGCCGGGCGCGCGCGGCCCGATCTGCGCGACGGATGTGCGTGGTTGGAACGTGGGGAGTCCAACTCGCCCTTCACGAGCGCGGACCTGTCCATCCGGCGATGACGTGTAACCGGTGAAGGGACTACCGGGCTACTCGCGGTGGGACTTCAGGGTAATTCCGGGTCCGAGCCATCGGGGCGAGAATCTCCAAATCGGCAGCTCGACGAGACTGCCGGGAGGGCACTATGAACGCGCTGAGCGACGGTCAGGGTTTCGGCCAGAGCCGCCATCCCGTTGAACGGGCGCGCCGACCCGGAGCGATCGACCAGTACCTGGCATTCCGCGCCGAACTCCGCGACGCGCTCCGCCAGGGCACCGCCGCGGCATTCCGCTCGTGCGTCAGGCGGTGGGCGCGCCGCGATCCCCACCTCACGGCTCTGATCGCCCAGCCCGATCAGATCCTCCAGCCATTCATGAAGCGAATGATCCTCGAGGAGGCACAACTCGCGGACCTTCACGAGGAGGCAAGGATGTGGCTCGTCACCCACGAGTCGTCGCCAATCCCGACGCGGACGATCGCGCCGACCGACGGCCGCCGCTCGCCCCGGTTCTACGCGGGCGCCCATCGCGGGAGCTACTGAGCGAAGCGGGACCTCACACGCGGACGAACTTCTGGAAGATGTGTGTTCCGGCCGGCACGAGGCCGGCGCCGATTCGCGCCGCCTGGGTTACCTCACCCACGTAGACGTTGCCATCGTTATCCGTGCAGATCCCGTGGGCGGCGCAGATGTTGCCAGGCTCGGCTGGGTCGCCGGCGTCCCCCCACGAGGCCAGGATGCGGCCGCTCCGGTCCCGCACCGTCACCCGTGACCCGAGGTCGCCCGCTCGGGCGCCATCCTTCCCTAGCTCGGCCACATAGTAGGTGCCGCCCTCATCGCGGAAGATGTCATCTGGCATTTGCACGTCGGCCCACTCGTTCTGATACTGGCCATCAGCAGTGAACCGCTGCACCCGGAAGTTGGCGCGATCGCCGATCAGGACCGAGCCATCCGGCTCGCCGCAGGCGCCGTGGGGAAGGCGGAATTGCCCTGCACCCCGCCCGGCACTTCCCCAACTCAGTTTGAGGACGCCATCGGCCGAGAAGCGATGCACCCGGCAGTTGCCGTATCCGTCACTGACGTACAGGTCGCCCTGCGCGCCCACCGCGAGGTTCGTAGGGCGGTTGAAGGGCGGACCGCCGCCGAGCGTGTCGTAACTGCCCGTCCAACCCGTATCACTCGCGATGCCGGGAGTGCCGATGGTCCACTTCAGGATGCCCTCCGGCGTGAAGGCACGCACGGTATGGTCGCCGGTGTCCACGCAGTACAGCGTGCCGTCCGGCCCCATCGCCAGACCGTGCGGGTTCCCGAAGATCCCGTTGCCCCAGGTCGCAACGATCGATCCAGACCGATCGAAGACGACCATCGGGTGGGTGCCACGATTGAACGCGTACACGCGGCCATCGCGTCCGACTCGCACGCCGACGACGTCGCGGTACTCCCAGCCATCGGGCAGGCGCCCCCAGGTTGGATCGAGTTCATAGGTGTGAGAGCCACTGCCAACACGCTTCGCCATCGCCACCCTCCTGCGCCCGGTCGCGGGACCTCGCCATTCTAGAATCGACCGTGGTCCGGGCGATGCGGCTCTTTCACGCCACGTTGCCCGTTTGGGACCTGGCGCGCGCGGAGACGTTCTGGCGCGACTTGCTCGCCATCGAGCGCCACCCGACGCCGAGCTACTTCCCGGAGACGGTCGTGTTCCTCGGCCTCGGCGATACGATGATCCACCTCGTCCGCTATCGGGACGATATCCCCCGACCCGACTACCGCTCAACCCACCTGGCGATCGAGGTCGACGACCTGGACGCGGCGTTCGCACGTGTGCAGGCGACCGGCGTCAGACTCCTGACCGATATCGTGGAGCGGCCGGATATGCGCTGCTTCTATTTCGTCGATACCGAAGGGAACCGGATCGAACTGACGCAGCACTGAGCAGCGGCGCCTGGAGTCGCCTCAGGCGGCGTGATCGCGCGGGGTACCAGCCAGCGCGCGGTGCAGACGCGCGTAATGCCCCCCCGCACGCACGAGCTCCGAATGCGTGCCTACTTCGGCAATGCGGCCGGCCTCGAGCACGACGATCTTGTCCGCGGAGCGGATGGTCGAGAGGCGATGCGCGATGATGATCGCGGTGCGCCCCTTGAGGAGGAACCGCATCGCCTCCTGCAGGTTCGCCTCGGTCTGGGTGTCGACGTTCGCCGTTGCTTCGTCGAGGATGAGGATGCGCGGATCGGCCAGCAGCGCCCGGGCGAAGGAGAGCAGTTGTCGCTCCCCCGCCGAGAGGTTCGTCCCCCGTTCGGAGAGCAAGGTCTCATACCCGAGCGGCAGTTCGGTGACGCGGGCGTGGATTCCCACGATCCGACAGGCCTCCTCCAGTTCTGCCCTCGTCGCCTCGGGGCGCCCGAACCGGAGGTTCTCTGAGATAGTCCCCGCGAAGAGGAAGGGGTCCTGCAGAACCACCCCGACCTGTCGGCGTAACGACGACTGGGTCACGCTGTCGATGGGCACACCATCGACGGTGATGGATCCGGCGTTGATGTTGTAGAAGCGGATTGCCAGGCTGATGATGGAGGTCTTTCCCGCCCCGGTGGGCCCCACGATCGCGACTTGTTGGCCCGGCCGGGCATCCAGATCGATGTGGTGAAGGACGCGCCGCCCGGGGATATAGCCAAAGGATACATCCTCAAACTTGAGGTGTCCGGCGATGGGTGGCAGTTCGCGTGCCCCCGGCCGATCCTCGACCGTGGGCGGGGTATCGAGTAGCGCGAACACCCGCTCCGAGCCCGCCATTGCCGCCTGGACCTGGTTGTACTTCGCGGAAAGATCGCGAATCGGCTCGAAGAAGCGCGTCGTGAGCGAGACGAAAGCGACGAGGGCGCCGACGGTCAGTTCTCCGCTGATGACGAGCGCCCCGCCGTAGACGATGAGCATTGCGGTCGCGACCGACGAGATGACGTCCATGCTCGGGCCGAACGCGGCCGCCACCTGCGTGGCGGAAAACACTGCCTCTCGGAAGTTAACGTTCAGCACGTCGAAGTTGGCGCGATTGACCTCCTCGCGGGCATACGCCTGGGTGACGCGGGCCCCGGCGATGTTCTCTGCCAACGAGCCGTTCGCGATGGACGAGTGGCGGCGCCACTCTCGGTAGCGATCGCGCACGATGCGGCGGAGGACCACTGACGTGACCACGATCGCAGGGAGGATCGAGAACGTCAGCAGGGCGAGCTTGGTGTTGATGATCAGGAGGGTCACGATCACGCCGATGAGGATCATGAAGTCGCCCGCGCCCACCACCAACGCGTTGGACAGCAACTGGCTGATCGCCTGGATGTCGCCGGTCATGATCGACATCAAGCGCCCGACCTTGTAGCGGTCGTAGAAGCCCATCGACAGACTCTGCAGGTGATTGAACAGGGTGGTGCGGAGGGTCTGCAGCGCGCGCTGCGCGAGGCGATGGAGGCACCAGTTGTAGGCGTAGCCCCACCCTTGCTGGAAGAGATGCGTCCCGAAGAAGAGGATTGCGAGGAGGTGCAGCATCTCCCGGTTTGGCTGAATCAGCGTGTCATCGATCAGCATCTTCTGCACGATCGGACCGGAGAGGTTGCCAAGCGTCCAGAGGATCATCACACCGATCGCCAGGTACGTCAGCCCGCGCATCGGGCGGGTCATGTCGAGGAGGCGCTGCATCATCCTGTGGTCGTAGGGACGGCCCATCACGGTGTCGTCCTCGACGTTCAACTCGAGGCGGCCGCTATCCTCGCTCGGGCCGTGCTGCGCCGTGGCGGTCGCCCCTTCGCCGACCACCACGGGGGTACGGAGCGCCTCCTGATCGGCGACATCCCCCGCCTGCGCGGCCTGCTGATTCCAGAGCCGCGCGTAGAGGCCATCCTGCTCCACCAGGTGATCGTGCCGGCCACGTTCGACGATGCGACCCGACTCGAGGACGATGATGCGATCGGCATCACGTACCGCAGCGAGGCGCTGGGCGATCACGAACGTGGTCAGCCCCGCCCGCGCCGACGTGATCCGCGTCCAGATCTCTGTTGCCGTCACCGGATCGAGCGCCGAAGTGGTGTCGTCCAGAATGAGGATCCGCGGATTGATGAGCAGCGCCCGTGCCAGCGCGATACGTTGACGCTGGCCGCCGGAGAGGGTCACGCCGCGTTCGCCAAGCGGGGTGTTGTAGCCGAGAGGCAAGGTCGTGATGAAATCGTGAATGCACGCCGTGCGCGCCGCCCGCTCGATCTCCTCCTGCGTCGCATCGTGCCGACCGAAGGCGATGTTCTCGGCAACCGTCGCGGAGTGGAGGAACGGATCCTGGAAGACGTACCCCAGTTGACGGCGCAGCGACGGAAGGCTGATCTCGCGGAGATCCCGGCCGGCGATGCGAACCACGCCGTTGGCCGGGTCGTAGAACCGCCCGAGAAGCAAGCCAAGCGTCGTCTTTCCCGCGCCGGTCAGGCCCACGATACCCACGGTGTCGCCGGGATTGACCGTCAGATCGATGTCAGACAGCGCGGACTGATTCGCGCCTTGATAGCGGAAAGAGACCCCCTCGATCGAAACGCCGCCCACGATCTCGGGTAGTTCCGGCTTGGCGCGGGATTCTTCGACCGTCTCG
>VGOZ01000016.1 GCA_016875715.1 Chloroflexota bacterium | reverse complement strand
GCTGTCGCGGCGCCGGTGCCGATAGTGCGGCCTAGTATTTACGCGCATTCTCTCGTGTCAAATCGAGCCGTAGCGCCGAACGAAATTTGGGCGCCCGTCGTACGATGCGCCGTCCTTGAGACTGAGAACGTCAAGAATCCGCACGACACGCGCATCACGATCCGAGTCGGTAGCTCGCTCGCCAGTTCGTGGATGGCGAACAACGCATCGTTGGGTTTGTCGATCCTCGCGGCGTGGAAGTTCTCCTCCATCACCCGGGTCATCAGTCCGACCATCTTCGCCAGAAGGTGCGGGATGACGCGGAGGTCGTTCATCCAGCGCGTCCAGATGGGGACGAAATCCCTGTCCGGCTCCGCCAGTGTGACCAGTTCGCCGCGGAAAAGTAGATCGGTCCGGTCACGTCGCCAGCGCCTCACGCAGGTCGGCGAGAAAATCCTCCACGCTCTCGATGCCGACAGAGAGGCGCACCAGCGCGCTGGTCGGCGGGCGTGGCCCCTCTACAGGATCCCCTCCGCCACACCCTCGTCGGCTTGAATGCGGACCAGCGCGTCGCGGCCCTTCGCGCCGCCAGGCATCAAGCCATCGCGCCAGATGACGGGTCCGCGTTCCCATTCCAAAACATGGATTTCGACCCGGTAATCTTCACGACTGCCTCCTCATTACCGCAATCCTGCGAATGCTAAATCGCAGATTGCACTTTCTGACCCGCTATCGGCGACCTGCCCCTTGCGGAAATTGGCAGACCGCGGCACAGGTGTGTCAAAATAATGATTGAATTCACCTTGCGGACGCTACCAGATTTGACACATCTCTTTTCAGGCTTCGCCCAGTGTGCGCAGTTTGGGCATTTGGTTGGCACTTTCGCCAATTTCTGCTTGTTGCCCTACGGCACTGCAATCACCGAAGTGAGGCCACCATCTACCACCAGGTAGGTTCCTGTCATATAAGCCGAGAGGTCAGAAGCCAGGAACAGCGCAACGTTGGCAATATCTTCGGGCTGACCATTGCGCCGCAAGATACAGTGCTGGGCAATCTTCTGGCGCTGTTCTAGCGTCACATCTTTCCATAAACCGGTTTCGACGGCACCGGGTAATATCGCATTGACGCGCAACGTTGGTGCATGGTCAATGGCCAGTGAGCGTGTCAAGGCCAACACACCGCCTTTGGCTGCCTGGTAAGCCGAGGCGTTGGCATAGCCGCGGATGGAATGGACCGAGCCGGTGATGATCATCACACCGCCGCCACCGGCCAGCATCCGCGGCAGCGCACAATGGGCAATCATCCACGTCGCTTTCAGACACACGGCGATGGTCCAATCCCAGTCCGCCTCACTAATCTCCGGGGCTGTCCCGCCGATGGATGCTGCGGCATTGCTGTGAATGATGTCAAGGCGGCCATGGTGTTGGTAGACGTTATCGATCAGGGCGCGCACCTGCTCCATCTTGCCAACATCGGCGTGGATAAAGAGGCTGTCGCCGCCGGCAGTGCGAATCTCGTCGGCGATTGCCTGACCACCCTCGGCATTGATGTCGACCACAACCACCCGTGCGCCTTCACGGGCGAAGAGGCGGGCAGTCGCTCGACCGATACCCGAACCAGCCCCGGTGATCAGCGCAACTTTGTTTTTCAGTAACATACTATTCTAGCCCAAAGATGCGAAAAGGTTGACAGATAGTCTTTGCACTACGTCCTCTCCTGCACAAGTACAACACGTGCGCCGTGGCTTGTCCACAGGCGTCGCACAACCCCGCCGCGCAGAAGCGCGAGATCACCTTTGTAGAGTTCCATCACACGCTGATCCACCTCTAGCTGAAGAACGCCATCGCAAACGAGCCAATGTTCGTTGCGGAGCAACTTCCCTTGCGCCACCTCTGTCCCGGCGGCCAAGGTCACCATACGTAATTCGCCAAAGGGACAGCGTGGCCCCGGATTGGGGATTGGTGCCGTATTTATCGCACCGGCGATGACAAAGCCCGGCACGATTTTCTCCGGTGGGCCATCCTGCTCCACCAAGATGTGAATGGGGCGTTTTTGGCGCTCCAGGCGTGTAACAAACGAGTTATTTTCGCCGTTAGCATACATTTGAAAGTGATGCACAACCCCCATCGGCGTATAGACCAGGGTGTTGGGCGTAATCGCAAACCGTTCGCCATCCAGCCAGACTTCACCGTGGCCGGCGGAAAAAAGCCAGCTTTCGTCGCAATCGTGGTAGTGTGGCTCGACACCGCTGCCGATGCGCTGTTCCGGGAAATGACGAATGGAGACAAAGCGTGTCCACTCGGGAAAGCGATCCTGCTCCCAATAGTGGCTGTTCGAGTTTTGTGAAAAGATCACGTAGTGGCTGTTACGGATGATCACAAGCGCTCCTTTTGCACATTACAGGCTGGCAGGTCAGTTGAATCCTGCCGCTGAGATACTCATCTTGGCTGTTGGGTTCGCCAGTTCGTGGATGGCGAACAGCGCATCGTTGGGTTTGTCGATCCTCGCGGCGTGGAGGTTCTCCTCCATCGCCCGGGTCGTCGGTCCGTGCGACATCGCCAGAAGGTTCGAGGTGACGCGGAGGTCATTCATCCAGCGCGTCCAGATGGGGACGAGATCCCTATCCGGTACCGCCAGACGGACCAGTTCGCCGCGCAGAACGTAGATCGGTCCGGTCACGTCGCCAGCGCCTGACGCAGGTCGGCGAGGAGATCCTCCACGTTCTCGATGCCGACGGAGAGACGCACCAGCGCGCTGCTAGGCGCCATTGCTGTCCCGGCCTGACTCGCGCCCGATCCGACAATCGGATAGGAGATGAGCGACTCGACGCCACCGAGCCCTCCGGCGCGCTGAAAGAGACGCGCCGCGTTGACGACCCGCCGCGCGGCCTCGGCGCCACCGCGCACTTCGAATGCGATCATCCCACTGTACCCCGTCATCTGCCGGCGGGCGATCGCGTGGCCGGGGTCGCTCTCCAGACCGGGATAGCGCACCGCCGCCACTCGCGGATGGCCGGCGAGATACCGGGCGATGGCGAGTGCGCTGGCCTGTTGGCGTTCCATCCGCAGAGCAAGCGTCTTCATACCGCGCAGGAGCAGCCAGCAATCGAACGGACTGGGAACCGCGCCGCCGACGTACTGGATCATCGCCAGGCGTTCGGCGAGCGCCCCGTCGTTCACGAGGACGGTCCCGCCCATGAGGTCGTCGTGCCCGTTGAGATACTTCGTCGTGCTCTCCACAACGATGTCGGCGCCCAGATCCAGCGGCTTCTGGAAGTAGGGCGAGCAGTAGCTGTTATCCACTGCGACGGGAATGCCGTGGCGCCGGCCGATCGCCGCGACCGCGGCGATATCGATGACCTTCATGGAGGGGTTCGTCGGCGATTCCAGCCAGATCATCCCGACGTCGCGCCCGGCGAGCGCCGCCTCGACGTGGGTCGCGTCGGTCATGTCGACGAAATGCGGGTCGATCTGATGGCCGGGCAGCAGGCTGGTGAAGAGGCGATGGGTATTCGTGTAGACGTCATCCGGCAGCAGCACCGTCTGACCGGACTTCAGCAGCATCGCCGCACCGGAGACGGCGCCCATCCCCGATCCGAACGCGAAGCAGTGTTCGGCCTCGTGGAGTTCAGCCAGAGCATCTTCGAGCGCGCGCCGGGTCGGATTGCCGCGGCGCGAGTACACGAATGCGGGTGCGACATCCAGGCTCTCCCGCGAGAAGGCCGCGGCGAGATGAATCGGCGGGACGAGCGCGCCGGTGCGGTCGGTGGCATCGCGCCCGGCGTGGACGATACGCGTCTCGAGATGCTGGCGAGTGGTCGTTTCCATCGGGCGCGATTCTACGTTCGCATCGGTTCGCCCGCCCTACGATTCGGCTATGGGTGAGGAACCGGACCCAATCCGTCTGCTCGACGATATCGGTGTCGCGTCGCGGTCGCTCCAGGCGGTGACCGGCGGCGCGGATACCCTCATCTGGCGGGTGGTCACGGAGTCCGGGCGGACGCTCGCCCTGCGCCTGTACCGGGCGAGCCAGAGCGCCGCGGCCGAACGGGTTCTGGCCGCGCATCGCGATGCGCGCGAGGGCGGGCTACCCGTGCCCGAGGTGGTCCACGCCGGGATCTGGAAGGAACGCCCCTACCTGGCCACGGCGTGGGTAGACGGCACGACGATGATGGACCAACTCGGCACAGCGCCGTGGCGGGCCTGGGAATACGGCCGAGCTGTCGGCACGCTCCAAGCGAAGGCGCACAGGATCGCGCCGCGCCACCTGGCCGTTGAGGGGCACTGGTGGGGCAGGGTGACCGACCGGCTGCCACCCGCGATCGAGCGTGCGATCAACGGGAGCACCGATCGAGCGCTCCTCCACCTCAACCTCCATCCCGGGAACCTCGTGATGGCGGAGCAACGGATTGTCGGCATCATCGGATGGACGAATGTGCGGGTCGGTCCACGCGCGCTCGATCTCGCGCGGACGGAATCCCTCCTGTTGTTCTACCCGATCCCGGTGCGCACATTTGCATTCTCTCTGCTGCGCGCAGTCCTCGCGGCGGGCTGGCGCGCCGGCTATCACGCCTCCGCCGGCGCCCTACCCGGACTGGCACCCTTCCGCGTCTGGGCGGCACGGTTGATGCTGGATGAGGTCGAGCGCCGCCTCGCACAGGAGGGAACCTGGCTGCAGGATAGCGATCTCCTCCCGGTGGACGCGTGGTTCACCCGGTGGCGGCATGAGGTGGTTGCCCGCGGATAGCGGCACCCTGGCTCTCCCGACGCCGGGTGGCGGTGGGGTATGATGAGGCGTGCTCGCCGCCGTACGAACCGGCCTCCGCACGATCGAGATGCGCGACCTCGACGAGCCGGGCGAGGCGGATGACACCGCGATCATCCGCACACTCGTCACCGGTATCTGCGGCTCGGACCTCCACCCCTATCACGGGCGTGCCGCGCCGCAGCGAGTTCAGGAAGGGCACGAGGTAGCCGGCGAGATCGTACATCTGCCCGATTCGTTTACAGGGCCGCTCCGCGTCGGGGACCGCGTGGCGGTCGATATCGTCTGCGCGGGGGTGAGTTGCGGCACGTGTGCCGCGTGCCGTGATGGGCAGTTCTTCCACTGCCGGACGCGGTCCGTGCCGGAATGGGGCGGATCCTTCGCAAGCGCGTTCGAGCGGCGTCCACAGGGCCTCTTCCGAATCCCGGACACGCTTACCGACGAGCAGGGCGCGCTGATAGAACCGCTCGCCGTCGCGGTGCACGGCGTGCGCTGGGGCCGGATGCGTCCTGGATCATCCGTGGCCGTCATCGGCGCCGGATCGATCGGCCTCGTCACGCTCCTCGCCGCGAAGGGCCTGGGCGCGGCCGAGGTTCACGTTGTGGCGCGTCACCCGCATCAGGCCGCGCTGGCAATGGCGCTGGGCGCGACGAGCACGTCAACCCCCGAAGAGGCCCGCCGCGCGATCCTGGATCGCACCGGAGGCCGCGGCGTCGACATCGCCTTCGAGACGGTGGGCGGCCACGCGACGACCGTGGATCTGGCCTGGGACGTCACTCGAATCCAGGGAACAGCCGTCGTGCTGGGGATCTTCCCCGATCCGGTGCCGGTCAACCTCATTCGACCGGTGGTGCGCGAACTGTGGGCGACGTTCCCGATCTGCTATGGCGTCATCGACGGCCGTCACGACTTCGATGTGGCGATCGACCTCATCGCCTCAGGCCACGCGCCGGTGGAGCGATTGGTCACCCATCGGTTCTCACTGGCCGACGCGCCCGAGGCGTTCCGGGTCGCGGCGGACAAGTCGACCGGATCGGTCAAGGTGCACCTGCGCCCGTAGTCCCTCGCTGGGGCTCAACCAGTGCGGCGAGCCGCGCCCAGGCCATTGCCCACACTTCCCGTCGTTCCGTATCGGTGAGCGGCCGTCCTTGCGCCCGACGCACCGCCAGGACCGCCCGGCTCGCGATACGCCCCCAGGCGCCCGGCCGTCCGTTACGCCAGGCGGCAACGTCGTCGGCACCCGCCTGGAGAGCGGCCGCGACGATTTCAGTATGCGGGTGGTCCGGCCTCACGAATCGTCCGATCCACCTCACCAAACTGCTGGAAATTGCGCTGGAACATCGCGGCCAGCCGCCGCGCCTGGGCATCGTAGCCGGCGCCATCAGCCCATGTTGCGCGGGAATCGAGCTGCTCCGCCGGGAGTCCAGGGCATCGCACCGGGACGGAGAGGCCAAAGAACGGCTCGCGATAGGTCGGGATCGTGTCGAGATCGCCTTCGATGGCGGCGTGGACGAGTGCGCGGGTCAGGTCGATTGGCATGCGCGCGCCAGCGCCGTACGCGCCACCGCTCCACCCGGTGTTAACCAGATAGCAGGTCACATCGTGCCGACGGATCCGCTCGCCAAGCAAACGGGCGTACACCGTGGGGTGAAGAGGCAGGAAGGGGTGTCCGAAGCACGCGCTGAACACGGCGGTCGGTTCAGCGCTCAGCCCTACCTCGGTCCCTGCGACCTGAGCGGTATAGCCGGAGAGGAAATGGTACATCGCCTGATCAGGGCTGAGCCGCGAGATCGGCGGCAGGACGCCGAACGCGTCTGCAGCCAGGAAGAGGATCGTCCTCGGATGAGGCGCCAGCGCCGGAACGATCACATTAGGGATGAACTCCACCGGATACGCGCCCCGCGTGTTCTCGGTGAGCGAGGCATCGGCCAGATCGATCTGGCGGGTGATCGGATCGACCACGACATTCTCGAGAACCGTCCCGAACCGAAGGGTTGCCGCATAGATCTCCGGTTCCGCGCGCGGCGAGAGGCGGATCACCTTCGCGTAGCAGCCCCCCTCGAAGTTGAAGACTCCCAGATCGCTCCACCCGTGCTCGTCGTCGCCAATGAGGTGGCGGTGCTCATCCGCGGAGAGCGTCGTCTTTCCCGTCCCGGAGAGGCCGAAGAAAAGAGCGGTGTCGTGATGGTCGCCAACGTTGGCGGAGCAATGCATGGGCAGGACGGCGCTGTCGGGCAGGATGCGGTTGAGAATCGTGAACACCGCCTTCTTGATCTCGCCGGCATAGCCCGTACCACCGATCAGGACGCGCCTTCCGGTCAGATCCAGCGCGACGACCGTCTCAGATCGCACGCCATCTCGCGCCGGATCGCACCGAAACGAGGGGAGATCGAGCACGGTGTAGTCGGCCTTAAACCGGCCCAGGTCGGCGGCCTCGGGTCGCAGGAGCAGGTTGCGCGCGAAGAGCGAGTGCCACGCCTGTTCGGAGATGACGCGCACACCGATCCGGTAACGGGGGTCAGCGGCCGCTTGGAGATCTTGAATGAAGAGATCCTGCTCGCTGGCGTGCCGGGTCGCCCGCGACCAGAGCGCCTCAAAACGGTCGACGTCGAGAGGTTGGTTGACGGGACCCCACCAGATTCGGTCGTCGTCGCCGCCGCGGACCACGAACTTGTCTCGTGGCGAACGCCCGGTGTGAATTCCCGTGGTGGCGACGACGGCCCCATCGTCGGTGATGACGGCTTCGCCGCCTCGGATGATCTCCTCATAGAGAGGCGCGGCGGTGAGGTTCCAGAGGGTCCGACGGTTTGGGCGGATGCCGACCCGCGCCAGGGCCTCATCAGCGTCGGCGGGCGGCACGCCGATGCCGGTCAGAGCGAGCGTCATTGCTGTGCGGCCATTCTACCGGCGGTCGCGACCGGCGGACGATTCGTCGCCTCGGTCAGAGGTGAACAATCACGGGCACGCCGAGATCGCCAAACTCCCAGAAACGTGCCGCGTCGGTCGCGGTGAGACCGGCACAGCCATGGCTCATCGGCAGGCCGAAAAGATCGCGACTCACCCAGTAGTTCTCGTGGAGCGCGTTGCCCTCGTAGTCGAAGTACTGCACGAATCGCACGTTCTCGATTCGGTAGCTGGCGCGCGCCGCGTCCGATCCGAGCGTCCGGGAGTCCATGGTCTGCCGCGCGACGCGGCGGTTGATGCGAAACGTACCGAGCGGGGTCTCCCATCCCGGGCGCCCCGTCGACGTAGGCGACCAGAACAGCAATTCGCGGCCTTCAAATGCCGCGATCGTCTGCAGCGTGCGGTTGATTGCGATCCAGCGCCCGTCCGGCGTGCGCGAGGGCGCGACCGGTAAGCGGGACAGCCGCTGTCGCAGCGCGCGCCCGTGCACGAATACCCCCTGGTCGATCTCCGCCCACAGCGCATCGTCCCAGGAGAGCTGTTCGCCTTCCACCCAGAGGCGCACGGCAACGCGTGTGCCCATCTCGTACCAGGCGACCGGACGGCCGTACACCATCGGCTCGCGGTAGGCGGACGTGCCGTCCGGCACGACGACCTCGCCCCACCAGCGATCGGTTGAGAGATTCTCGGGATCGCCGATGGGACCGACGATCCCCCATCGACCCAGCCTCGGGCGTGGGTAAATGGTTCCTCGACCGGATAGAAGTCGCCGCTGGCAGGCCCGACGACGCGCAGCGGGGTGAAGACGCTCAGGTCTGCAAGAGGCACACCCTCGCACGGATCGCGAAGCAGGCGGAGCGGCGGGATCGGCGCGACCCAGGTGGGGGCTGCCGCCGCCCTCGCCAGGCCGAGAGCCAGAGCCGCGATCACCGCCGCGCCCGCACCGCCGAGAAACGCGCGCCGGCCCCGGCGCAGCGACAGCACGCGTCGCTCACGAAACATAAGGACGAGGCGGCCCTCCTGAATCCCATCGTAAAGACACCATAAGAATCGTCTGGTTGCGATTTCAGGCGGTGAGTTGGTGGCACATCCAGGAATGCATCCCTTACCACCGTTTCGCCCATCCCCCGCGTGCTGCACGCGGCGCCGTGCCGGACGTTCGGGCGACTCGCGATAGCCGTGTGCGAATCGCTTGACCGGCGGTAGCGGGGTCGCCGACGATTCCCGCGCGTGGACGACAGCCGCATCATCCTTGTTCCGCTCGATCTCTCTCCGCTGGGCGAGGTCAAGCTGCCGGTGGCCGAAGAGGAGGCGCGCGCCCACGGCTGGGAACTCCTGCTACTCCATGTCCTGCCCACCCGGGCGATGGACCCTACCGGCGCCGTGACGTCGCCCGAGGCGCGGGCACGCACCTACCTGGACGGCGTCACCTCACGCTTGCGGGCCGATGGCGTGCGCGCGCGCGGCGTCATCCGTACTGGACCGGTGGCGGCGACGATCGTTGCCGAAGCGCACGAGATCGGCGCGGCGATGATCGTGCTCGGCACGACCATGCGCTCCGGGCTTCCGCGCGCGCTGCTGGGCAGCGTTGCCGACGAGGTCATCCGCGACGCGACGTGCCCGATCCTGCTCGTGCGACCGGACAGCGCCGCGCCCGAGTTGAAACCAGTCCGCTCCTTCGATGCCGATGCCGCCCGCGTCGGGCCGCTTTCGCAGCGCTCTCTCGGGCTCCGCGGTGTCGATATCTCGCGCATCATCGGCTCGGTCGGGCGAGCCCAGTCGCTCGGCGCGGACTTCCGACCGATCGTCCGCACCCGCAGCGACGACAGCCGGTACGAGAAGATCCGCGACCGGATGGAGAATGGTGAGCCGATGCCTCCGGTCGTGCTGTACAAGCTCGGCTTTGGCTTCTACGTGCTCGATGGCAACCACCGCGTCGCGGCGGCCCGCGCGCTCGGTCAGACCGAGATCGATGCCGAGGTGACAGAATTCATCGTCCTTGGGGATGCCGAAGCCGAGCAGGCTTTCAACGAGCGGCGCGCCTTCGAACACGCCACCGGGATCACCCGCGTCGAGGCGGCTCTTCCCGAGACCTATCGACGTCTCATCCAACTGATCGACGAGTACGGTGGCGTCACCGATCTGGAGTCGCGGTTCGAAGCCGCGCGCGTCTGGTACTCGCAGGTCTTCCGTCCCATGGCTCGCCGCATCCGCCTGCATGGCCTGGCAGAACGGTTTCCCGGCGAGCGCTCGGCGGACATCCTCGTGCGCATCGCCGAACTGCGACGGCAGGCCGCCAGCGAGACCGGAGGCGACATCGCCTGGCCCGACGCGGTGGACATGCTCGCCGCGTCGGTGGACAGCCCGCGGACGGCGCGCGCCCGCCTCCCGGAGTAGGCGCTGCAGCACGCGGAGCCGCCTGACAGTATCCTTACGGCCCCGTGCGCCCTTACGACGATCCGCTAACGGCGCGCGCCGGCATCTTCTTCGCGAGCGAAATCCAGATCTTCCCCCGGAGGACTATGTGGTCTCGGACGGCAATGGTCGCACGGCGACCTGTCTCTGCCAGCGCTGCGGAGTCCTCATGCGGCTCATGAACAGCGTTCGCGCGCGGACACTCGTCTTCTGGTGTTCGGGCTGCGGCCGATACGACGAGCGACCGCAGGCCTGACTCGCTAGGAGCACGGTGGAGGTGCAGCGCCGTCCGCCGCGGCCGGTGGCCCCGCCGCTACGATCGGTGTCCGCGAAGACCTAGCAGAGCGATGGCGACGCCCACGACCGCGACAGTTGCGCCGAGGCTGAGGATCAGCAGGATGGTCGGCGGGATGGGTGCCGGCGTGACGGTCGCGATCTCGGCGCCCGAGGCGGTGACGAAGCTCACTCCGGTCGGGCGGGCCAGCGGGGGCACCGTCGCAATGGGAACCGGCTCCTGCTGGGTCGCGCGGACCAGCGTCGGGGATGGATTCGCGGCCGCCGCGACAGGCTTGATCGGCGCACCTGTGAAGGTAGCGGCCGGCCATGGGGTGATCGGCGCCGGACGGGTCGACAGCGGCGCGACCGCGGGAAGCGGCTCCGTCGGAGTCGGCCCTGGAGGAGTTGCCGCTGGTGGCGCGACTGTCGGAACGGGTGTGCCGGTCGCGGCCGGCACGGGCGTCGCCGTGGGGGCCGGCCTGGGTGTGGGTGTGGTCGGATCTGGCAGGACGATGGATGCCTCCGCCGGTCGTGTGCCGCCGCCGAAGGTCACTGCCGTATCCACCGACAGCGTCGCGAGAACACCGTCTTCGGCGGTGAGATCGACCGCATCTCCCTCGGGGGAGAAGACGTACCAGGCGGTCAGGGCCAGGGCGCGCACCTGAAGGGGTATGGTGAACCGACCATCCGGGCCCGTGAGCGCGGCGACGACCTGACTCTGGCCTGGGAAGCCTCTGTTGTCCACGTCGCGCACCCGAGCGGTGACGACGACGTTCGCTGCCTGGGTGGCTCCACCGGAACGCAGCGCAATGCCACGCAGAATGTTAGAGGGCGCCGTGCCGGTGATCTGGATCGGCGTGCGCACCCGGTAGAACTGCCCGCCCGCATCGTCGACCCTCACCAGGCCGTTCGTCGGCGTCGTCCGTGTGGCGAAGTAATAGGTTGTGGATGGCACGAGGCCGCCCACCTCGACGTAGTGGGTTAGGCCGGTATGACCCGACCCCCGGTAGTCGTTCGTCACCGTGCCCGGCGGCGACGTCAGACCCCAGCTCACGCTCCCGCTGGCCACGCTGTCGCTGGACCAGACGACCGCGAAGGAGTTGTGGCGGACGTTGACCAACCTTCCCTGGCTCCCGGTCAACACTTCGGCGTTGACCTCCGGCGGCGTGGCGGTCGGCTGTGGCCCGGAGATGACGGGCGGGGTCGCGGTCTGCGCACGGGCGATCGACGTGCCGAGCGCGATGGAAACGAAGCAGAGAAGCGCGACGCGTCGAATGATGCGACCCAGCGTCACGCTCCGATTCTACGCACGCCGACGAACCGCACCCGTCATGAGCAGCGCGATGACCATAACGAGCGCCACCGCCGTGGCGGGTGGCCCGACGGAGAGCCAGCGCGGTCGATAATCGAACCTCACGTCGTGCTCGCCTGCACCGAGCGCTACCGCGCGCAGTCCCCCCGAAGCGACCAGGATGGGAACGGCTTCCCCGTCTACGGTGGCGCTCCAGCCAGGCGCCCACGCCTCGGCGAGCACCAGGAGGGCCGAATCCGGCGCGATGACGGAGAGGGCGATCGATTCCGGCGTGTTGAGAACCGTGTCTATGCGGCCAGCACCGATGGTGGTACCCACCTCCCGGCCCAGTCCGACCACCGCGACCACGCCGGGATCGGTATCCGGCGTGACGAATCGGAGCGCGGCAGCCGCGTCGGCTACCCCCACGGCACGCTCTGCCAGGCGAACCCGCGCCAGGGCCTCGTCGTTTCGGTAGACCTTCATGTCGTCCAGATCGACGACGCGGAGAGCCGGGTCCGGCGGGATGGGCCACTCTGCACCGCGGGCCACGTCGATGACGGAGATGGCGACGATCTCCACCGGCGGGCTCGCCGCGGGGACCTCCAACCGCATCTCCCGCAGCCGGTCACCCTGCCCGGGGGGGACGAACTGCCACCTCATGGGTGGTTCGACTGTCGCGTTGCCGGTGCGGGTGAGAGGCGCGGCGACCGATTCGCCGACGCGCCAGCCGAACTGAGCGATGGCGCCGTCGCTCCGGACGCCGATCAACAGGGTGGCGCCAGGCCCTCCGGGGCGCGCGATCAGACCGATGGTGTCCGGTCTCACGGGAAGATGATCGACCGGCAGCGAAACCGCCTCGCCCGGGAGGAGCGTGCGCACTACCGAGAGGTCGTAGTACACGCCGTCCGCCCAGAGATCGCGATGCCGGTCTCCGATGACCCAGCGTACGTTGAAGCGCGAGAGGAGGGACGTCGTGGGGACGCGATCGAGTTGCATGCCCAGGCGTCCATCCACAACGTTTGGACCAGTGAGCGCGAAGAGTTCCTTCACCTCGACGAAGCTGCGCAGCGGCAGGACACCGCCATCGTAGCCATCGATCGAGGGGATGCCGGCGATAAGGCCGAGGTTGGGGGCGAGAGTTTGCCAGTACTTCCGCGTCGCGATCCAGTCGGCGGTCCAGGCGGGGTCGATCCGACCCTCGACTGAGGCGCGCAGTGCGGCCAGATCGCCCGGGTCCCAGCCGTTGTCCGTGATTGCGAGCGTGCGGCCGTGCGGGTGTGCCGCAGCCTCCGCGGCGAGGATCTCGACGGTGTGACGTCGATCGACATACGTCTCGGCGGGCCCCACGCGCGCGACGTCGAGGGCGCACGCTCCCACGAGCAGTTCGGCGGCCACCACGGCGATAAGGAGCGTCGCGGACGCGCGAAACCAGCGACGCGCCATCACCATGAGGAGAGCTACCGCGGCGATGGTCAGCGTCCAGAGCAGGATGCTGGCGCCAGCCGGCCACATCATGGGTACGCCAGCACCGGTCAGTTGGGGCATGGTGATTCCGGCGGCAAACACGAGGGCCAGGCCGGCGCCGCCCAGTGCCAGGGACCGGATCGAACCCGCGTGTGACCGCAAGGCCTCGACTCCGGCTCCTGCGAGAAGAGCGACGGCGAACCCGGTCAAGAACAACCAGCGTGCCGGGACCCGGAACAGGTCGAAGCCTGGAACGATCTCGAAGAGAACGCGATAGAGCGGGATGAACTGGCCCATAGCCATCGTCGTCGCGATCAGGGCGATCGCGGCCAACGGGAAGACAAGTCTGCTCCGCGAGCTGGATCCGATGGCCAGCGCGGCGAGAAGCAGGGCGGCCAGGCCGGGCGCGGTCGCCCACTCGCTGGGCGGGGCCGAACCAACCTGCGCGGCAGGAAGCATGGCGCGCCAGAGGTACCAGGGCGGCAGGGAGACCGCAACCGCATCGCGAAACGGGAGGCCGGCCGCACGGATGCCGACCGCGGCCACCTCCGCGGTGGCGAGCAGTTGGGGCGCCACGATCCCCAGCGCCAGGATCGCCGCGAGCGCACCAGAAGCGACGATGTCGAGCATCTGGCGGAGCCGGCCCCGCACGTTCGCGTGTGGCTCAATGCGACGAGACGCACCCGGAATGAGGCCGAGGAGCACCCAGAATGCGGCGAGCGCCACCGTCATGTACACCTGCTGGGCGTGGCCGGCCAGGAACTGAAGGGCAACCAGGCACGCCAGCGACGCGATCGCGCGCCATCGCGACGTGCTCCACAGATCGCCCAGAGCCTGCAGAATCCACGGAGCCCACGCCGCGGCCTGCAGCTGGTTCAGATGTCCGACGAGGCTGAGGGTGTGGCCGCCGAGCCCCGCCACGACTGCACTGGTGAGGGCGGGGAGCCAGCCATATGCGAGACCCCGCCGGGCCAGGAGGAGCGTACCGATCGAAGCGAGGACAGTGTGGCCGTACGCCTGGAGGGCGTAGGCAGTCGGGGGATCGCTTCCGATCGTAATCCAGTTCGGAGGGTAGAGCACGCCCGTCTGCGGGTTGGCAAGGAACGGCGCACCAAGGAAGTAGTCCGGCACCCACAGCGGGAGACGCCCGGCCGCGAGCGCGGCGTCGCGGTACGCGATGAACGGGTAGAAGTAGACGAACGCGTCGAACGTGAGGAGGATCTGACCTAAGAAGAGCATCGGCCCGTAGGGAACGAGAAGAAGCGCGGCGAGCGCGGCGCTGGCTAGGGCGCCGCGTCGCGCCGCCACGTGCCGGACTGGCCTCCCTCTTTCACATCGAGCCGGACATTGCCGATGGTCATCCCGCGATCGATCGCCTTGCACATGTCGTACACCGTCAGCAGGCCGACACTCACCGCGGTCAGGGCCTCCATCTCCACGCCGGTTCGGCCTCTGGTCCGCACCGTGACACTCAGAGTCAGCATCGTCGCTCCGTCATCGATGAAGTCAGCGTGGATGCCGGAGAGCAGTAGTGGATGACACATCGGTACGAGTTCCCAGGTGCGCTTCGCGGCCATGATCGCCGCGGTCTGCGCCACGGCCAGGACATCGCCCTTGGCGATCGCGTGGGATCGGACGGCGCGCAGTGTCGCCGCGGCCATGTGAATCGATCCGCTCGCGGTAGCAGTGCGATCCGTCTCCGGCTTCTCCCCGACATCGACCATTCGGGGACGGCCGGAAGCGTCGAGATGGGTCAGGTTCGGGCGCGGCTCATCCACCGCCACAGGCGATCGCCGATCCCACCAGGGTGTTGTAGAGGTTGCAGAGGCCGCGCGCAGTCTGATCCCAGGAGAAGCCGGCCGCGGCCGCGATTGCGCCGCGCCTGAGCGCGGTCGCATATGCCGGATCGTCGAGCACGGCCGAAACGTGCGTCGCGAACGCCTCGGCGGTGCGCCACGGCACGAGGATGCCAGACTCCCCGTCGCGCACGATCGCGGGAAGGCCGCCCACACGCGAAGCGATCACCACTGCCCCACAGGCCATCGCCTCAAGCGCGACCAGACCGAAGCTCTCGTGCCGGGAGGGGACCACCACGCAATCCGCCGCCGAAAAGAGCGCCGCGAGCCGATCCTGCGTCTGAGCGCCCAGCCAGACGACACGGTCGTCGATGCGGAGTTCGCGCGCGAGATCGCGCAGGTGCGCCTCGTCCGCGTCGTCCGGCATCGCGCTGCCGGGAGTCCCTCCGGCGAGGTACAGGCGTAGGGACGGTCGCGCACGCAGCAGCGCGAGCGTCTCGAGGAGAAGGTCGATCCCCTTGATCGGATCGATGCGTCCGGCGAACGCGATCGCCTCACCGGCGATGCCAAACTCGGCCCGAGCCTCGTCGCGCGGCCGCGGCGCGAAGAGGGAGAGGTCGGCGCCGGGGGCTATCACGTGGATCGCCTCGCGTCGGCCGCCGAAGAAGTCGGTGAGCGCCTCGCGCTCGTGGCCCGTCGAGACGACGATCGCGCGCGAGCGGCGGGCGACACGACGCTCGATCTCGTTGCGCCGGTCAGTCTCGAGCGCGCCCGACCAGTGCCCGTCCGCGGTGTTGGCACGGTTCTTGATGCGCCCGAGCGTGTGGAACGTCGTGACGTGCGGAACTCCCCACAGATCGGCAAGACGGTCGCCCACCCATCCGGAGAGCCAGTAGTGACTGTGGACGATGTCGTACCGGGTTCCCTCGCGGGTCGCGAACCGATCGAGATTCTCGATGAACGCGGGCAGGTACTGGACAACATGGTTCTTCTCGGTCCGACGCGGCGGCCCGGCGTCTAAATGAATCACGCGGGCACGCTCGTCCATGCTGACGACGCGCGCCAGGTGTGGGCTGGTCTTCCGCGTGAACACATCGACGTCGATGCCCAAGCGCCCCAGCGCGCGCGCGGCCTCGCGCACGTAGACCTGCATACCGCCGACCTCGCGACTGCCAAGTTGATCCATGGGGCAGCCGTGGACCGAGATCATCGCGATGCGGCGGGGTGCCACCGGCAGAGCCACTGTGCGTGCATTTTAGCCCGCGGTACCACTGAGCGATCGTGCGCGATGCTCGTTCGCTACTAATCCGGAATATTCCTCGCTGACTCATCACAACATTAACATCACTTTGTCATATTTTCTGGGGCGATGCTCACCGCGCTCCAGGAGAGAGTCTGGCATCTCATCGCCGAAGGGGTACGGGATGAGGGTGCGCCGCCGACTCTGGAGGAGATCGCCTGGCGCGCCGGCCTCGGCTCGCCCGGTGCGGCCCGCCAGGTGGTCGTCGCACTCGAGACGAAGGGCTTCCTCGCGCGAACGCCGCGTCGGCGACGTTCCCTCGTGCTGCGGCGCTGGCCGGATGGGGAGACGACTCCCTCACGCCTGCTGCGCCTGCCGATCGTGGGCGAGGTGTCCGCCGGACGGCCCCTCGATGCCCCGGACGCGCCCGGCGAACACGAGTGGGTTGCGGCCGATCTCGCCGGCACCCCCGACGCCTACCTGCTGCGCGTACGCGGACACTCAATGATCGGGGATGGCGTGCTCGACGGCGACCTGGTCGTCGTCCAACCGGGCGCGCGTGTGGGTCAGGGTGAGATGGCGATCGCGCGGCTGGCGGATGGGGCGTGCACGATCAAGCGCATCTACCGCGAGGGCGGCCACGTGCGACTGCAGCCGGCAAACCCGGTCCTCGAGGCGCTCGTCGTTCCGGACGTCGAACTGATCGGGCGCGTCGTGGCGGTGATCCGGCGGGTCGGCGCCCGATGATCGGCACCACGGTCGCTCCGGAGGAACTCCTGCGCCTGGCCCGGCTTAGCCTTCCCTACGCGCATTTCGCCCACCAGGGGCTGGGCGAAATGGATCGTGCTGAATTACTTCAGGAGGCGTCCTCGACGGTTCTGGCCGTCCTCGCCGAGGACCCCGATCTGCGGCCGGATCGGGACGTCGATGCGATCGTGCCCCGCGCGCGGCGCCGCATCGAGTCCTTCCTGCGCGCGGAGCGGCGCCGGAAGGGACGAACTGTTCCCCTCTCCACGCTGGAGGGTGCGGGATGGGACCCGCCCGATCCGACCGAATCGCCGACCGTACGGGACGATGAGCCCCGCCAGCGCGCGATCCTCGTGCGCATGTACTGGCAGTCGGTGTCGGCGGACGAGCTCGCCCGCGCGGAGCGGGCGTCCGTCGAGGCAGTGCAGAAGGCGCGACGCCGTGCCGAGGCTTCCCTCGCGCGCATCCTGCGCGCCAGTCCACGCTGATAGCATCGAACCCGTGCCCGTGCGCGTCTGCGCTCATCCGCTCTGCGCGATCGCGCTCTGCACCCTGCGCGACCGCTCGTCGAGCGCCTCCGCGTTCCGCGACGCGCTGACCAGCCTCGCGACGGTGCTGGCGGTCGAGGCCCTGACCGACCTTCCGCTGGTGCCAGTGGGGGTGGCGACTCCCCTGGCCTCGACCACCGGGGCAAGGATGGCGGGGAAGCTCGCCCTGGTGCCGGTGCTGCGCGCCGGCCTGGGGATGGTGGACCCGATCCTGCGCCTGGTTCCTGAGGCATCTGTCTGGCACATCGGCCTCGCGCGGGACGAACAGACTCTTCGGCCGACGCAGTACTACGCCCGCCTGCCCGATCCTGGCGCGATCGCCCGAGCGCTCGTCCTCGATCCGATGCTGGCCACCGGCGGCTCGGCGGTCGCGACCCTGGATCGCTTGAAGACGGTCCACCCGGGGCCCATCGCGCTCCTGTGCGCGATCGCCGCGCCGGAGGGCATCGATCGACTGAACGGTGCACATCCGGATGTGCGCGTGTTCTGCGGCGCGATCGATCGGGGCCTCACCGACCGCGGCTTCATCACGCCCGGTCTGGGCGACGCGGGCGATCGTCAGTTCGGCACGGCAGAGTAGGCACGATCCCGTTCCCTATCATGCCCGGCGGCATGCAGTTTCGACTCGATCCATCCTTTCTGGAACGCCTGCCCGATGCTTCGGTAACCCTGGTAGTGGCCGAGAAGGTGGACCCCGTCCGTGGAGGGGAGGCGATCGCCTCACTTCTCGACGAGGCGGTCCACGGCGCGCGCTCACGCTATGAAACAGTTGAGGCGATCGCGCTTGAGGTCCGCGGGTGGAATCACGCGCTCGACCGACTGGGCGTCGATCACCGCCTCCATCCGCCCTCGGTCGCGAATCTGCTCCACCGCGCCCTGAGGGATGAGGCACCCCGCATCGGTCCCATTGTCGATCTCGCGAACGCGCTGAGCCTGCGCTTTCGCGTGCCCATTGGTGCCCACGACATCGATCGCCTGCGTGGTTCGTTTTCCGTGCGCCTGGCGGATGGAGACGAGTACTTCACCGTTCTGGGTGAAACGAGCGTCGAACGGGTGTCGCCGGGCGAACCGGTATATGCGGACGACCGCGAGGTGCGCACGCGCTGGTGGATCGGCCGCCAGGGCGATCGCGGCAAGGTGACCGCGGCGTCTCGGTCGATTGCCTTCCCGATCGACGCGATCGATGCGGAGAGCGCGGCGCGCGCCGGCGAGGCGGCGGCCGCGCTCGCTCGCATCCTGGAAGCGCACGGAGCACAGACGCGCACCTTTCGTGTGGATCGGGATGCACCCGTCGTCGAGATGGGGGTGGCGCCACGCGCGCGAGACGCGATCGACCGCTTCCTGGATAGTGGCCTGGTGGAACTCTACCCGTCACGGGCCGAGGTCGAGAGGCGTCTCCGCTCGGGCGAACGACTCACCGTCTATCAGGGTGTCGATCCGACCAGCCCGGTCATTCATATCGGCCACGCGGTAGGTATTCGCAAGTTGCGCGAGCTGCAGGATCTGGGCCATCGGGTGATCCTGCTCATCGGCGACTTCACGGGCCGCATTGGCGATCCGACCGGGAAAGATGCCGCGCGCGTACCCCTGACCCACGAACAGGTACTGGAGAATGCGCGCACGTATCGCGAGCAGGCCGCACAAATCCTGCGCTTCGACGGACCCAATCCGGTCGAGATGCGGTTCAATGGCGAGTGGTGGGACCCGATGACCGCGCGCGACATGATCGGTCTGGCCGCCCAGTTCACCGTCCAGCAAATGATCCAGCGCGAAATGTTCCAGCGCCGCCTCGCCGAGCACAAACCGATCGGACTCCACGAATTCCTGTATCCACTCCTGCAGGGATACGACTCGATCGCCCTCGAGGTGGACGCCGAACTGGGCGGCACCGATCAGACGTTCAACATGCTCGCCGGGAGATCGCTCGTGCGTGCGATCCAGGATCGAGACAAGATCGTCTTCGTGACGGGTTTGCTCCCCGGTACCGATGGGCGCAAGATGTCCAAGAGCGCCGGCAACGTGATCGGGGTGGCCGAGGAACCCTCGGCGATGTACGGGCAGGTGATGTCGATCGCCGACGCTCTGCTCCTGACCTATTACGAGATGTGCTCCGGGCTGGACGACGACACGCTGGACGAAGTGCGACACGCGATGGCGAACGGTGTCAATCCGATGGTGTTCAAGAAGCGCCTGGCGCGCACCATCGTGGGCTCGTACCACGGCGCGACGGCCGCCGAGGCGGCGGAACAGCGGTTCGAACGGGAGGTTCAGAGACGGGAAACACCCGAGGAGATGCCCACGGCGCAGCTCGATCGGGCGGAATGGGCCTTGACAGACCTGCTAGTCGCGACTGGCCTGGCCCCGAGCAAAGGAGAGGCGCGCCGGCTGATCGAGGGCGGGGCGGTGCGCCTGGACGATGAGCCCATTCGCGATCGGAACCACACGGTGCATGTCGCCACGGGCACGGTGCTACGTGCCGGGCGACGCGCCTATTGTCGAATCGACCTGGTCTGAGGTGGGGAAGACGAGGCCAAGCCGCGAGGCGGTTGGCGTTTCCGCCGCCGCCTCATCGCGTCGAACTAGCGGCTGCGGCCACCCCGGACGTTCTCGAAGCAGTCGGAACAGTAGACCGGCTTGTCGCCGCGCGGCTGGAACGGAACCTTCGTCTGCTTGCCGCACGAGGAACAGGTAGCCGGGAACATCTCGCGGCGCGGCCGATCGTAGCCGCCGCCACCGCCACCGCCGCCGCCGCCGTAGCTCGAGCCGCCCGAGTACCCCTCGCTGCTGGAGCTGTAGGCGTAGCCGCCACCGCCACCGCCACCGCCACCGGTGGCCTTGCGCGCTCGCCGGCAGTCCGGGCACCGGCCCGGCTCATTCATGAGCCCCCGGCTCTGGTAGAACTCCTGCTCGCCGGCAGTGAACACAAACTGCCGACCACAGTCACGACAGGTAAGGGTCTTGTCCTGAAACACGCGTTACTCCTGGTTCGCCGCTCTGATTGGCCGTCGGGACAGATCTCCAGGAGTCAGACTGCAGGAATCAGCGCAAATCAGGCTCGGGATAGATACGCCCAAGGTCAACGACACAGATTGTACCGAGACTATCAGCCTTTTGCACGAGGATCGAGCGCGTCGCGCATGGCATCGCCGAGGAAGTTGATGGCGAGCACGACGACGAAGATCACCAGACCTGGATAGACCGCGAGCATCGGGTTGCGGAACATGTATCCCTGCGCCTCGGTGAGCATGTTGCCAAGACTGGGGTGCGGCGGAGAGATGCCCAGCCCCAGGAACGATAGAGTGGACTCGAAGACGATGCGCTGGCCGAACCCGAGCGTGGCCGCGACGAGAATCGGAGCGACGGCGTTGGGTATCAGGTGCCGCGCGATGATCCGGCTGGCCGGCGTGCCCATCGCTCGAGCCGCGTCCACGAACTCCCGCTCGCGCAACGAGAGCACGGCGCCGTGGACGAGACGACAGACCGTCATCCAGCCGAAGATAGTCAGGATCGCCACCATCACCGCGATGCTGACATTTTCGGAGCCGAACAGGTCCTTCAATCCCTTCATCTCCCGCAGCATGCGAGAGAAGACGAGGAGCATGAGGAGCAGTGGCAAGGCGAGCATCACATCCGTAAACCGCATCACGATGGTCTCGATCCAGCCGCGTTGATACGCGGCGATCGCCCCGAGCGGAACCCCGACCAGGTTCACCAGCAGTGTCGATACCAGAGCGACGCTGAGCGTCACGCGACTCGCGTACATGAGCCGAGAGAGCATGTCGCGGCCCAGTTCGTCGGTGCCCAGCAGGTGGGCCAGCGAGGGATCGCCGAACTGCTCGAGCAGATCGATCTCGGTGGGCGAATACGGCGCGATGACTGGAGTCAGATAACTCACGACGAGCACGAAGCTGATGGTCACGAGACCGACCAGACCCAGTCGGTGGCGGCGCAGGCGGCGCCACGCCAGCGCCCACTGCCCCATCTCCGGAGCGCTGAGAACCTCGTCGTCTTGGCGGCGCGCAGTCGCGGCGAGGGTCGCCATCAGGCGTACCGAATCCGCGGATCGACCACCGCATAGAGAATATCCGCCGCAAGATTCGAGAGGATCACGAGGAAACTCGTGATGACGAGGATTGCCTGGACAACCGGCCAATCCGACCCCACGACGCCCTGAATGAAGATCTGCCCCATTCCGGGCCATGAGAAGATGAACTCGGTGATGATCGCGCCGGCGAACAGCACGGGTATCCGCAGACCGACGATGGTGATCACCGGGATGAGCGCGTTGCGGATTCCGTGCCGCACGATCACGACGATCTCGCGCAACCCCTTTGCCCGTGCGGTGCGCAGGTAGTCCTGACTCATCACCTCGAGCATCGCCGATCGCATGAAGCGGCTCACGACCGCGACCTCGACGAGAGCCAGAACCGTTACCGGCATGATGAGATGGACCAATAGATCACCGAGTGTGGGGTCCTCGCCCGGCGTGTACATACCCGAAGTCGGCAGCCAGCCGAGCTGCACCGAGAACCCGATCATCATCATGATGCCGAACCAGAACGTCGGCATGGCGAGACCGAAGTAGGAGAAAGCCGTGACCAGATAGTCGACAAGCGAGTACTGGCGCACCGCCGAATAGATGCCGAGCGGGATCGCGATGAGGATGGCCAGCGCGGTGGAGACGCCCATCAGCAAGAAGGTCGCGAAGATACGATCGCCGATGACCTTCATCACCGGCTGGCCGTACACCACCTTCCACGATTCGCCCCAGTCGCCCTGCACGACCTTGACCAGCCAGATCCAGTAGCGCTCATACCAGGGGAGATCGAGGCCGATCAAAGCGTTGAGCCGATCGACCTCGAGCTTGGTGACCGTTCCGGTGCCGAACAACAACGTGTCGAACGGTCCTCCCGGAACGAACGAGATGATGAGGAAGATGAGGGCCGAGATGGCGATCATCATGACCACCATCTGCGCAAGCCGCCTCAGCAGAAACGCCTGCACGCTCGGCCCTCCCCCTCAGAGTCGCGGGATCAGACGACTAGGCGAGCGACCACTCGTAGATATTCCAGGTCTCCGGTGTCGACGTCGGCGTCGGCTTGAAGTTCTGGAGGTTGGTCCGGGCCGTCGCGACCACCACGCGCTGGAAGAGCGGCAGGACCGGCAGGTCATCGGTCCAAATTTTCTGGAGCTCGTGGTAGATCGGAGCACGATCCTTCTCGTCGATGAGGCTCGCGCCCTTCGTCGCGAGTTCATCGACCTTCGGATTGCTGTACCCGGGGAAGTTGTTGCCCGAGAAGTTGTTCGACTCGGAAGGGATGTTCTTCGTGTGCATGTAGTCGATGCGGTCCGGGTTCATCTGGGAGAGCCAGGTGTAGAGGCCGAGCTCGAACGTGCGGGTGCGGAGCGGGCCCTTGTTGTCGAAGAGGCCGGCACCGGGGATGAACTCAAGTTCGATGTCGATTCCCACGGCCTTGAGCTGCTGCTGGATGACCTGACCGACGCTCTTGCGGAGCGCCGCGTCGGTCGTCTGCAACTTCAGCTTCAGTTTCGTGCCGCCCTTCTCCATGATGCCGTCGGAGCCCGGCGTGTAGCCGGCCTGGCGCAGAAGGGCCTGGGCCTTCGTGGGGCTGAACTCGTACTTGACGAGGGAAGCGTCATCGTATGCCCACGGCGGGAGGCCCGGCTGCACCCACGAGTGAGCGACCTTGGACTTGCCATGAAGCAGGCGCTCGACGATCTGCTCGCGATTGATGCCGTGCCCGATCGCCTTGCGGACGCTCTTGTTCGCCAGATGCTGATTGGACACGTTGAAGTCGATGTGCTCCCACGGCGTTCCCGCGATGTAGTGGACCTTGTACCGGCCCTGTGCCACGATCCGGTCGAGGTCAGGGGCCTTATCGAGGTCCGGCCCTTGTACCTGGGTGAGCACGTCGAGTTCACCGGCTTGAAGCGCAGCAAGCTGAGCGTTGGTGTCCTTGATGATGCGGAATACGACCGTGGAGATTTTCGCCACGCCGAGCGGATAGTCCGGGACGGCCTCGAGGGTGATCGTCTGGTCCGGGATCCACTCCTTGAACTTGTACGGACCGGCCAGGACCGGCGCGCGGGTGAACCCGTGCTTCTCGATCTCCTCCGGCGCGAGCTTACCCAGGATGTGCTCCGGCAGGATCGACCCAACGATCATGAAGAGCGCGTCGCCGATCGGCTCGGTCTGGTTCGCCCAGCCCTTGAACTGATCGACGGGCAGCCCCTTGAAGCCGCTGACGGCGGCGGCCTTCGCCGTCTTCGCCGAGTGGTACTTGAACGTCACCGTGTTGTTGTCGACGACCACGACGTCCTGGACCTTGACCTCGGCCGACCTGTCGTCCACCTTGAACTTGGGGTTCATGAGAAGGTCCCAGGCGAACCGGATGTCCTTCGTCGTCACCGGGGTCCCATCGTGCCACTTGAAACCGTTGCGCAGCTTGAAGGTGACCTCGAGACGCTTGTCCTCGCCATCGCCAACCCACTTGGCGCCGCCATTCGCAAAGGACGGCACGCTCTCGGCCGCCATCGCCGTCCAGACGCCCTTGTCGTCGGAGCGGACGAGTTCGATGTGCAGCGCGCCGAGGACTTCGGTGCGCGCCATCATCGAGCCGATCCGCGGCATCAGCGTATCGGGCTGCTGCCCCATAGCGATGGTGATGCGGTTTGCGGCCGGCTTTGCCGCCGCGGCGGGCTTGGCGGCTTCGGCAGGCTTTGTCGGCACCGGCGCCGCAGCCGCGGCGGGAGCAGGCGCCGCCGTCGGGGCCGGGGCCGCCGCCGCGGGCTTGGTCGGATCCGCCGCAGGGGCTGCCGGAGGCGCGGCCGACTTGGCCGGGACTGGCGTCGCTGTCGGCGCTGCCGCGCCGCACGCCGCGAGCAGCGCACCCGCGCCGCTGGCAGCTCCGATGGCGATCAGGCGTCGGCGCCCGAGCCGCGATGAAAGGAACTCGCTCACCTACATTCTCCTTCGCACTTCGGACTCATTCGAAAATCGGCCGGTCACCGCTTCGTCGCGCGACGCGCAGGGCCGACGGCTCGCGCTCGTCCGCAAACCTTAGCCTACACATGTCGCTGGTTGCAGTCACGTTGCACTCTCGTTTCAGATTTACCGCCGGACGCGGCCGCTGCGCGCGGATACGCCTAGGAGCGGGCACGCGGCCGGGCGATCGCCAACCCGTCGCCGGTCAGACGGAGACTGATATCGCCCAGCGTGCGGGTATGGAGTGCTGTACCGCCGTACGGGGAGCTGCCGGTACCCCGGACGATCACGACATCGGGCACCAGCGGGTCTGGCCCTGGAGAACCCCCACCACGGGTGACAAGCGCCGACACGCGCGGTGCTGGTGCATGCGGAGCCAGATCGGCCGCATCGAGTCCGGGATCGGCCAGGATGATGTGACTGGCGATGTCGCGCCGTACCACCGCGAACGCCCGATCGTCCCGCGCGACCAGCGCCACCCGCAGGTCGCCGATGATGAGATCGCGGTCCTCACGGATGGCACGCTCCCAGGTCGGAACTCCTGGCGTCACCGGCAGCCAATCCGGAATGAAGAGGGCTCGGGGCCGGAGTCGGTCGGGCAGATCGCGCAAGGTGATGCGTTCCGCCGCATCCTTCGCGAACGCGACGTCCAAGCCCACCTGCCAGAAGGGAATCGCCTGGCCAAGGTCAGCCGCCAGGGCGGCGCCTCCGCGCCCAGCAGATAGGACCACTACCCGGCCCAGCGCATGCAGCACGACGGCATCGCTTCGCGCGTAGACGCGAATCTCGCCGTGGCGCGACGGCGCGACGAGAAAACCGAGCCAGGCGACCAGCGCGGCGACCGCACCGGCGACGAGGATGCGGTTGGTCAGATACGTCCGGGCGCGGACAAAGATCGCGGCTGGCGTATCGCCGCCCGGCACGCCCACGGACCGCGCGTGAAGGAAGACCAGCAGGACGCCAGTTCCCAGGTAGAACAGCGCGAGAAGCGTGGGCGGGGGACGCGGGAACGACCACGCGGCAAACGCCGAGTCGCCGATCGCGCGCGCGACCACCAGAATCCACGCGCTGGGAAGCCATGCGAACCAACCCGCGACGCCGGCGATCGCAGCGACGCCGAACGGTTTGAGCATCAGAACCAGCGACGACGACACCATCGCCAGCGGGACGGCCGGCAGCGCAAGCACATTGGCCAGCGGCGAGAGCACGGCGATCTGTCCAAACTGAGCGGCGACCAGCGGGAGAGTCAACGTTTCCACCGCCATTGTCGCCGCCAGTACGTCGCGGGCACCGATCAGCCATCGATTCGCCCCGGTGACCCCGGTAACGATGGCCAGACACGCGCTAGTGCGCGCGTGTATTGCTCTGAAAAGCCAACCAACCCCGCGGTCGCCAGCGCGGAGAGTTGAAGGCCCAGATCTTCGATCATCGTCGGGTCAATCGCCGTGATCGCCACGGTCGCGACCGCAAGTCCGGCCGTCGCATCGGTCGGTCGGCCGACCCAGCGGGCGAGGATCGCCAGGCTGGCCATGGCCGCGGCGCGGACTGCCGACGCCGGGGACCCGACAAGCAGCGTGAAGAGCCAGACCCCGAGGAGCGGGATGATGAGGGCGTAGCGGGAGGAGAGAAGGACAGAGACTGGGAGCAGAACCGCCACGATCAGGGCGACGTTGTACTCCGAGACTGCGACGAGATGGCTGAGGCCGGCACGGCGCAACGATTCGGTGAGG
The DNA here is from genome assembly GCA_016875715.1 of Chloroflexota bacterium. Taxonomy (GTDB): domain Bacteria; phylum Chloroflexota; class UBA6077; order FW602-bin22; family FW602-bin22; genus VGOZ01. Next base: position 24,616 of record VGOZ01000016.1, on the reverse strand, counting down.
GAGAAGGGGGGTCCCGAGCTGCCGCCGAGGAGAAGTCCTTCCGCCAGCGAGGCCTCCGGAGTGGCGATCCGACGGCGGAGTGCCTCGCGCGCCCACACCTTCAGTTCGCCAAGCAGGCGGTAGCCTCGGTCGATCGGTGAGAGACTGGGGATCTCCGCGGACGTCTCGATGGTCTGCACCATCAGAATGGCGTGGAATCCCTCTCGTGCCAGCGCCATCTCCGACGGTACAGTCGGCCGGAGCTCGCGCAGGTACCCGCTCGCCTCTACGCGATCGCCGTGCCGGTGCGGCAGAGCCCGATGGCGTGCGAGGACCAGGCCAGTTGCCCGGCCAGCGCCTCGGTCGGTACGCACCTCCTGGACGGCGATCGCGACCTGATCGCCGGTGGAAGTTGGGAGCACGTCACCCTGGATGCTGCCAACGACGGTCAGTGCGGAAGTCCGAACCAGCCGGCCAGGGGCAGCGGTACCTCGCGCTCGGCGACCATATGGGCGCGCACCGTCGCCAGAATCAGACCGAGCAACGCGATCGCCGGGGATCGCGCCGGGGCAGGCCGAGTCCGGTCTCAGGCCTCCCGCTTCTTCTCCATGATGAACGTCTCGTAGATCACCGCCGCGACGATCGCTCCGACGATCGGGCCGACCCAATACACCAGATGGTTGTCGAAGAAGCCCGACGCGAGCGCGGGGCCAAAGGTCCGCGCCGGATTCATCGCCGCGCCCGTGAGTGGCCCGCCCATCAGGATATCGAACGCGACGGTCAGCCCGATCCCGAATCCACCGATTCGCGGCGCGCGGGGATCCACCGCGGTGCCGAAGATGGCGAGGAGCAGGAAGAAGGTGAGGATCGCTTCGATGAGGATGCCGCTGCCGAAGGAGACGGCCGGCGCGAGACCCGGCGTGCCCAGGTGTGGCGCTCCGGAGACCGCCGCAGGGAACGCCTCGGCGAACACGAGCCGCAGGACGAATCCCGCGATGACCGCGCCGATGAGTTGCGCGATGACGTACAACACGGTCTGCGCCGCGGAGAGACGCCCCACCACGGCCATCGCGATCGATACCGCCGGGTTGAAATGTCCGCCCGATACCGCCCCGAACGCGGAGATCATGATCGCCAGCGCGAGGCCGTGGGCGAGCGCGATGCCGACAGGTCCGACCTGACCACCCGTCATCGCATTGGTGCAGATCGCGCCCGCACCGATGAAGAAGAAGGCGAACGTCCCGATCCCCTCGGCCAGCGTACCGCGCCAGTTCATCTCTCGTCCTCCCTGCCGGGGAGTGGGTACCACGGGCCTGGTGCACTGTCAAGGTAGGACGGATGTGAGAACCGTGCCTGCGCGGGCCAGGGCTTGCCCGCTAACGGCGTCCACCCGGCAAGACGGTGCTCGCTGCCCGGCGCTCCGCTCCCTTTACGATCCTGTTGCCGTGCTCAGACTGACCGTGGCCGAGGCGCGTGCCCTCCATCTCCTCGCCCAGGGACTGTTCCATCGCCCGCCGCGCCGTACGCGGGATCGGGATGTCCAGGCCACAATCGAACGGCTTGGCGTGGTGCAAATCGACACCATCAGCGTGATCCACCGATCACAGTACCTCGTTCTGTGGAGCAGGCTCGGCCCATACGACGCGGCCGCGCTCGATCGGTTGCTCCACCCCTCGCGCGCCATCTTCGAATACTGGGGCCACGCCGCCTCGATCCTGCCTATGACGCGTTACTCGCATTTCCGCCATCGGATGCTGGCGGCGCACGAGCGGGTCTACGGCGGCTGGACGGAGCGCTGGATCGCCGAGAATCCAGAGACAATCGCGGCGACACTGGCGCGCATCCGCGAGAACGGACCGATGGCCTCGGCCGACTTCGACGCTCCGGAGAACCGGCGCCGCACCGGACCCTGGGACTGGTATGGCCCCAAGGACTCCCGCATCGCGCTGGACGCGCTCTGGCACCGGGGCGATCTGATGATCCATAGCCGGCGGAACGGGCAGAAGATCTACGACCTGCGCGAACGGGTGCTGGCGGAAGCTTTTGGGGAGGTCCCGGACGATAGCGCGTTGCCATCGGTGGAGGAAGTGGATCGCGCGCACGCGCGCACGACTCTACGCGCGCTCGGTGTCGTCGCGCCCTCCTGGTACCACGACTATTTCCGGGTGAAGCCGCGCCGGGCTCGGCTAGCGGAGGCTCGGGACCTCCTGGCTGGCCTCGTCGCCGAGGGCGAGGCGGTCCCTGCGACCATCGATGGCCTTGAGGAGCGAGGTACCGTCACGGACTCCGCGCTCCTGGCCGATCTGGACAGGCTGCGCGCCGGGGCATGGCCGGTCCGCACCACGCTACTCTCGCCGTTCGATAGCACGATCTGGGATCGTCAGCGCGCCCGCGCACTTTTTGGCTTCGAAGTGGTCTTCGAAGCGTACGTGCCCCCACTGCGGCGAAAGTACGGTTACTACTGCCTGGCGATCCTGCATCGCGGCGCCATCGTCGGGCGAGTCGATCTCAAGATGGATCGTGCGGGCGGGCTGCTTCGCCTGCGGGGTATCTGGCTCGAACCGGGGGTTCGGACGGGCGCCCGTCTGGTGACCTCGATCGCGGCCTCGCTGCGGGAGCTCGGGGAGTTCCTCGGCGCACACGATGTCGTGCTGGAGGGCTCCTCCGAGCCGGTCCTCGAGCGCGAGATGCAGCGCGCGTTGCGGCGCGACGGGCCGGCCGACGAGGAGGCTTGACCGGCGGCCCTCGGCAGCCCCGAACGACGCCTCCCGTCGGCCCGCCGCCGCGTCCGGCACCCTGCGGCGATCGACCGCCAGGCCCACCTGCCCGGCGGGGAAAGCGGGAATGCCCGGTGGGAACCCGAGTGGTTGCGCCGCTCTACGCTATCCTCTATGAAGTAGCCGCCAACTTCTCATGGAGCGCGTCTTCGACGTGAGCGTCGATACCCGATCCCGACCATCGGAGAACCCCGCCGAGACGGTAGGTCCGGCCACCGAGCCTCTGATCGTCTGCGAGAACCTTGTCAAGATCTACAAGGTCGCAGATCTCGAAGTCGTGGCCCTGCAGGGGCTCGACCTCGTGGTCCAGCCCGCCGAGTTGATGGCCATCGTCGGGAACAGCGGCTCGGGAAAATCGACGCTGCTGAATATTCTGGGCGGGTTGGATCGCCCCTCGGCGGGGCGCGTGACGGTCGCTGGCCGCGACATGGTGAAGATGTCCGAGCGTGGGCTGGTCCGCTACAAGCGCGAGGTGGTCGGATTCGTGTGGCAGCAGACCGCCCGGAACCTGATCCCCTATCTGACGGCGCTGGAGAACGTCGAGTTGCCAATGATGATCGCCGGTCGCTCTGGCCGAAAGTGGACGGAGTGGGCGAAGGAGTTGCTCGACGCGGTGGGCCTCGCCGACCGCATGCGACACAGGCTCTCCGCGCTCTCGGGCGGCGAGCAGCAGCGGGTCGCGATCGCAATCGGTCTGGCGAACCGGCCGCGACTGCTCCTCGCCGACGAGCCAACCGGATCGGTCGATACGGCGACGGGCAACCGGATCTTCGATATGTTCCGCGAGCTGCGCGACGCCTATGGCACGACGACCATCATCGTCACGCACGACATCTCTGTGATGGCGAAGGTGGAACGGACGGTTGCGATCCGCGATGGTAGGACGTCGTCCGAACTGATCCGCCGCGTCCGGGTGGAGGACGTCCAGCAGGTCGACGGCCGATCCCAGGTCGTGCTGGGCGAGACTCACGAAGAGTTCACCGTGCTCGATCCGGCCGGCCGGTTGCAGATTCCGCGCGACTACATCGAGCGGCTCGGCCTGCGGGGCAAAGTAAAGGTGGACTTCGACGGCGAGCAGATCATCGTCCGTCCGGCCGACGAGGCCTGAGTGGCGTTCCTCGGAGGCATTCTCGGGCGGATCCGGCGGGGAGGGCGCCACGGCGCGGCCGACGCCGCGATCGACCCTCTGCTCAATACGACGCTGGTGCGACGTCTTGGCCAGAACGAGGGTGAGGTCGTCCTCGCGTGCGAGGACGTGGAACGGGAATACGAGATCGGGGCGGAGCGGATTCGCGCGTTGAGCGGCGTCGACCTCGAGTTACGGCGCGGCGATCTCGTCGGTCTGATGGGCCGGTCCGGTTCGGGCAAGACGACGCTGCTCAACATCATCGGCGGCCTCGATCGCCCCACGCGGGGCGAGGTCACCATCGAGGGTCGCCGAATCGGCGCCATGAGCGACGACGAGGTGACCGCGCTTCGTCGCTATCGGATCGGCTACATCTTTCAGTCGTTCGCCTTGCTCCCGGTGCTCTCGGCCCTCGAGAACGTCGAGCTCCCGATGCATATTGCCGGGGTCGGCGGCAGCGAGCGACGCCGTCGCGCCGAGCAGTTGCTCACGCTTGTCGGCCTCGGGCGGCGCATGCACCATCGGCCGTTCGAACTGAGCGGCGGCGAACAGCAACGCACCGCCATCGCGCGGGCGCTCGCCAACCGCCCGTCGCTTATCCTCGCCGACGAGCCCATCGCCGAACTCGACTCGGTGACCGGGCTCCAGATCCTGAAACTCCTCATGCGCGTCCGCGATGTGGAGAATGTGACCGTCGTGATCGCGACCCACGACCCCACGATCCACGAGGTGTCGGATCGGACGTACCACATCGCCGATGGGCGGGTGGCGCGCGTCGAGACCTACGAAGAGGATCAGGCGACAGTGGCATGAGCGGAGAGATCTCATCGAAGAAGGTCGTGATCCTCGGCTGCGGCCGTGTCGGCGCCGAACTCGCGCGATTGCTCGACGAGGATGGCCATCGCGTCACGATCATCGATCCGGACGTCGAGGCGTTCCGGCGCCTGCGACCCGGGTTCGGCGGCACGATCATTGCCGGCGATGGCCTCGATCAGGAGTTGCTACGCGACGCCGGTATCCACGAGACGGACGCGCTTGTCGCCGTAATGGATGGTGACAATCACAACATCATGGCGAGTCAGATCGCGCGACACCTGCATCGCATACCGACGGTCATCAGCCAGATCAAGGATCCGCTGCGCCGCGATGCCTTCGAAGCGCTCGGCATCGACAGCGTCTCCCCCACGGTCCTGGGGGCGGACCGCATTCGGGAACTGATCTTCGCCCCCTGAGGCACGCGGCTCTCAGGGAGCCTCCGCCAGTTCGCTGATCCGCGCCCAGGTCGCGCTATTCACCAGACCGGCATCGCGCAATTCGCGAGGGTCGCTGAACGATCCGTGGCGCTCCCGGTGAGCCAGGATCCGCTCTGCGGTCACCGGGCCGATGCCCGGCAGGGTATCGAGTTCGCGGGCGTCGGCCCGATTCAGGTTGACGCGCACCGGCACGCCGCCGGAGGTCGCTGCCGCAGCGGCGGTGCGCTCCGGCACAGTGATCTGCTGACCGTCGCGTACCCGTGCGGCCAGATTGATCCGATCGAGATCCGCCGTGACGAGGGGGCCGCCGGCCCGTTCGATCGCGTCGCCGAGTCGGGCGACCGCAGGTACGTCGTACAACTCGCGCCGAACGACCGCGCCCGCGACGTGAACTCGCACGATCCGCATCTCGTCCGGTACGGCCGTGGGGATGACGAGCGGCACTGTGGTTCGGCCGGTGGACGGGCGAACCACAGTGCCGCGCCGACGGTAGCTAGAACGAAGAACGCGATCGCCAGCGGGCGCTGCCAGCGTGCATCCTCATCGCGCGCGACATCCGGTCGGCGCAGTTCGTCGGGCCCGGACGGGTCGGCCAGCATCGTCGCATGACCGTGCAGCGTGGGCACCCGCCCGGGGCGAGGCTCAAGTCTGGTTCGGGCATGATCGCCGTCCTAGAATCAAGGCAGATCGCGGGAGGTTTCGGTCCAGATGGCAGAGAAGAGCAACAAGAACGCGACGGCCGCGGAGCGCGCGGAGCGGAACCGCGTCTTCTCCGGTCACCGGTGCTCGAAGCCGGACTGCGGCAACCCGATCAATCGCGACGAATTGCGCATGGTCCGTCGGGTCGAGTTCAAAGGCTCGGCCAAGGCGGTCGTGATGGCGCCCTACCACATCCGCTGCTACTCCATCTGACGACACGGGCCCCGCAGGTCACCGCGCCCGCGACGGATCCGCTCGCGATCTAGCGCGGCCGGTGCTCCTGGATCGCTCGGGAGATAGCCCGTGCGATCGCGGTGCGGCCGGTGGATGTGGCCAGAATGGCGGCATCGGTCCGATTCGACAGGAACAGGACCTCGACGAGCGCCTGGGCGGTCGCGCGGTTCGCCCGCGCTACCCGTGGCGTCTTCGGCCCGATCACAAACAGATGTCCGTACGGCTTGCCGAGATCCGCCTCATCGAACAGGCCGCTTCCGAAAAGACCCGCGCCGAGGGTCGGGAGCACCGCGGACAGCGCGTCTCTGATGCGCAGCGAGAACTGTCGGTGCTCCGTGCCAGGACAGGATGCACAGTAGTACACCGCGCCTCCGCGCAGATGCGGCGGACCGCCGTTGCCGTGGATCGAGAGAAAGACGTCCGCCGCCGCCTCGTTGGCCACATCCACCCGCGCCTGGAGGTCGTCGTCGACGTCGACCCACCCATCTCCGTTCAGGTCGCGTCGGTCGATGTTGACCGCGCGGTCGCTCTCGCGCGTCAGCGTCACCGCGTAGCCTGCCGCGCGCAGTTCTTCGGCGACCGCGAGCGAGATCGCGAGGACAACCTCCTTCTCGATGAGCGGCGGCTGGGCACTCACGGCACCCGGCTCCGCGCCGCCATGCCCGGGATCGAGCACGATGCGCGGCGCACGCGACGGGACCGCGACCGCCACGTCCGGCTGAAGCGCGGCGAGGTCGGGCAGCGCGCCGAACTCCTTGGCGATATCGCCGCCGAGCGCGACGGTCACGTCGCCCGCCCTGGCCCACGGCACGTCGACCTTCCACTTCTGAAACACCGCGCGCTGGCAGCGCACGGCGAGGTGATTGCCCATGTCCACGATCGGCGAGACCGGCAGCCCGTGCAGCGCGATCGGATCGCCGGCGGTCGCATGGTACGCACGCCGTATCGCCGGATCCTGGTCCAGCACCTTCAGGCGGAGCGCCGCCGCCTCCTCCCACGTCAGCCCGGCGTCGGCGAAGGCGACCGGGCGCGGTACCTGGCGCCGGGCGTGTAGCTCGTCGTCCAACCCCGCGGCGTGAAGTCGATCGAAGACGTTGACGAATGCGACCTCCGCGCGCTCAGGCCGCCATTGCAGGATCGCGCGCTGGAACACCTGGGCGGTGAACCCTTCCCAGACGAACGGACGCGAGGCCGGATAACCCAGCGCGGCAACGCCCCCGTGTGCCTCGAACGCGCTCAGAAACCGACCGCGTGCGCCGTCGGCGACGGTGAAACCGGTCTCCGGAAAGACGCGCCACCTCGCGGACTGTGCCGCGGCGGGACTCGCCAGGGTCAGCGCGATGGCAACGACCGCCAGGGCGCCGAGCGCCCGGATCACCTCAGGCGAGGTATGGGTTGATCGCCTGCATCATGCGCGCCTTGGGCTGATAGCCAATCAACCGCTCCACGGCACGGCCGCCCTTGAACACAATCAACGTGGGGAGACTCATTACGCCGAACTGCTGCGGCATGTTCGGGTTCTCATCCACGTCGATCTTCGCGACCTTCAGCTTGCCCTGGGTCTCGCGCGCGATCTCCTCCACGATGGGCGCTACCGCCTTGCAGGGACCGCACCACGCCGCCCAGAAATCCACCAGCACGGGCTGCGACGATGACAGAACCTCTTTCTGAAAGGTGGTATCGGTGACCGCGACCGCCGCGCCCGCCATGCAAGAGTCCCTCCGAAGTTGTGCAGTAGGCCGATCGGATTATAGGAATGGGCGCTCGGACCGCGTTCGGTTATCGGACTGAGGCGAGGCGCGCCTCGATCTCGCTGAGGAGGGCGTGGATGCGCGCGTCGTCGGGTGCCGGCGTACGGGCGTGCAGTAGCGCATCCGGGCCGCGGTCAGGCGAAAACCGCCCGTCAGATGGAATCGCGCCTGTTCGATGAGGGCGTCGCCGTTACAGCCCGGATGCTCCGGACCACAGGCCACCGTCACCCGGGGCAGAGACACCAGAGTGACGGCGCACACCACCGCCACGAGCGCGAAACGGCGCACGCGCCGATGTTCGGCTGCGGGGCCGCGGCGCGCGATCACGGCATCGGGTGAGGAAGAGGGACCCGGTTCTCCCCCCGACCCGACGCGTGTGGTTCAGTCCCCCTTGCCGATCCAGACATCTGTCGGCCCAGGAGGCTGACGGTTGTGGTCGCGCCAAGACCCATCATCTTGCTGGATCGTGTGGGTCGGCTCGTGATTCGGCAGGACGGCCAGGAACATCTTCATCGGTCGATCGCCCACCGCGGTCAACTTGTGCGAGGCGCCCGGGCCGACATAGACGGTCTGACCCGCGCGCACGCGCTGCGTCTCGCCATCCACGACGAAATCGCACTCGCCTTCCAAGAAGATGAACACCTCCGCGGCGCGCTGGTGGTAGTGCACGGGGCAGGTCTGGCCCACCGGCCAGGTCGCGTAGCCAGCGCGAAGGTAGCCGTTCCAGATGATCGGGGCGGGGCTGTCGTCCATCGAGAGGATGTGCACGGGTTCTCCTTCCGCTTTCTCAGAATGCGATCAGGCTCGTCCGAAGCATACCCTCATACAGCCGCGTCCACGCGTCGGTGCCGCCCGCGGCCGCGAACAGCCGGGGCAGGTCGTGCGGCGGATGAGGCGTGGTGAGCAGGATCGGCAGCCTTCGCGTGAAGCGCGCGCTGATGACCGCATCCAGATGATCCACCTCGAAGCGGTGCTCGGGCGCCAGCCCGGTGAGGAGGAGCACGTCGGTCGCGCGCATGTGGTAGTACTGATCGCGCGAGACCCGACCGGCGATGTCGTACTCCGCGTCGCGCCCGGTCGGCACGACGAATCCGGTCGACGGCAATTCGACCCGGCTCATGTAAGCATTGAGCGCGAAGTCGCGCCAGGGCACGTGGTAGTACGAGAGGAACGGACGCCGCGCGTCCAGTCGCTCCAGCACGAACCGGGTGATGCGCAGCGTGCGCCCGCGCTGGGCGTTGAAGATCAGCCAGCCCTGCCCCTCCTGGACGCGCGCCTCCAACGACTGAAAGTACGTGGTGAGCCGGGCGAGCAGATCGCGATCCTGGACCGAGGCGACATCAGCCGAGAGCATCGGAGGCCATCCGTATAATATCCCCTGTTGTCGGGTCTGGTCGTCGTCCCAACCTACAACGAGCGCGAGAACATTGAGAGCCTGGTGACGGCGGTCCTCCAGCCGACCGATTTCGACCTGCTCGTGGTCGACGACGGGTCGCCGGATGGCACGGGGCAGTTGGTCGAGGCGATGCGTCCCCGCTGGTCCGGACGGTTGAGTGCCCTGCACCGACCAGGCAAGCTGGGACTGGGTACCGCGTACGTCGCCGGCTTCAGGCAGGCGCTGGACCGCGGGTACGAGCGAGTCTTCGAGATGGATGCGGACTTCTCCCACGATCCCGCCGTTCTCCCCCATCTGGCCCAACTGACCGAGCGCGCGGATCTCGCTCTGGGTTCGCGCTACATCCCGGGCGGTTCGACCCCCGATTGGTCGCTCCTTCGCCGGGCCATAAGTCGTGGCGGATCACTCTACGCGCGGACGATCCTCGGCCTCCCGGTGCACGATGTCACCGGCGGGTTCAAGTGCTTCCGCACCGCGATCCTCCGCCGCCTCGACCTCACCGCGATTCGCTCCGAAGGCTACGCTTTCCAGATCGAACTGACTTATCGCATCCACCAGCTGGGGGGCCGGATCGTCGAGACTCCGATCACCTTCGTCGACCGCCGCATCGGGCAGTCGAAGATGTCCGGTCGGATCGTCCGCGAGGCCGCGACCGCCGTCTGGCGCCTCCGCTTCACGCCGCCACCGCTCGCGGCCCCGTCGGCCCGTGACCGGGGGACCGTTCCCTGAGCCAGATCGGCGATCTGCACTCGGAATCGACCGTCGCGCCTCCGGCGCGACGTCGCCGTCGCGATGCATTCATGCGCGATCGCCAGGCGACGGGCCGCCGCTTCGTGAAGTTCGCCATCGTGGGCGCGACCGGCGTGCCGGTGACGCTCGCGGTCAACTACCTGCTCTTTCGCATCCTCGGCCTGCCTCTCCCTCTATCGACCGCGCTGGCCGTGGAAACCGCGATCGTGACGAACTTCTTCGGCAACAATCTCTGGACCTTCCGCACGGCCGAAATGCGCGAACGGCGGATCCCAGCGCTCGAGCGCTTGCCTCTCGTCGGCGGGCTGATCCGAATGGCCCTCCGGCCCACGATGCGGCGGCTGGCGAAGTACAACGCGGTATCGCTCATCGGCCTTGCCGTTACGACGGGCGTCACGTCCTACGTCGCGGTCGCGTACGAGGAGCCTCTCCGCGCGCTAGCCGGAGCGGAATACTTCCTCATCGCGAACTTGATCGGCATCGGCGTGGCCATGGCGTGGAACTTCTTCGCCAACGTCGTCTGGACGTGGCACTGAGATCAGGCGGCCGGGGCGGCTAACGCCTCGCGCAGTTGCGCAAGCCTGGCCTTATCCGCGGCGGTCCCGGCGCGGGCGATGAGCGGCTCGGCCTCGACAAGCGCAGCCTGGGCGCGATCCCCCTGGTCGAACTCGATGCACGCGTCGGCGAGGTCCAGGAGGGTCACGCCGAGATCGTGCGGATTCTTCAAACCGCGCAGTGCGTCGACCGCGGCGGCGAGGAGATCGGCCCCGTCGCGGGCATGCTGGCGCGCCAGCGCAACGCGGCCCAGGAGCCGACCGCTCAGCGCCTCCTCCATGCGATCGGTCGTGATCTTCGCCGAATCGATGGCCTCAGTCGCCAGCCGCTCGGCCTGATCGATGTCGCCGGTCTGGAGCCGGTACTCGCCGGTGAGGCGCTGGATGTAGGGAACCTTGTCGTGCGCGCCGTTCTCGCGCGCGATGGCCAGGGAACGATCGAGGGTCGCGATCGCCTCGGGCAGGTCGCCCCTGTCGGCCAGCGCCTCGGCGATGTTGTTGTAGGCGATCATCACCCCGCGCGGGTCGCCGATCCGCGCCTTGATGCGCGCGCTCCTCTCGTAGAACTCGACCGCAGCGTCGATCTCGTTGCGCGCCCGCGCCGCGCCGCCAAGACTGCCCAGCGCCGTCGATTGCATCCAGATATCGCCGATGCGCTCGCAGAGGGCGTTCAACCGCTCGAAGTACTGCCGTGCTCGCTCGGGGTCGCCGAGACGGAACGCCGCGACGCCCAGGTTCTGCAGGAACGGCGCCACCTCACGCCCATCCTCGGTCTCGGAGGCGACCGCCAGGCCATTCTCCCAGTTATCGCGCGCGCTCGTGAAGTCCCCCGTGGCGGCGGCGAGGTTCCCGAGCTGGCGATAGGCGCGCGCGCGCTCGAGGTTCAGATTCGTCCCTTCGAGCAGGCCGATTCGCGTCTCGACGATCGCACGCGCCTCCTCGAGCCGATTGAGCCGCCAGTACACCCGACCGAGCGCGATGTCGATGCGCGCATCCAATCCGGGATCGGCGCTCGCACGGCCCTGGCACTCGCGGGCGCGGAGCAGGCTCTGCAGCGCCTCCTGCCACTGCGCGCGCTTCTCGTGAACAGCCTCGGCGACGCGCAGGTGCAGGTGCGCCAGCAGATCGCCATCGTTCTCGGCGAGTTCGAGCGCGGTGCCGAACGTCGCGAGCGCCTCATCGTACTGCCCCAGGAGCGCGTGGACCTCGGCGAGTTGCACGACGATATCGCGCCGCTGAAGGACCAGATCCTGCCGGTTCAGATCGGCGAGTTCCGGCTCCTTCGCCCGGTCGGCCGGCCATTCCGAGGCGAGAAGCTCCTCGAGCCGATCGATCGCGGTGACGCAGCGGCGATAGTGGAGGATCGCTTCGGCATTCGCGTACAGCGCGCGAGCGCGGTCCCCAGCACGGCGCCCGAAGAGCAGCGCCTTTGGCCACACCTCGGCCATGGCGTAGTGGTAGGCGAGGTCGTCGACGTACCGCTCTTGCGCATCGGCGCCGAACCGCTCGTACGCATCCGCGGCCCGTCGATGATAGGCGCGACGACGTCTCAGCAGCAGGATGGAGTAGGCCACCTCCTGGGCCAGGACGGTGCGGAAGGTGAAGCCCGTGCCATCGTCGCTCTGACGGATCAATTCGGCGCGCTCGAGGTCGGCCAGCGGTGGCTCCAGCGGGCGTACGTCGGTGATCGCCTCGAGCAGCGGGCGAGGGACGTACCTCCCGACCACGGCAGCCTGTTGGAGCACGCGCCGCGACTGCTCCTCGAGTTGATCGATCCGCGGGCGCAGGATCGCCTGAATGGTCTCCGGGACGACGAACTGCTCCACCTCGTTGGACGCGACCCACAGGTCGCCCTCGCGTCGGATCGCGCCCGAACTCTCGAAGGACTTAACGATTTCCTCGATATAGAACGGGTTTCCGGCCGCACGGGCGATGACTTGATCCAGGAGGCCAGTGGGGAACTCAATCCCCGGCAGAATCGCGTTGATGAGCGCTCGGGACTCCTCGGGTTTGAGCGGCTCCAGATCGTGGCGGCTGTAACCCGGGTGGGCCCGCCACACCGGCGGCTCGGCGAGATCTGGCCGAAAGATGAGGAAGAAGAGCACCGCCTGCCCATGCGTATTGGCGATCAGGTTGCTGAGGAGATCCCGGGAGGACGGGTCGATCCAGTGGAGATCCTCAAAGAACAGGATCACCGGCCGCGTAGCCGCAATGCCGTGGACGATCTCGCGGATGGTCGCGAAGGCCAGTTGCTGCCATTGGTCGGGCGGCAGTCGATCGAGCGCGCCGCGCACCGCCCCGCCCGTGAGCATGGGCAGCAGCGTCTCGATTGCCTCGGCGCCCAGGCCGTGGCTCTCCATCGCGGCGACGAACGTGTCGCGATCGACCGCGTCCTTGCCGAGTTCGAAGCAGGTGCGCAGGAGTGAGTTGATCGCTCCATAGGAATTCCCCTGCGCGTACGGCAGGCATCGGCCTAGGAGGAACAGCGCATCATCCTCCAGACCCGCCCGCTCGACCGCGGCGCTGAACTCGTGGCGCAGCCGGGTCTTACCGAGACCAGCTTCGCCGGCCACCGCGAAAACCGCCGATCGCCGATCGATGACCTTGCGGTAGGCCGTGACAAGGTCGTCGAGCAGGCCCTGGCGCCCCACGTACGGGGTCCGAGTCCAGGCGATCCCGCGCACGCCGCGAGGTCCCGTCGCGCGACCGGTTGGTTCGAAGACCTTGAGCGGTTCGGACTTCCCCTTGACCGTGATCGGTTCCGGGACCCGCCAGTTGAACAACGCACGGGTCGCCTCGTAGGTCGACTCCGAGACGAGCACGCCACCCACGGGCGCGGCATGTTCCAGTCGGCTCGCCGTGTTGACGGTATCGCCCATCACGGTGTACTCGGCCTTCGCCTCCGAGCCGACATGCCCGGCGATCACCTCGCCGGAGTTGATGCCGACCCGCATCTGCAGGAGGACACCGGTGCGCTTGTGAAGGCGCGCGGCGACACGACGGACCTCATCCTGCATCTCGAGGGCGGCGAGGATCGCCCGCTCAGGATCGTTATCGTGGGCGATGGGCGCGCCGAAGGTGGCCATGATGGCGTCGCCGATGTACTTGTCGATATGCCCGTCGTAGCGGTGGATGCACGCGCCGAGGCGAGCGAAAAGATCGTTCACGATCGACGTGAACTCCTCGGGGTCCATCTTCTCGGCCATGGCCGTGGAACCCGACATATCGGTGAACAGCACCGAAACGACGCGGCGCTCCTGCTCCGGGGCGCCGTGCGCGTCCTCGACCGAACGCGGCGCGGCGGCGCCGATCGGGTCTATCGCGGGAGGAGGCTCCGCGGGAGGCGCCGGCTGGACCGGCAGGGCCCGGAGGGGCGGGCTCGCGTTCGGCGGCGCGACCGGGACAGGAGCGGCCACCGGCGCGCTCGGCACCGCGACGGGCACGGCTCCGATCGGCGCAACCCACCCGGCCGCGACCTGAGGCGCTCCTACCGGACCCGGCGGAACGGCGTTCGGCGATACACCCACGGGTGGCGGTGCCGCGCCAGGCATCGGCCGAGCCCCGGTCGTGGGCCATCCTGTGGTGGCCGCCTGGGGGACCGCGCTCGGAGCTCCGCCGGGCAGCGCCCCGCCGCACAGCCCGCAGAAACGCATGCGTGCCGAACTTCCGGCCCCGCACGAGGGACAGAAGATGACGATACGCGTGCCGCAGGCGCCGCAGAAACGATGGTGCGCGGGGTTCTCAAAACCGCACGTCTCGCAGCGCAACCCGATCACTCCACGATCGTCACGCCCTCACGCACGGGCGCACCCGCCCATTCTACGGAGGGTCGCGCCGCGCCACCACGAAGGAATACGCCGACCACTAGCACTTTGTTCTCAGGCGGAGTCGAACAATCGGCTCAGAAAGCCGAGGAACCCACCCTTCCGGCGGCGCGGCCCCAGCACGCGCTGCACCCGCGCGCGCAGGTCCTCTTTGATCCTGGCGTACTCATCGTTGAAGCGGACCGCGTGGACGCGTCCCCCGCCCAGGTGCTCCTGCACCTCGCGCACGCGCCGCACGTCGCGCCGCTGCCCGATCTCGTTCAGGAGGCCGCAAGCGGCGATTTGCAGATCGAGCCATTCCGCAATCGCCTGATTGCAGCCCTGGCACTCAGGCGGGGGCATGAGCGAACTCACCTGGCTCCGCGCATCACGAAAGAGCGGCACCGTTTCCAGTCCCAGTCGGGTGGCCTGCCGAGAGATGGTGATCGGGTCGGCCCGCCGCACCTCCTCGATCAGCAGACCGACCTGCTCGATGAACTGGCGACGCACCTGGATCGCATGACGCAGGACAGGGCGAAGACGCAGAAGGTAGGCGACGATCTCGCGAGGAGGGGTGCCCGCGTTCGCGGCGACTTCCCGAGCCACGTGATTACCACACCGCCCGGCGCCCGGATTTCGGTCAGGCGTCCGAGCCTAGCCTAGGGGCCCCTCCGGAACCTGTCAACCGGTTCGCCGCACGGGTTCGTGGCTGCGCCCGCCGGCGTCACGGAACGGTCACTCACGCGAGCGGCCGCGAGCCTCACCCTCCGCTTCGCTCCACCCTGTCCCGCCTTCGCGGGCGAGGGCTGTCTGGCGCCGTCGCCGGCCGTGAACTCAGCGGGATCGGTCAGCGCCTACGCACGGGATCGGGCACGTTCGACACCGCCAAGAGTCCCCTCTCCCCGCGGGAGAAAGGCAGGGTGAGCGGAGGGACCCCACCGGGTCACCCCCCTAAGAACCCACCCCGAGGTCGGAGGTCAGATTGTCGCCCGTACCCACCGGGTTCGTCGCGATCACGTTCGCCACCACCACGAGCGGCGCTCCGTTGCTCGTCGTCAGCGTCGCGCTCCCCGCGTAGCCGTCGCTCAGCCCACTCACATTCGGGGCGTACACCACCGCAATACCACCGGCCACCAGCCCCGTCAGCGTCTGCGTCACTCCGCCCGTGTAAGTCACCGTCACGTCCGTCGTCGCCGACCCCGCGTTCTGCACCACGAACCCCGTGACATACCCCTGACTCGTGTACGCACGATACACCGACGGCAACCGCACCGTCGCCGATCCGTTCAGCGCCACCTGGTGCCCCGCCAACGCCCCACCCGACGTCGCCACGTTCACGGCCGCCGCCAACCGAACCCCGTTCGTCGACTGGATCACCGCGCCCACCGCCGTCCCTGTCACCACCGCAGACGTATTCGGCGTGTACAGCACCACCGTCCCGAACGCCGGCACCGTCCCACTCTCCGCACTCCCGTTCGAGTACGTCACCGTGTACGTCGCCGGTGTCCCCTGCGTGTTCTGCAGCACCAGCCCGCTGTCGAACCCGTAGTAGTCCCGATACAACGCCGGTACGTACAGCGTCGTCCCACCCGCACGCACTCCGTTCCCGCCCGACACACCACCCGCACCGCTCACCACGTTGTACAGCACCGCCACGTCCCGATCCGACGTGATCGTCATCGTCCCAATGAATCCGGACGTAACGCCGCTCACGCTGCTCAGCAAAAGATGGTACGTCCCATTCACGGCCACCTCAGGCTGCAATGTCGTTAGCGGCAACCCACCCGATGCCCCGTAGACGTCGATCGTCACCCGCGCCGGTGATCCCCCGTCCCCATTCACCACCGTCAGCGACGACGAGAACCCGTAGTACCCGCTCATCGCAATTGGCACGAAGAAGCTCCGCCCCATCTCCGTCGTCGGCAACCCATCCACCACGACCGCCGCCGTCCCCGTCGATGTCGCCGAACTCATTAGTGTCCGCACCGCCTGGTCCGCGTCAACTCGCGCTGTGTACGTCCCCGCCGCCAGTCCGCTCACGTTCGGCAAGTAGATCAGCGTCGACCCATTCGCCGCCACCGTCGTCGTGAACGGCGCACTCAACGCCGCCGTCCCCGACTCGTTGTAGAAGTTCAGCGCCACGTTCGCGACCGTCCCCGTCGGGTTCTGAATCCGCAGCGACGACGACGCATTCTCCGCCAGACTCGTCGCCGCAGGCACGATTCGCCCACTATTCGCCAGACCGCTCACGAACGACCGGTACACCACTGTCGTGTTCGCCGGCACCGACGACAGCGCGAACGACGACGTCTTCTTCGTCACGCACACCAGCACCCGGTTCGACCCGTCGTACCGGCAATCCACCGGCGTCACCGACCCATCATCCGCCACTCGGAACACCCGCAGCCGGTTCGGGTTGTTCCCCACCCCCGCCAGATCTTCGCTCGACACCGGGAACCGAATCTCGATCGACGACCCATGCTCCGTCCGCTTCGATCCCGACGACTCGAACACCGACAGGTCGATCGCCCGCCGCACCGTCGTCCCCAACGCCAATCCCTGGATAGCCGTCTGAATCTGCGTCACCACCGACGGCGCCAACGGTTGCGTCAGCACCGTCACCGCCGACTCACCCGACGCCGGCGCCGGGAACAGGATCAACGGAATCACCTTCTCCTGTCCCGCCGGAGGCACGATCACCGCCACCGCCTCACGCTGCCCCGCCCCCGCCGCCGGTATCGTGAACGCCCGCGGCGCCTCGTTGAACGTCACCGGCGTCCCGTCCACCAGCACCGTCGCCACGAACGTCGGCACCAGTGTCGGCGCGCCCACCGGCAAGCTCGCCGCCGTCGCCGCCTGCACAGTCGGCACTGCCCCGGACACAATCGTCGCCGTCGTCGCCGCCGTCGGCACTGCGGTGAACGTCGCTCCCGCCGTCGGCGTCGCTACCACCAGCACCGGCGTGTCCGTCGCTCGCGCCGTCGCCGTCGGCGTCGTGTTCACCGGCGGCGTCCGCGTCGGAATCGCCGTCGCCGTCGCAGTCTGCTGAATGGAGAACGTCGGCGTGATCGTCGAGGTCGGCGTGAGCGTGGGCGTGGCCGTGTTGGTCGGACGCGGCGTCGGCGTCGGCGCCTCGTCGCCCACGATCTCGAAGTCGGTGAAGTGGGTCGTCTTCACGCAGATCTGCCCGTCCTGCGTCGGCGATGCCGCCTGGAAGAAGATCCGTACCACGCCGTCAGTCCGACGGAGGCCGGTCGTGGGATCGATCCAGCCGACCCTCATCTCGTTCTGCTTGAAAACCTCGACGCCATCGCGGGTCACATCCGCCCAACTGAAAATCGAGCAGAACGTCAGCGGAGCATCGAATTCCGTGATCTGTTCGCCGGTGTCCGCGACGTACGCCTTCGCCTTGTAGGTCCGCAGCGAGCGCTGACCATCACCCTGTTGGTACGGCGGACCACCCTCGAACTCCACAAGCGCCTGGCTGCCCAGGCTGGAGAAGTTCGCCGGAATGTCGATCGAGGTGTCCCTGTTCGAGGTCTCAATGCGCAGGCCGACCGACATGTCCACCAACTCGCTGACCGGCTCAGGCGTCGACGTCGGCGTCGGCGTGATCGTCGGAGTCTCTGTCGCCGTGAACGTGGGCGTAATGGTCGCCGTAGCGGTCCACGTCGCCGTGGCCGTCGCCGTGGCCGTCGCCGTGGCCGTCACCGTCCACGTATGCGTCACGGTCGCCGTGTTACTCGGCGTCAGCGTCGGCACGCCCTCCGGCAAGGCCGTAGGCGTACTCGTGATCGTCGGCGTGCTCGTCACCGTCGCCGTATTGCTCGGCGTGAACGTCGCCGTCGCCGTCGCCGTCGCCGTCGCCGTCGCCGTCGCG
Organism: Chloroflexota bacterium; assembly: GCA_016875715.1. Classification (GTDB taxonomy): domain Bacteria; phylum Chloroflexota; class UBA6077; order FW602-bin22; family FW602-bin22; genus VGOZ01. The sequence continues at coordinate 6,414 of VGOZ01000016.1, read as the reverse complement.
GTGCCGCTCGGCGTCCGCGTGAACGTCGCGGTTCGCGTCATGGTCGGCGTCGCCGTCCGTGCGCCGCCCGGCGGGTAAAGATTCACCTCCAGGTCATAGGTCATGTCCACGCCGTACATGTCGGCCGACTGGTTACGCACCTGCAAGTACCAGGTCTGACCGCTGTACGCCGCCGCGTCAAGCGCGTTGAAGGTCACCGTCATGCAGACCTGCCCACGATCACGGCACGTCGTTGCCACCCGTCCGTGCATACGGAAGCCGACGCCGCTGGGGGCGGGCCGCCAGAGCGACAAGATCACTGCGGTGCGCTGCACGTCGTTGCGCACTCCCTGATTCCTCGCGCGAATCTCCAGTTGATGGCCCTCGAGCAACGACCCGAGTCGCAGACCCAGCCAGTCTTGGTCGCCGCTCCTGTGGAAGCTGTGCCGCGGCCCGCGGTTGCCGCTCACCGACTGGTCGCCCGTGTGCACGATCGGACTCTTCAGATCGTAGACCGCGGTCGTCGACGATAGCTCGTCGTCCGACAGCGATTCATAAGCATCAGCCACCGCGGTGGCAGTCGGCGTGCTCGTCACGAACCCGGTCGGCACCGCCGTCGGCGTCCGCGTCGCGGTCGACGTCACCGTCACCGTCGGCGTCGCGAACTCCGCCGACACGCCCACGGTATACCCCACGCCGGGACCGAACACGTTCCCGTTCACGTTCCGGATCCGCGCGACCAGAGTCTCGGTCGTCGAGCTGAAGAACGTCAGCCGCGACTGTCGGTATCGCGCCGTGCCGCCCTGATTCGGGTCGTCATCGTTCTCCAGCCGGGAACCGCGGAGATCGACCACCGCCTGGCCATTCTCCCGGAACAGCGCCAGATGGGTATCGGCGCCGCCCGTCAAGCTCGTCGTATGGATCGTGTAAATGCCTGGCTGCGCGATCGCGAACTTGATGTGATCCATGTCGCCGAACACGTGGAAGGTGTGCGCGATCGGCGTCCCGTTCACCGTCACCAGCTTCGCCTGGGCGACGGTGTCGTCCTCTTCGCTCGAGTCGGGCACGGTGGTCGGCACGGCCGTGAAGGTCGGCGTCGCGGTCCGTGTCGGCGTCTCCGTCGAGGTCACCGTCGGCGTCACGCTGGGCGTCGGGGTGATCTGCGGCGTCGCGGTCGGGACCGTGGCCGCGATCACGACATCGTGCGCGGTGGATGATCCGCTCGCCGTCGGTAGGAAGTGGAACACCGTCAGGTAGAGCGTCTCGGTCCTAGTCGCAACGAAACTGATCCGCGACAGGCGATCCTCATTCGTGGTCTCGATCCGCGCATCGTCATCGTCGCTGTACGCAACCGGGACCAACGCGCTGGTGGTGCCGCGCCACAGGAGCATCTGCGTGTCGACGTTCGCCGTCGGATTGTTCGCCGACGGATCCGTGCGCACCACGTAACTCGTCCCCGCTGTCACGTCGAACCGGTACCAGTTCTGGTCCCCACCGAACGTGAACGTCTGCTCGGTGCGGCTCGACGGCGGCAGCATTCCCAGCGCCAGCGTCACCAGATCGCCCGGCCCCGGCGTGAACGTCGCGGTCGGCGTGTTCGTCGGCGTCAGCGTGTTCGTCGGCGTCAGCGTCACCGTCCACGTCCTCGTCACCGTCGGCGTGCTCGTGATCGTCGCCGTATTCGTGACCGTCTCTGTCGCAGTCGGCGTATGGGTGTCCTGACCGGCCGGCTGCGGCGTTCTCGTCGAAGTCGCGGTGCCCGTCTTCGTCGCGGTCGCGCTACTCGTCGGTGATGCCGTCGGCAGCGCCGCCATCTCCTCGATCGCCAGGAAGTAATCGGTACCGGCGCCGGACGTCTGCCGCAGGTTCTTCACCCGGACGAAGTGTGGCCCGCTCACAGGAGCGGACCAAGTCAGCGATGAGCCCTCAGACTGGTCCAGAGCCGCGGAGTTGAAGATCAGGAAGTTCCCCGCCGGCCCGTACAGCGCCAGCGTCGTCTGCGAGCGGAACCCGAGCCCGAACGTGTTGACCCGGTACACCCGACCCGCGGTCGCCTCGAACCAGGTCCAGTCCTCGTCGGTTGTGCTCTTGAAGTCGTGCCGCGTCGCGTCCCGGAACCCACCTACGCCGTGCCGCGGCGCCAGTCGGCTCTTCGCCTGATCATTGGCCGGTTCCAGCGCCCCGAACGTCACGTCCTGCGTCACGTTCGCGCTCATGGTCACGATCTGCGCCCGCGGCTGAAATTCCGGCATCGGCTCCGCACCCACGATCCACTGCCCCGCCGAAACGTCCAGCGTGAACGAACCGTCCGACTCCGTCGACCCCTCGCTCCGGAACCCCGGACCCTCCGCGAACACCAACGCCCCCGCCACCGGCGTCCCCAGGTTGTCCCGCGCCACTCCCCTGATCGTCAGCCCCGCCGGCCGCGCGATGATGTCTATCCCGCTCAGCGGCCCGCCCACGCCCAGGTCCACCCGCCCGGTCAGGACGTTCGGCCCCGCGCCCGTCAGCCTGTAGCTCCCCGGCTCCGGCACGTTCACCACGTAGTTCCCGCTGCCGTCCGCCGTCACCTGCGCGATCGCGTCCGGCTCCGCGATCCCCGGGATCATCCGGAACACCGTCACCGTCGCATTCGCCACCGGCGTCCCACCGACACCCGCCAGCACCCGTCCACCAATCGAGAACCCACCCAGGTATCGCACCACGCCCACATCGACGCTCGTCGTGTCAACGAACACGGCCACGTTTGGCGGCACATTCCCCGGCGCCGGGATCGGGTCCGCCGTCACGTTCCACAACCCCGGGAACACCGGGATCGCGAACGAGCCGCCCGCCACCGTCGTCGCCACCGCCTCGACGCCCGGCCCCAGCGCCTTCACCCGCACGCCCACCAGCGCCGCTCCGGCCCGGTCCTGCAGCACGCCCGTGATTTGCTGCGCCGCCCGATACAGGTACGCGTCGAAGAACATGTCTCCGTACCCCAGCGCCAGTACCACCGGCGGCTGATCCAGATAGTTCGGCGCCGACGCCGTCACCCGGAAATCTCCCGCCAGGCTCAGCACGAACTGATACCGACCATCAGCCCCGGTCGTCTGAGTCAACGTCTGGAACGGCGGCCGCTGATTCCGCAAGGTCACCCTCGCTCCGTTCACGGCGGCAGCCGTCGTCGCGTCCCGCACCGTCCCGATCAGCTTCGGCAACGTCGCGGTCGGCGTCGGCGGCGGCGTCACGAAGTTCAACGTCGCCGCCAGATCCAGCAGCTGCCCGTTCACCAGGACCCGCACCCGCGCCTGGCCCACATTCGTCGAGAGAACCTTGAGTCGCACAAATCCATGGATGTCGGTGAACAGCCCGCTCGACGGTTCCAGTGTCACACCCACGCCGTCCGTCTGCGTCGTGACGCCCTGGTTCGCCAGCGGATTGCCCAGCGCGTCCCGCACCGCGAACTCGAGCGACGCCGGCGCCCGCCCATCCGCCGGGACTCCAACGCCCGCCGGGATCACGAACACCTGCGACTGCGTCACCGACGGCGCACCGGCCGTGAACTCCACGACCGCGATCTGGTTCAGGAAGACGCCCGCCGTCTCATCACCCGCGCCGATGAACGCACGACCCGCCACACTCGACCGGATCTGGAACGTCGCCACGCCGCTGCTGTCCGTTGTCGCCGTCTCCGGGCTGATCTGATCCGCCGGGCCACGGTTCGAGCGCGCCCGGATCTTCAACCCCGATACCGGCGTCCCGTTCGCATCCCGCATCGTCACCGTCAGATTCGCTACCGCCGTCCCATTCGCCGCCACCGCCGTCGGCGAAATCACCATTATCGAGTTCCCGACCGCCGCGATCCGCATCGGCGTGATCCAGTTCGAGGGGGACGATTCCGGCCCATCCACACCGTTGTTCGACGTCACGGTGAAGAAGTAGGTCTGACCGTCCGTGAGTCCCGTCACCACCTTCCGACGCACCGTGCCGGACACGCTATCCGTCTTCACCAGCGTCCGATTGTCGAAGCTCCCCGTGTACGTCTTCACGCGATACGTCCCGATCGCCTGCCCACCATCGAAGAACGGCGCCTGCCAGAACACCACCACCCCACCCGAGGGGTCGATGTCCGCAGCCACCCCGAAGACCATCTCCGGCGATGACGGCAGCACGTCGAACGCCCCGCTCACCACCGGCGTCAGGCTGCCGCTCGTCGCTCGCAGACGCGCCCCGGTCACCGCCTTGTCCACGCCCAACCCGTCGAAGTACGCCCGCCCCTCGAAGCTCCGCTGCGTGTTCGGCCCCCTTAACTGAGGCACCGGCGTCACGTTCGACACCAGACTCACCGTCACGTCCTGATGCAGCCCCCTCCCCGGGTTCCCGAACCGGTCCGTCAGCGCCACGATCACCGGCTTCCCGAACGGCACCCCCGCCACCGGCGACGGCGTCGACGGCGCCTGGAAGAACCGGATCTCCGACACCGTCCCCGAATTCACGTTGAACGCCGGACCAGAGAACTGCGCGTTCGTCGAACTGTACGCCGTCCGCGGCGCGTAGGGCGTCGGCGTCACTGCCAGCCCGGCCACCTGCACGGTCAGGTAGTAGCCGAAGTCCGCCCGCTGAATCTGCAGTCCGCTGAACGTCGCCACGCCCTGCGACACCGCCGCCGTCGTCGTCCCCAGCAACTGCTTCGTCGGCAGGAACGGGTCGTCGCCACCGCCACCCAGGCTCAACGTCACCACCGGCGTCCCGTCGATCAGGTTCCCGAAGAGGTCCCGTACCTCGATCACCGGCTGCTGCGCGAACACCACTCCAGCCGTCTCCGCGAACGGGTCGAAGAACGTATCGAACGTCGGGAACGGCGTGGGCGGCGCGTTCGGAGAGTACGACGTGATGGGCACCATGCCCGGACCCTGTCGGAACATCGCGGATGCCGGTGCGCCCGAGAGCACATCGAACGTATCGCTCGTCGCCATCTCCACCTCTGGCCCGAGCGCGTTCAACTTGAAGCCGAATCCACGCTGGTCGATCTGCAAGCCCGTGAACGTCGCCACCCCGTTCACCGCGTCCACGAAGTTCTGTCCCTGGATGAACGCGTACGGCAGGCTCGGATTGTGCGCGACGTTCACGTCGATCCGCCGGTTGTAAGTCGTGTCCAGATTCCCGGCGAGATCGCGCACCTCGATCACCGGCTGCTGTCCCAGCGGCGACCCCGCCTGGCCGTTCGCCGGCTGCGTCGTGAAGACGAGCTTTCGCCCGGCGCCAAACCCGACGTTGAACCCGTTCGATTCCGCGGTCAGGGCGCCCGAGGTCGCGCGCAGCTTGAAGCCCGTCCCCGGCTTGCTCACCGCGACGTCGAAGAAGTACGCGTAGCCGCCGAACGCGGTGATGTTCGCCGTCCCCAGCAACTGGGCGCCACTCGGCCCACCCACCAGGCTCAGCGTCACCGGTCGGTCGACGAACAGGTGCCGCCCCTGCTCATCCAGGAACTCAAAAAACCAGCCGCCTCGAAGCGGCATGCCCGCCTGACTCGACTCGACCTGACCCTGGAAGCGGATCGCCGCCGCCACCGGCGTCGCCATCGGCGAGGGCGACGGGAACACGGTCCCGCTCGGACTCGGGTACACCGTGCCAATCGGCGTCGGCCAGGCCTGGCCCCCCACCCCCAGCGCCAGCGAGTGATACCCACCAACCGCGATCGCCGTCCCCTGCCCAGTCGACCCCGGGATCGACACCGGCGTGAAACGGTTCGTCGTCGTCCCATCACCCAGCTGGCCGTTGCCGTTGAGCCCCCAGGCCCACACCGCCCCATCGTTCAGCAGCGCCAGCGAGTGATACCCACCACCCGCGATCGCCTTCACCCCAGTCAACCCCGGGATCGACACCGGCGTGGAACGGTCCGTCGTCGTCCCATCACCCAGCTGGCCGTTGTTGTTGTGCCCCCAGGCCCGCGCCGTCCCGTCATTCAGCAGCGCCAGCGAGTGATACCAACCACCCGCGATCGCCGTCACCCCAGTCAACCCCGGGATCGACACCGGCGTGGAACGGTGCGTCGTCGTCCCATCACCCAACTGGCCGTTGCCGTTGCGCCCCCAGGCCCGCACCGTCCCATCGTTCAGCAGCGCCAGCGAGTGATGCTCCCCACCCGCCGCGATCGCCGTCACCCCAGTCAACCCCGGGATCGACACCGGCGTGGAACGGTCCGTCGTCGTCCCATCACCCAGCTGGCCGTAGCCGTTGCGCCCCCAGGCCCGCACCGTCCCATCGTTCAGCAGCGCCAGCGAGTGAGAATTACCACTCGCGATCGCCGTCACCCCAGTCAACCCCGGGATCGACACCGGCGTGGAACGGTCCGTCGTCGTCCCATCACCCAGCTGGCCGTTGCTGTTGTACCCCCAGGCCCGCACCGTCCCGTCATTCAGCAGCGCCAACGAGTGAAACCCACCACCCGCG
>VGOZ01000015.1 GCA_016875715.1 Chloroflexota bacterium | reverse complement strand
GCCTTGATCGTCGCCTGACTGACCGTCCCCTCCCGCAGTGCACCGTCTCCACCATCGAATCGCAGGCTGACAATCGCGACGAGCGCCAGGTACAGCGCGACGGCCAGGATGAGGACTCTGACGAGAACGGTGCGTCGATCGAGCTCCACTCGCGCGTTCACTGAGCGTCCAATCGTGATCGATCCGCACCCCGCCGCGCCAGAGAGCGAACGATGCGTCTTTCGAGGACGACGCGATCGATCAGCACACGTCGCCCACAGGTCAGACAGATCAGACCGATATCTGCGCCAAGCCGATCGATGCGCCACTCGGTTCCGCCGCAAGGATGCGGCTTCTTCAGGCGAACTCGGGCGTCCAGTTCAAACGACACCGACGGCCCGGCATTTGGCGATCTGGTCGCGAAGGTCCAGGGCGACCCCGCGCGCGGCGTCCGCGAAGTCTGGACCAGCGCTTCGGAACAGGATCGCTCGCGATGCATTGATCAGGAAGGGTGCGTCACCAACCGAAGACACTGCTCCCGGCAGGTCGCCACCCTGCGTGCCGACCCCCGGGATCAAGATGGGGAGGCCGGGCGCGGCTTCCGTGACCCGCGCGATGTCCCCCGGCCGAGTCGCCCCTGCGACGAGCCCAACGTTGCCGTACTCGTTCCAGGATCGCGCGAGCTCCGCGACGCGGACGTAGAGGGGCTGGCCGTCCACGAGGCAATCCTGAAGATCGGCGGCGGATGGATTCGACGTACGGCAGACGACGAAGACGCCGCGCTCACGCCTCTGCACAAAGGGCCGAATTCCATCCCAACCCAGGAAAGGGTTGATGGTGCAAGCATCGGCACCGAGGACGTCAAACGTAGCCCGAGCGTACGCCTCGGCGGTGGAATCGATATCGCCGCGCTTGCCATCGACGAGCACCGGCGCGAACTGCCGAGCGTAGGCGACGGTTTCTCGGAGAACTCGCCACCCGTCGGTGCCCAGAGCCTCAAAGAAGGCTGCGTTCGGCTTGAAGACGGCCGCCAAGTCGGCCGTGGCGTCCACGATCGCGCAAACGAACCGGGCGACTCCCTCGGAGTCCCGCGAGAACCCGGCCGGGAGCCTTTCCACCACGGGATCGAGACCGACGCACAGGTTGCTGCCGCGGAGGCGAATCGCCTCGCGGAGTCGCTCACGGAACTCCATAGACGCCAAGATACCATAGGCCTTTCGCTATACTCGGCTGCATCTCACACGCCTCTTGATCGCGCTGTCGTGCCGAACGAGTCGGTGAGCGCGCGAGCGGATAGGGGCGGCGGTCCGGGCGATCCATCGGCCGGGAACTAACGACAGGGGGTTCGATTCATCGTGGCGAATGTCGTATCCATGAAGCTTCTGCTCGAGGCGGGCGTCCATTTCGGGCACCAGACCAGGCGCTGGGACCCGCGCATGCGTCCTTTCATCTTCACCGAACGGAACGGCATCCACATTATCGACCTCCAGCAGACGGTCCAGCGGCTCAACGACGCGTACAACTTCGTGCGCGATCTGGTGGCCGATGGGAAATGGATCCTCTTCGTGGGTACGAAGAAGCAGGCGCAGGAGGCCGTCGAGTCTGAGGCACGGCGCTGTGGACAGTTCTATGTCAACCAGCGTTGGCTGGGCGGGTTGCTCACGAACTTCCGCACCATCCAGGGTCGGACGCGGCGTATGGATGACCTCGAGAGCCAGAGGGAGGCCGGCGAGTTTGAGAGACTGCTCAAGAAGGAGGCCGGCAAACTCGACAACGAGATCTACCGGCTCAATCGTCTCCTCGGCGGGATCAAGCAGATGGGTCGGCTGCCCGACGCTCTCTTCATCATCGACCCGCACAAGGAGCGCATCGCGGTGCTCGAGGCGCGTCGCCTCGAGATCCCGATCGTCGCGATCGTAGACACCAACTGCAATCCCCTGGAGATCGACTATCCGATCCCGGCGAATGACGATGCGATTCGCGCCGTCAAGCTGTTGACCGGCAAGATCGCCGATGCAGCCATCGAGGGCCAGCAACTCCGCCAGGCCCGGATGGCAGAGGATGCCGACGGCGACGACACTGGCGAGGACGTCGAGTACGTCGAACACGGGGAGTATCCGGTCGACGAAGCCGACAGCGTCTAGATCACACGTCCCGCGAGGACAGGAGGCAGGACCACAGTGGCGGTTTCCTTGGATGCGATTCGCGCCCTGCGCGAGCGCAGCGGAGCAGGGATCATGGACTGTCGCAAGGCGCTCGAACAGGCTGAGGGTGACGCCGAGAAGGCCTACGCGATCCTTATGGACCAGGGGATCGAGCGGGCGGAGAAGAAGTCCGGCCGTGTGGCCGGACAGGGTGTCGTCGACGCCTATATCCACGCCGGCGGCCGGATCGGCGTTCTCGTCGAACTGAACTGCGAGACGGACTTCGTCGCGCGGGATGAGGGGTTCCGCGCGCTCGCGCACGACATTGCGATGCAGATCGCGGCCAGCGCGCCGACGTATGTCGCGCCGCAGGACGCCCCGGAGTCGCTCACCGACGAGGAGAAGGCGGCTCAGGTGTTGCTTCTCCAGCCTTTCATCAAGAACCCCGGCCAGACCATCAGCCAGTTGATCATCGAACGGGCGGCGCGCTTCGGCGAGAATGTGCGCGTGCGGCGATTCACCCGGTTCGAACTCGGCGCCTGAACGCGGTTCGTGGTGTGATCGGCCGACGCGAATCCGACGACCCCGCGCCGTCACCCCTCCGCTTTCGGCGTGTCCTCCTCAAGATCAGTGGCGAAGCGCTTGTCGATCGAGATGGCGGCATCATCTCGGCGGCGATTCTGGATCGCATCGCGCAGGACGTGCGGCGAGTCGCCTGCGATCTCGGCGTGCAGATCGGTCTGGTCATCGGCGGCGGAAATATCTGGCGCGGCCGAGCCGCGGCGGAACGAGGCATGGAGGAGGCCCAGGCGCACTACGCTGGGATGATCGCGACCATCATCAATGGCCTGGCGCTGCAGGATGCGCTAGAGCGAGCCGGTGTCGATACACGGCTTCAGACGGCAATCGAGGTTCGACAGGTTGCCGAGCCATACATCCGGCGCCGAGCGATCCGCCACCTTGAAAAGGGACGCGTGGTGCTCTTCGCGGGCGGCACCGGAAACCCATACGTATCCACCGATACGGCGGGAGCCCTGCGCGGGATCGAGATCGGCGCCGATGTCTTGCTGATGGCCAAGAATTCGGTCGATGGGGTCTATGATGATGATCCACGACGGAATCCCAACGCACGACGGTTCGAAGCGCTGAGCTACATCCAGGCCATCAATTTGGGTTTGCGCGTGATGGACGGCACCGCTCTCACTCTATGCATGGAGAACCGCTTGCCAATCATCGTGTTTGACCTCGATGCTCCGGGCGCACTGGAGAGGATTGTGCGTGGAGAGAAGATTGGCACCGTGGTCGACGGAGGGTCGACGTGATCGCCGACTGCCTCGCCGACGCGGAGGATCGCATGGCGAAGGCCGTCGACGCCCTGCGCAAGGACCTCCTCGTCATCCGGACCGGGCGTGCGAATCCTGGCCTGGTCGAGCGCCTCGCCATCGATTACTTCGGCACTCCGACGCCGCTGATCCAGCTCGCCAGCGTTCAGGTTCCCGAGGCGCGACTCATCGTCATCTCTCCTTACGACAAGTCCAGTCTCGCCGCGGTCGAGCGGGCGATCCAGAAGTCCGACCTGGGCCTCACGCCGAACAATGATGGACGGGTCATCCGCCTGGTTATCCCCCCACTCACCGAAGAGCGCCGCCGAGATCTCGTCCGCGTCGCCCGACGGCGGGTTGAGGAGGCTCGCGTCGCGGTGCGCAATGTGCGCCGTGACGTGCAGAAGGACATCGACGAGTTGCACTCCGAGAAGATGGTTTCGGCGGACGACCACGGGCGGGGTGGAGAGAGCCTCCAGCGTTTGACCGATCGCTTCGTGCTCGAGGTCGATCGCGTCGGCCTCGCCAAAGAGGCCGAGATCCTGGAGGTCTAGACGGTCACCGCGCCAGATGCACGGATAGATGCGACGCCAGTCGGGCCGCGTCATATCGCCATCATCATGGATGGCAATGGACGATGGGCGAGCGTCCGCGGCCTGCCGCGTCTGGCCGGGCATCGCGCCGGGACCGACAACATCCGCGTGGTTCTCGAGGCGTGCGTCGAGGTCGGCGTGCGCTATCTCACCATCTACGCGTTCTCGACCGAGAACTGGCGGCGTCCCCGGGCCGAGATTCGTGGCCTCTTCTCGCTGATGGCCGAGGTGATCGAGCGCGAGACACCCGACCTCCATCGAAACGGCGTGCGGGTGAACCACCTCGGATGGACCGACAATCTGCCGGATAACTTGATCGCGGCAATCCGCAGCGCTATCCGATTGACCCGCAGGAATCGCCGAATCACCTTGAATGTCGCTTTCAACTACGGCGGTCGCGCCGACATCGTCCGGGCCGTGCGCGGTCTGGCATTGTCAGGTTCCGATCTCTCTGCCCTGACCGAGACGCGGCTGGGCCAACGCCTGGCCACGGGCCGTCAGCCGGATCCCGATCTCGTCATTCGCACCGCCGGGGAGATGCGGCTCAGCAACTTCCTGATATGGCAGGCCGCGTACGCGGAGTACTATTCGACCCCGGTCTTCTGGCCCGACTTCGGGCGTGCCGAACTGATCGAAGCTCTTCGCGCGTACGCCCAGCGCACCCGCAAGTTCGGGCGCGTGGCGGACGCGATCTAGAAACGGGCGCGCATCGTGGTCGGGCGCGTCGCGACCTCGCTTGTCCTGGCACCGATCGTGCTCGCCGGCATCTGGTTCGGGGGCATCGTCCTAGCGGCGGTCGTCGTAGCGGCCACGATCATCACCACGCTGGAGTACTGTCGCCTTCTCGAGCGAGGCGGATTCCGCCCCGCGTGGCCGCTTGCCGTCGTGGGGAGCGCCGCCCTGTGCCTGGCTCCCATCGTCGAGGGGACTCACCTCGGAGCGCTTGCTATCGCAGTGCTAGTCGTCGCGCCGGGGGCGTACTTTCTCGCGAGAGGAACTGCGCTTCGTGAGGCGCTCGTCGACTGGGGGCTGACGGTCCTGGCGGGCCTGGCGATCGGCTGGCCGCTGGCGCAGGCGAACGTGCTCCGAGCCGCCACAGAACCCGTGAAGGTCTTCGGCCTCGACATCGAGCGCGGTTCGCTCGTCCTGCTTATCTGCGCGCTTGGCACCTGGGCGAGCGATACCGGTGCCTTTTCAATTGGGCGCACGCTCGGACGTCACCCGTTCTTCCCGCACATCAGTCCGCGAAAGACCGTGGAAGGCGCAGCGGCCGGGGTGGTTGCGCCGACCCTTGTCACCCTGCTGCTGGCGCCACCCCTGGGCTGGCCGCCGGTTTTCGCGCTGGTCTGCGGCGCGTGCATTGGCACGGCCGCCGTGGCGGGAGATCTGGTCGAGTCTGGGCTAAAACGGGCTGTGGAGGCGAAAGATGCCGGCTCGTGGCTGCCCGGCCACGGGGGACTCCTCGACCGAATCGACGGTCAGATCTTCGTCCTTGTAACAGTCGCACTCCTGACCGGCTATATCTGGCCGTGAGGTCGCGTGGGCTGGCGATTCTTGGCTGTACCGGTTCGATCGGAACCCAGGTTCTCGACGTGGTGCGATCCCTGCCCGATCGGTTTCGCGTCGTCGGCCTCGCAGCCGGGTCGAACATCGCGCTCCTCCGGCAGCAACTCGACGAGTTCGACGTGCCATTTTTCAGTTCCTCGGCCGATGCGGGCATCACCCAACGCCAGCGCCTCGGCATGGTCGACCTCGTCCGTGCTCCCGATGTTGATCTGGTCGTAGTCGCGACGACCAGCACGTCGGCGCTGGAGGCGACCATCGCGGCGCTGGACGCCGGTCGTGACGTCGCTGTTGCGAACAAGGAGGTACTCGTCGCCGCCGGCGCGCTGGTGACCGAGGCGGCGGCGCGGACCGGCCGGCGCATTCTGCCCTTGGATAGCGAGCACAGCGCCATCTGGCAGTGCGTGCGAGGGGAGACCTGCCGGGAGAGCTCTCTCCCGGATGAACTCGTCCATAGCATCGTGCTAACCGCCTCCGGTGGCGCGTTGCGCGATCTCCCGATCGAGCGATTGCCTTACGTGTCGACCGAGGAGACGCTGCGCCATCCTGTCTGGAACATGGGCACCAAGGTGACGATCGACTCGGCCACGCTGGTGAACAAGGCATTCGAGGTCATCGAGGCCCACTGGCTCTTCGCCGTGCCCTTCGAAAAAATCGACGTCGTCATCCATCGGGAGAGCATCATTCACTCGATCGTGAACTTCGCCGACGGGTCGAGCAAGGCTCAGCTTGCGCGGCCGGATATGCACCTGCCCATTCAGTACGCGCTGACCTTCCCGGATCGGCTTCCGAGCGCCACGCCCCTGGTGGACCTGATATCCGCAGGTAGGCTGACCTTCGACCGCGTGGATCCCGCACGCTACCCGGCGTTTGGAATCGTGGTTGAGGCGGGGCAACGTGGTGACACCTATCCCGCGGCGATATCCGCGGCGAACGACGTGGTGGTAGAGCGGTTCGCCGCGCGCCAGGTCGGTTACGACGAGATCGCGAAGACGCTCCGTCAGTGCGTCGATCACCATCGGCCGCGGTCGGCGGACGATCTGGGCGCGGTGCGTGCTGCCGAGGACTGGGCGCGCCAGTTCGCGCGCCAGTACCTGGGAGCGGCTCGATAGAGGTCATCGCTTTCGTCGCCCTGCTTTCGGGCATGGTATTCGTGCACGAACTGGGGCACTTCCTCTTCGCCAAGGCCGCGGGCGTTCGAGTCGACGAGTTCGCGATCGGCTTTCCGCCTCGGTTGTTCGGATTCAAGCGAGGCGAAACCACCTATACGCTGAACGCGATCCTCGCCGGCGGATATGTCCGAATGTTGGGCGAGGACGACCCCTCGGAACCCCGATCGTTCGCGCAGGCGTCGCGCGTCTGGCGCATTCTGATTCTGGCTGGCGGATCGGCAATGAACCTCGCCGCGGCGGTCGCGATCTTCGCGGCAGCGCATCTGATGGGATGGCCGACCGTTACGCAGTTCCAGGTCCAGATCGTGCGCATCGCCGCGAACTCGCCCACGGAACAAGCCGGAGTCCGCCCCGGCGACATAGTCCTCCGCCTGGGCGGCCAACCAATCGAGCGCGTGGCCGATCTGAGCAGCGTCACCAGGTTGTCACTAGGCGCGCCGCTTCGCCTCGAGGTCCGTCGCGACTCGGCCATCGTTCCGCTCGACGTTACCCCACGGCGGGAGTGGCCAACCGGTGAAGGACCGATTGGCGTCGAGGTGCGTGAGAGTCCGGCTCGCGTCGAACCTGTCGCCTACGGCCTGGCGGAGTCTGCGCGACGCGGTGCCGCGCACACCCTTCGCTTGACCGAACTGATGGTGACTCTTCCCGTGCTGGCCGTGCGCGGGCTGTTCCCGGCAGAGCTCCTGCGGCCAGTCGGACCAGTCGGCCTCTTCCAGGCAACCTCTCAGGCCGCGGCAGAGACCGTGCGGTCGGGTTGGGCGTATCCGCTGCTGGCTCTGGCCGGGACGCTCGGCGTGGGGCTCGCGATTGCGAATCTCTTGCCCATTCCGGGGCTCGACGGCGGTCGGCTGCTCTTCATCGCGCTGGAGATCGTCCGGCGACGGCGGGTCAGTCCGGAGCGCGAGGGCCTGATTCACATGATCGGAATGTCAGTCCTGCTCGCTCTGGTCATCGTCATCACCTACTTCGACGTGTTCTCGCCGGTCGACCTGGATTTCTCCCTTCCCTGATCTTACGGCGTCCTATACTCGGCGCCGGGCAGTGGCCCAAGCAGAACGGCAGATGAATAGCGATTTCCTGAGTCTGCTCGAGAAGATCGGTGCAGAGCGTGGCGTGCAGGTTGACCTCGTGATTCAGACGATCGAGGCAGCGCTGCTCGCAGCCTACGGGCGCGGCTACGGTCATCTCGGTCATCACGATGCCCGGGTCCAGATCAATCGGGCAACGGGCGAGATCGCGGTCCTCGCGCGCCGTCGCGTAGTCGCCGAGGTCGTCGACCCCGAGCACGAGGTCTCTCTTGGTGCGGCGATGCGGCAGAATCCTGACGCGACTCTGAACGCGGATGTGGAGGTCACGGTGACGCCACCGGACTTCACGAGGGTCGCGGCCCAGGTGGTGCGAGCGACGTTGCGCGACAGGCTGCGGCCCCTGGAGGGGGACGCGCTGTACCACCAGTTGGCGGGGAGACAGAACGAACTTGTCGCGGCGCAGGTTCTGTCCATCCATCGCGACTTCGTGGTGATGAGTGTGGATGGTGCCGTGGCGGTGCTCCCGACCGCCGAACAGGTGCCGAGCGACGACTATCACCCCAGGCAACGCCTCCGCGTGTACGTGCTTCAGGTCAATCGTCGCCCCCGGATCCATGTCCCACCTCTGCGCATCGACCGTGCGGATGGCCGGCGAGCCGTGCTCGACAAGGATGGCCCACAACTGATCGTCTCGCGCTCGGAGCGCCGTCTTCTTCGGCGTCTCTTCGAACTCGAGATCCCGGAGGTCCTCGCTGGGACGGTCGAGATCAAGGCAATTGCGCGAGAGGCTGGTTCGCGCTCGAAAGTCGCAGTCACGACGCGGCAGGAAGGGGTCGACCCGGTCGGGTCGTGTGTGGGGATGAAGGGCACGCGAAACAAGAGCATCGTGGCCGAGCTCTCCGGCGAGAGGGTCGATGTCGTGCCCTGGTCACACGATCCCGCGACTTTCGTCGCAAACGCACTGAGTCCTTCCCAGGTTCTCGATGTGGAGATACAGGAGCTCGAGCGAACCGCGGTCGTCACCGTACCGGATCGGCAGCTTTCTCTCGCGATCGGCAAGGAGGGGCAGAACGCGCGCCTTGCCGCGAAGTTGACCGGGTGGCGCATCGACATCAAGGCGGCATCGGCCCGCGGGATCACTGACGGAAACGGTCCGGAACCGATGGTAGATACGAGGTCAGCGTGGGAGGCCCTGGTGTAATGACGCGCCAGCCGAAGGCTCGTCGCCCGCGCCGGCAACCGCCCGAGAGAACATGCGTCGCCTGCCGCATCGCACAGCCGAAGCGGGAGCTGATTCGACTCGTGCGCTCCGACACGGGCATCGAAATCGATGCAACGGGAAAGAAGGCCGGGCGCGGCGCCTATCTATGCCGCTACAGTCGGTGTTGGATCGCCGGCTTGGAGCGTCGTGCCCTCGACCGCGCGCTCAAAGCAGATCTCACCCCAGAAGATCGACAGACATTGGCCGCGTTCGCTCGAGAACTACCGACGGCGCCGCCAGGAGGAAGTACATGAGCCCACCCCGATTCGGTCGGCGCCCGCCACCACGTCCTCAAGCGCGGCCGCGCGGGCGCCCACACGCCCCCACAGAGGAGCGTCGGACGCCCATCGCCCCGGCTCGTCGCCCCGAGGACCTCCGGATCGTGCTTTTCGCCCGCATGACCGTCAAGGAACTCGCCGAGACGATGCGCGTGCAGGTGGGCGAGGTGATCAAGGTCCTGATGGGCAACGGGATGCTCGCCACGATCAATCAGCAGATCGACTACGACACCGCGGCTATCATTGCCCATGAGCTCGGTTTCCAGCCCCGTGAAGCTCAGGCACCCTCGCTGGAATCGACCGCGCTCGGTGCACCCGTTCAGATCGACGCAGCGACCGCGGCGACTCGTCCTCCGATCGTGACGATCATGGGACACGTCGACCACGGAAAGACCAGCCTGCTCGATCGGATTCGATCGGCCAATGTCGCCGAAGGTGAGGCAGGTGGCATCACCCAGCACATCGGCGCCTACCAGGTCGAACATACACACGCCGGGCGCCGGTCACGTATCACCTTCCTCGATACGCCGGGCCACGAGGCATTCACACAGATGCGCGCGCGCGGCGCGCAGGCCACTGATGTCGCGATCCTAGTCGTCGCGGCCGACGATGGCGTCCAGCCTCAGACCATCGAAGCGATCGGGCACGCCCGAGCGGCAAAAGTCCCGATCATCGTCGCGCTCAACAAGAGCGACCTACCCACCGCCAACCCTGAGAGGGTGAAGCAGCAGCTTGCCGAGCATCAGGTCGTGGTTGAGGACTTCGGTGGCGACACACCCGCGGTCCGGGTGTCGGCGCGCACAGGCGCGGGCATCGACGACCTGCTCGAAGTGATCGAACTGGTAGCCGAACTGCAGGGTCTACAGGCGAACGCGGATGCCCCGGCCCGGGGTATCGTGATCGAGGCACAGCTCGACCGTACGCGAGGCCCAGTCGCGACGCTCCTCGTGCAGAACGGCACGCTGAACGTGGGTGACTTCATCGCCGTGGGACCATTCTCGGGCCGCGTACGGGCGATGTTCGACGATCGCCGCGGCAAGGTACGTCACGCCTCGCCCGCGATGCCAGTGGAGATCCTTGGACTCAACGACGTGCCGCATGCCGGCGATCGATTCGGCGTCGCGCCCGACGATCGCACGGCGCGGGCCTGGGCGCAGGAGCAACTTCAGATCCGCCACAGTAGCGGGGCGGATACAGGTTCACGCGCGAGCCTCTCGATCGAAGAGATGCTGGATCGGGCGCAGTCCTCAGCCGCCAAAGACATGAATCTCATCATCAAGTGCGATGTCCAGGGGTCGGTGGACCCGATCCGTGCCTCTGTCGAGCAACTCGGTACCAGCGACGTTCGAATCAAGATCCTGTACGCGGGTATCGGTAACGTCACAGAGAGCGACGTCAATCTGGCGGTCGCCTCCCAGGGACGAATCGCAGCCTTCAACGTCCGCACCGAGCCTGGTGCACGCCGCGTCGCCGAGGCCCATCAGGTCGCTATCCGGAACTACTCGGTGATCTACGAGATCATCGAGGATGTCACCGCAGCCGCCCGGGGTATGACCGAACCCCGCTATCGAGAGGTGCTCGAGGGACGGATCGAGGTTCGGCAGTTGTTCCGCATCGGTCGCGAGACGGTGATCGCCGGGTGCCACGTGCTCGAGGGACGCGTGACGAGGCAGAGCACCATGACGGTCCGGCGCGGGCCGCAAACGCTCCTCGAGAGCGGGCGTCTCGCAAATCTCAAGCGCTTCAAGGATGAGGCGCGCGAGGTCGTTGCCGGGTACGACTGCGGCATCACGGTCGCCGACTTCAATGACTTCGTGGTTGGCGACATCATCGATGCCTACGCACGAGAGCGCATCGACGGCTGATGCGCAACGGTCGCATCGATCGGGTCAACGAACTCCTGCGGGCGGAACTGAGCGAGATGCTCGCCCGATCGATCAAGGATCCGCGCCTGGCGGGCCTTGTCAGCGTAACTGCCGTGGACACTGCGACCGATCTTCGACACGCCCGGGTGTGGATCAGCGTTTACGGCAGCAAAGCGGAGCGCGAGTCGACACTCCTGGCACTTCGAAGCGCCGCGGGATTCCTCCGGCGCGAGATCAGCCACCGCGTCGACCTGCGCCACATCCCTGAGTTCGACTTCGCGCTCGATGACTCGATCGAACGTGGAGATCGCCTGCTGCGTCTCATCCGCGATGCCAACGAACCGATCGTTCCGACGCAGCCAAGACGGCGCCGCGCCCGTTCGACTGCGTCGTGAGCGAGCGCCGGATCTCTCCCGGCGCACTGGCGCGGCTCGCCAGCGCGCGCGATGTCGTCGTCGTCGGCCATAACAACCCCGACGCGGACAGCGTTTGCGGCGCGCTCGCCCTGGCCGCGAGCTATCGCGATAGAGGCGGTCGAACGATCGCGATCACGCCCAATGCCCTGCCCGAGGCGTTGCGCTTCCTGCCGGGCGGCGAGACTCTCCAAATCGCGCCGGAATCCCTCGAGCGGCCTGACCTCGTTATTGCAGTCGACTCAGGCTCCTACGATCGCATCGCTGGCGGTCTGCAGGGCGCTCGTGTCTGGATCGACTCAGTCCCCCTCGTCAACATTGATCATCACATCTCCAACTCCGGGTACGGCACCGAACAGGTGATCGATCCCCACGCCGCATCCGTATGCGAGGTCCTCTACGACCTATTCGACGAGCTTTCGTGGGAGATCACCCCCGCTATTGCCCGACTCCTTCTTACTGGCGTGATCACCGACACGCGGGGCTTCCGAACGTCCAGCACCACAGCGCGTTCGCTCCGCATCGGCGGCGCGCTCATCGACCGCGGCGCGCCGCTGACAGCCGTCGCCGACTCCGTTCACCGATACCGAGTCGCCGCCGAGCTACCACTGTGGGGCCTGGTTCTCGAAAGGGTGGAACGATACGACGACGTCCTGTGGAGCCACGTCACCCATCGAGACGCAGCTCGGTTTGGCCTGGATCTCGCCGATATCGAAGGGTTGGTCGGGTTTCTGGCGGATACGCGCGATGTCCACGTCGCGATCCTCTTCACGGCGCATTCGGACGACCGCGTGCGGGTCAGCCTTCGGGCCGACATGGGAGTCGACGTCGCCCGGGTAGCGCAGCAGTTCGGCGGCGGCGGCCACAGGGCGGCGGCCGGATGCACGATCGAGGGTGTCGATCTCGGGACGGCGGTTGAGCGCATCATCACCGCAGTGCGGGCTGCTCTCGCCAGCGGGGCGAACGCATAGAGCGCGCCGGGTTCTTCATCGTCGATAAGCCGGCGGGATACACCTCGCACGATGTGGTCGCCAGTCTGCGATCCGCGATGGCCCGTGGCGTGCGCATCGGGCATGTCGGGACGCTCGATCCCATGGCGACCGGTGTCCTCGTCGTCGCGTTCGGCGCGGCGACTCGCGTTACGGAGTGGCTCGCCCTCGATGACAAGGAGTACGAGGCGGAGGTGACCCTGGGTTCCGCAACCGACACCTACGATGCGACCGGCACCGAGGTGGGAGGAAGCGAGCCTCCGCGCGACGCGGATCTGATCGGCTCGGCGCTGGAAGAGCTTCAGCGGCGAACGGTTCAGACCCCGCCGCGGTATTCGGCGATCAAGGTGGCCGGCCAGACCGCCTACCGGTACGCACGCCGCGGGGCGGAGATCCATCTCGCGCCCCGCCCGGTGCGGATCGACCGCCTTGCGCTGCTCGACTGGCGGTTTCCACGCGCAACGGTCTCGATCGCATGCTCGAAGGGCACCTACGTCCGATCGATCGCACACGACCTTGGCATACTGCTGGGCTGTGGCGCACATCTCTCGGCCCTGCGACGGATGCGCAGCGGGCGATTCGCGATCGCCAACGCCTCTCCGCTCGCCAGGCTCCTCCAGGCGATTCGAGACCGGAAGGACGAGGGGTTCACGATCTCGATACGCCACGCGTTGGGCGACTGGCCCTCGATCGATGTCACCCAGGATCGGGCAGCGATGCTGCGGAGCGGCGTTCCGATCGCCGGTCTGCCGGTCGACCCTACGCGTTCGGACTCGCTCGCCCTCGCCGTCGAAGGGGGCCACGCGATCGCGATAGTCGAGTGGCGTGACGCCTGCTGGCGCCCACGGAAAGTGCTCACCTGATGGTGCCACTCGGTCTCGCGGTCGGTGTGTTCGACGGCGTGCACAGGGGCCATCAGCAACTGCTCGATGTCCTCGCGAGCACGTGTCGCGACCGAGGCGCGCGATCGGTGGTGGTTACCTTCGACCCAACGCCACGAGAACTGTTTCAGCCCGACTCCGCGCCTCGCTGGTTGACCGATCCGGACGAGCGTGTCGCGCTGCTTCAGGCGCGCGTTGAAGTCGTTCAGGTCTGGGCGTTCACCCGTGAGGTTGCGGATCTGACGGCGGATGAGTTCCTCGATCGGGTCGAGGCGCGAGCCGACGGACGGATCGAACTCCTTGTGGGGGGACCCGACCTGGCGATCGGGCGGGATCGGCACGCCCGTGACGGCGAGCTTCGCGCGATCGCTCAACGACGTCGGGCCACACTCGATCTCCTCCCCGAGGCAGCTTTCGACGGACAACCGATCCGCAGCGGAGTGATCCGCAACTTGATCGAGCGTGGGGATGTCGCGGCCGCGGCACGGCTCCTGGGCCGATCACCCGGCCTCACCGGCTGGGTGGAGCGCGGCCACGGTCGTGGACGGACAATCGGCGTTCCCACCGCCAATCTCCGCTGTCGACCCGGACGACTGCTTCCGGCGCACGGCGTCTATGTGTCGCGTGCGTCGGTGGAAGGCGCTATTCACCCTGCGGTGACGAATGTCGGTGTCCGGCCCACGATCGATGGTTCCCGGGTCATCGTAGAGGTACATCTGCTCGACTTCTCGGCAGACCTGTACGATCGGTCCATCGAGATCACGTTCGAAAAGCGACTGCGCGATGAGCAGCGATTCCCCGATTTGAACGCACTGGTCCATCAGATACGTCGGGATATCGAGGTGGCGCGAGCGTACTTCCGCGCCACCTGACCATCTCTCAGTGGGCGGCTGCCGCCGCCTTCTTCTGCTCGGAGATCACGGCCTGAGCGACGTGAGCGGGCACCTCCTCGTAGTGGGAAAACCTCATTGTGTAGGTTCCCCGTCCCTGGGTGATACTCCGCAGGTCGGTCGCGTAGCGCTGGATCTCGGCGAGAGGCGCCTGAGCGTGAACCGTCGTGACGTCTCCTTCAGGATCCATCCCCTGTACTCGCGCACGCTTGCCGTTGAGATCGCTCATCACATCGCCAACGAACGACTCAGGAACCGTTATGTCAAGGTCACAGATCGGTTCTAGGAGGATGGGCTGCCCATCCTCGAACCCCCTACGGAACGCCTGACTGGATGCCAACTTGAAGGCCATCTCCGAGGAGTCCACCGGATGGAATGAACCATCGAATAGCGTCACCCGGACATCAACGACCGGGCATCCGGCGAGCACACCGCCGGGAAGCGATTCGCGAACCCCCTTCTCCACGGCCGGTATGAAGTTCCGGGGTACCGAACCTCCGACCACCCTCTCCGTGAACTCGAACCCCGCGCCGCGCGGCAGCGGCTCGACCTCGAGGAACACGTGACCGTACTGGCCGTGGCCTCCCGTTTGCTTCTTGTGTTTGTACTCGGCCTGAGCAGAGCGCTGGATCGTCTCGCGATAGGGCACCTTCGGTTCGCGTGTCGTGACCTCGACCCCGAACTTCCGGCGCATCCGCTCCAAAGTGACATCGATGTGCTGCTCTCCCAGGCCCGACATGACCGTCTCGCCCGTCTCGGGATCGCGCCGCACCGTGAGCGTGGGGTCCTCCTCCACGATGCGCTGGAGTGCTCCGCCAAGCTTGTCGAGATCGGCCTTTGACTTTGGGTCTACCGCGACCGAATAGACCGGATTCGGGAACGCGATTGGCTCCACCCGCAGTTGCCGTTCGCGGTTGGCGAGCGTATGCCCCGTAGCGGTGTTCTGAAGCTTCGCCACCGCGCCAATGTCGCCGGGGCCCACTTGCACGCAGGGCTCCTGACTCTTCCCTCTGACCAAATAGAGCGTCCCGAGCCGCTCGTCGTGACCGGTCGAAGTGTTCCAGAGATGGGAATCCGCCCGGACGGTGCCGCTCAGCACCCGGAAGTAGGTGAGCTTGCCGACGAAAGGGTCAGCCGTCGTCTTGAAAACCAGTACGACCGGCGGTGCGTCTTCGCGCGGCTGGAGCGAGACCGCCCTCCCCGAAGCGACCTCCGTCGCGGAGACTGGCGCGATGTCCTCTGGCGAGGGGAGAACATCGACGATCGCGTCCATCAGGGTTCGGACGCCAATCCCGGGGAGGCCCGCGACGACGAAGACCGGGAACAGACGCTCCGTGGCGATCGCCTTCCGCAGCGCCCGGCCGATCTCATCGCTGGTAAGCGTCTCGCCCTCGAGATACTTGGCGATCAGATCGTCGTCCGTCTCCGCAACGGCCTCAACAAGCCGTTCGCGCATCTGATCTACGGACTCGACGATGCCCGGCGGAGCGTCGAACGCGGTGCCGTCGGTGCCCCGGGAGGCGCGCCCACTGACGACATCCACAGTTCCGACGAAACCACTCGGATCGTGAATGGGACATTGCACAGCGACCACAGCGGCACCGTACCGAGCGCGTAGGCTATCGAGCGCCCGCCCGAAGTCCGCGTTCTCCCGATCGAACTTGCTGATCACGAATCCCCGTGGGGTCCCCTTCGCCTTCAACTGCCGCCACACCAGGTCGGTGCCAACCTCCGGCCCCGCGACAGCATCCACGAGGATCAGACCGCTATCGATTGCGCGAATCGCCTGCCGGACCTCACCCGCGAAGTCCAGGACGCCGGGAGCGTCGAGCAGGTTGACCTTGCATCCTTTCCATGAGAACGGCAGCACCGAGAGGTTGACCGACACCTGCCGCTTCTGTTCCTCCGGCTCGTAATCGGACACCGTCGTCCCATCGTCCGGCCGACCCGCTCGATTGATCACCCCGGAGGCGAACAGCATCGCCTCACACAGGGTTGTCTTACCGGCTCCGCCGTGCGAGAAGAGACCGATGTTGCGGATCGTCGCGGCTGCGGGAACGCTCATGTCATCTCCCGGATCTGCGGTTCTCTCGCCCTACGCGGGGGCTAGAGGTCGTCGTGTGGCGACGCGCCGATTATACCGGCGTGTCAGAGGTCCTCCTGCTCAAGGGGTGCGTGGTAGACTGGCTGCAGGAGGTGGCTGTTGCCGATAAGTCAAGAGCTCCTGGAAATTCTTGCGTGCCCGGCCTGTAGGGTCGCCGTGACTCTCGCGGGCGATGAGCTGGTATGCGATCGGTGCGGTCGCCGCTATCCGATTCGCGATGACATACCTGTGATGCTGACATCCGAGGGTGATAGGGGCCGCGAGGCCGCGCAGGGCAGGCGATCCGGCTGACAGCTCGCGCCCCGATCCTGGTCGCGCTGGTCGCGACGCTGTTTGTGGGGGCGCTGCTTATCATCACGCCGAGCGACGCGGGTGGTGCCTCGCGGTCGACTCGATTCGGTATCGCCCACGTCGGCTATCCAGGCGGCCCGCGTGACCCGGAACGCCACGCGCGTGCGGCATCGCTGGGCGCGGGCTGGAATCGATGGGCGCTGTACTGGACCGATGTGGAGCGTGCCGACGGTCAGTTCGACTGGAGCGGTGCCGACGCGATCTTCGCGCTGGACGAGCAGTACGGGCTCGGCTCGATGCCCGTCTTGGTAGGAACGCCCGCGTTCCACACGGCGGCTGTGGCCGCGAGTGCCTCAGACCGGCTGGTTGCGCCGCATCTCGGCCGATCCCGAACGCCGCGCCAGGCCGCCGCGGCCATCGATCCCCCTCCGTCAATGAGCTTGGCGGTCTTCGCCGACGGCACGGATGCCTCCGCCCCGGGCAAGCCGATCAATGCCGCGAACCGGTGGGCACGGTTCGTGGCCGAGGCCGCGCGCCGCTACGCCGGGAGGCCCATCGCCTGGGAGATCTGGAACGAGCCGGACTTCAGCCAGTTCTGGTCTGGCTCAGCTGCCCAATACGCGAGGTTGCTCACCGTCGCCCACCAAGCCATCCGGTCCCAGGACAGCACGACGCCCATTGCGATTGGCGGACTGATGAACTGGGAGAAGATGAACAGCACCGGAATCGAGCACGCGTGGCTGCGCTGGCTCCTTGCTGAACTGGTCATCGATCCGCGCGCTGCCGCGAACAACTACTACTTCGATGTGATCCCGTTCCACTGGTACAGCCGGGCTACCGATGCGTACGACCGTACTGTGTCCGCACGCCAGGTGCTGGCTCAGCTCGGCGTGCCGCCGAAACGCATCTGGATCAATGAGGCGAACGCTCCGGCGTGCGGGGAGCCTCCGGCGCATGTCTCGTGCGCGGACGCGGGCTACCGAGGCTCAGCGACAGTGGAAGAGCAGGCGGCCTTCGCGCTCCAGTACCTGGCGCTGGCTCTCGCGGCCAACGTGGAACGTGCCGCGCTGTTTCAGTTCCAGGATGATGGCCACGCAGAGGCGTACGGCCTCTACCGGAACGATCGCACTTCACGACCCACTGTCCGTGCGCTCCAGATCGCGATCGACGCTCTTGGCGACGGGCGCCTTGCGACCCGCGATCGGCGGGGGGACCACGAACGCATCACCGTGCTGAGCCCCCGCGGGACCGCTACCGTTCTGTGGGCGACCGGCGGGAGTGCGGTCTCCATAGGCGTGGAAGCGATCGCCCCGACGGCTCGTCTGATCCGTCAGGATGGCACCGAGGTGACGGTCATTCCTCTCGGGGGACAGTACCGGGTGGTTCTGCCGGGGGCCACGAACCTCCGTGCGTTTTCGGGGCTCCCGGGCGACTTCATGATCGGCGGGTCGGTTTCTATCCTGCACCAGAGTAGGACGACGCAGTTCGTGGATCCGCCGGCGGCAGGAACGAAGCGTCTTCTGCTCCCCTCGCTCGGCCGCTAGTTCAGCCCGCCTCCTCGTCCTCGTCCTCGTCGCGCACTTTGCGCTTGCGCGGGACGATGTCAACCGAAATCGGTCCAACGGCAGGCCTCGTCAGAGCCTTGGCCGCCTGGTCTTTCTTCGGTTTCTTGACTTCACGGCCGACACGATCTCGTGACTTGGCCATCGGGAACGACCTCCGTACTCGCGTGCGAGTGTACTACTCACCCCGGGGGCCAACCCAGCGACCGCCCGGCCAGCAGGTGCGCGTGCAGGTGCTGCACGGTCTGGCCACCGTCGCTCCCGTGATTCATCACCAGCCGATATCCGTTCCGCTCCACGCCAACCTGTCGCGCAACGGCCTGGCCGGCGGCGAACAGGGCCGCGCACGCCGCCGCGTCGGCCGGAACGGCCGGATCATCGATCGAGGCAAAGTGGTGCCGCGTAACCAGGAGGATATGGACCGGTGCCTGCGGTGATCGATCGCGAAATGCAACGACTCTGCCGTCCTGATAGAGGACGTCCGCGGCGATCGTTCCGGCGACGATAGCACAGAAGATGCACGACTGTGACAATGGCGAGTTCCCTCTAGCCCAGATCTGCCTGCGTGAAAAGAAGCGCGCTCACCACTGCAATACTCGCGGTCTCGGCGCGAAGGATTCGCGGCCCCAGGGTCGTCGGCACGACTCCACCTGTCCGCGCGCGATCGATCTCGCGATCGGTGAATCCCCCCTCCGGGCCGACGAATACGTTGATTGCGAACGATCGTCCGCCGCTTGGCAGCGCATCCCGCAGAGTCCGCGTTCGCTCCCCCTCCCAGAGAATGAGAGAGGTTCCCCGAACACCGTCCAGAGCCGTGTCGAAAGGTGCTGTGGGAAGAAGCGCAGGCAGTTTGCCACGCCCCGACTGTTCCGCGGCTTCGGCGATGATCCGATTCCAACGCTCGATCTTCCGGCTCGTGAGGTCGTCCACGTCACCGGCAATACATCGTTCGGTCAGGATCGGCACGAAAGCTACCACCCCAAGCTCGGTGCACTTCTGCAGCGTCATCTCGAGTCGCGCCGTTCGAATCATGGCGAAGTAGAGGGTGATCTTCGTGCGCGGTTCGCTGGTGACCAGCGATCTCTCGATGACCGAACCTGTCGTTTCGCCGCGTCTGACCAGGCTCAACGTGACCGTGAAACTCCAGCCCGAGTTGTCGAGCACAATCACCCGATCCCCGACATCCATGCGCAGAACCGTCGAAATCTGATGCGCCTGATCGCGGCTGAAACGTACGGTACCGTCGCGAACGGTCCCTGGCGGCACGAAGAAACGGTGGGGGCCGCCCACGCTCATCGTCGGACTCCGGTGAGAACGCACCAGTCACCCTCAACCTCGACGTTCGGCCGGCTCAGATTCGCCGCCATCAGACGCTGGACCACCGCGTCGTGTCGCTCATAGAGAATCCCCGAGCAGATCACGGTGCCACCCATCACCGCGCTCCCCACGAGGTCGGAAGCGTGCTCCTCGATGACACGCGCGATGATGTTTGCGACGACGACGTCGTACCGTGAACGCGGCAGTGAACCCGGGCCATCCTGCCGGCAGCGGACGACAGCTTCGAGGCCGTTTCTCGTCACGTTCTGCGCCGCTGTCGTAACCGCCACCTCGTCGATATCGAGCGCATCCACTTCGTGCGCGCCGAGCAGGCCCGCGCCGATAGCCAGAATACCCGAACCCGTGCCGACATCGGCCACGCGGTAGCCGGGGCGGATCAGTCGCTCCAGTGCGCGGAGGCATAGCTGAGTCGTTGGATGAAGGCCAGTGCCGAACGCCATCCCCGGGTCGAGGATGATCACGGCGTCGTCCTCACCCAGCGTGAACGACCGCCACGTCGGACGGATCACGAACCGCTTGCCCACGCGATGGACCTGAAAGTGATCGCGCCAGGCGTTCTCCCAGTCCGCGGCCTGAACCTCGCGAACCACGAGGTCGCCCATGGGTCCGATCTGACGCAGGTGCCACACCGCCCGTTCGAGGGCTGCGCGCCGACTCGCGGCGCTGGCGGTGTCCGGCATATAGCCGCGAACGATGAGCGGTCGCGCCGCCTGCCCCACCGGAATGTCCGTCGCCCACGCCTCGGCGATCGGGCCCTCAACCGCGTGATCGATTGACACCCCACCCTCGGTGTACCGGAAAATGACCTCCGCCACCGATTCCACGGTGTCCGGCGTCACCGCGATCGAGACTTCGACCCAGACATCGCCAATCAACTACTCGCCCCCGAGGACATCCTTCATGCGGTCGAGAAGTCCCTTGGGCTTCTCCCCACCCTTGCGTCCTTTCCGGCGAGGTTCGGCCGACACACCAGGCGGCGCCTGCGCCGCTGGCTCCGGACCTTCTCCCCGGAAGGTCGCGGCCAGTGCATTTATCAGGTCGCGCTGCCGATCGGTGAGGTGGACCGGCGTCTCCACGACGATGTGGGCCTGATGATCGCCGCGTCCCACGCCGCGCAAGTGGGGGACACCCTTGCCACGCACCCGAATTAGGCGTCCGCTCTGAGTACCGGCGGGCACCCGGATTCGCGTCGACCCGTCGATAATCGGAATCTCGATTTCGTCGCCGAGTGCTGCCTGTGCGATGTTGACCCGCACCTCGGAGAGGATGTCCTCCCCCGAACGGCTAAACGCAGCGTGCGGCTTGACCCTGATGACGACATAGAGATCCCCCGGGGGACCACCGTTCGCACCCAGTTCGCCCTCACCGCCCATCTGAATCGGCTGCCCGTCATCGACGCCCGGAGGGATCTGTAAGGGGATCTCTCGCGCGTGCCGGACCTGACCGCGACCCTGGCAATCCGCACAGGGCCGGGTGATGACGCGGCCTGCGCCGCGACACCGATCGCAGACCGTGACGTTGACCACCTGACCGAACACCGACCGCTGGACGCGCCGCGTCTCACCCGCACCGTGACACTGCGAGCAGCGCTCGGGCGTACTCCCGGGCTCGGAGCCATCACCAGAACAGCGCCCGCACGGGACGGTTCGCGGAATCTCGATGCGGCGCGTCGTACCGAAGACGGCCTCCTCGAATGTGACGCTCAGATCGTACTGCAGATCCGCGCCGCGGACGACCCGCCTTCCTCCCCGCACCCCACCGCCGCCAAAGAACGACTCAAAGATGTCCTCGATCCCGAAGCCTCCGGCACCGGGACCGACCGACGGTCCGGCGTGACCGAAGGTGTCGTACGATCGCCGCTTGTCGGAGTTACTCAGGATCTCGTACGCCTCGTTGATCTCCTTGAAGCGAGCTTCCGTGCCCTGTTCCTTGCTGATGTCCGGGTGGTATTGGCGCGCGAGGCGACGGAAGGCGGTGCGGATCTCATCCTCAGTGGCGGTTCTCCCGACACCGAGGATCTCGTAGTAGTCGCGCTTGACTGCCACGGGCCGATTCTAGAAAGGCGGACGAGGCTGGCTCGAAATCACTCGGTTCCCGATGGAGGGGCTCCATCACGGAAGCCGCCCGGCCGAGGTGGGCGCGGCCCGGAACGGAACCCGCCCTCGCGCGGCGGCCTATCGCCCTCGAAGCGGGGGCGATCGTCGAACCGCGGCCGGTCACCGTCGAAGCGACGTGGCGGCCGCGCTCGATCGCCGAAATCGCGCGGGGGCCTCCGCTCCGCCGGCTCTCGCGGCGTCCCGTCGTCGGGGACCAGCAGGGCGCGGCGGGAGAGATTGACCCTCCCCTGGGGATCGACCTCGATGACCTTCACCATGATCTCGTCGCCGATGGAAACCACGTCCTCGACGCGCGCGATCCGCTCCTCGGCGAGTTCGCCGATTCGTACCAACCCTTCCTTCCCGGGGAGGATCTCAACGAACGCGCCGAAGGTGGTCAGCCGGGTGACCTTGCCCATATAGCTCTGGCCGACCTCGACATCGCGCCCCATCAGGTCCACCGCGACGCGCGCCTTCTCGGCCAGAGCCGAGTCCGTCCCAGCAATGTAGACCGTACCGTCCTCCTGGACGTCGATCTTGACCTTGTAGGTCTCCTGCATTCCTCGGATGTTCTTGCCGCCCGGACCGATCAACTGACCGATGCGATCGACCGGTATGGAGGCTTTCATTACCCGCGGCGCGTACCGGTTGAGTTCTGGTCGAGGCGCTGCGATCGCCTCGCTCATCCGGTCGAGGATGAAGAGTCGGGCCGTCCGCGCCCGTTCGAACACCTCGGGGATCAGATTCGCGCGAAGACCGCGCACCTTGAGATCGAGTTGGATCGCGGTCACCCCATCCCGCGTGCCGGCAACCTTGAAGTCCATGTCGCCGTGGTGATCCTCAATTCCCTGAATGTCGGTCAGAGCACGTCGGCGCCGTCTTCGCTGGAGATGAGCCCGATAGAGATCCCCGCGACGGGTGCCGAGATCGGAACCCCCGCGTCCATGAGAGCCAGTGAGGAACCGCAGACCGATCCCATCGAGGTCGACCCGTTCGAGGAGACCACCTCAGAGACAACCCGAAGCGTGTACGGGAAGTCCTCCTTTTTGGGCAGAACGGGGATGAGCGATCGCTCGGCCAGGGCGCCGTGTCCGATTTCGCGGCGGCCCGGGGAACCGGTGCGGCGGACCTCGCCCACTGAGTAGGGCGGCATGTTGTAGTGATGCATATAGCGCTTGGTCTCATCCAGTCCGAGCGAATCGACCTGCTGCTCGTCCGCCGATGACCCGAGCGTCGCGATGGATAGAACCTGCGTCTGACCGCGCTGAAACAGGCCAGTCCCGTGCGTCCGCGGGAGGACTCCCACGGCGCAGGAGATCGGGCGGAGGTCGCGCACGCCTCGACCGTCCGGCCGCCGACCGTGCTTCAGGATCCGCTGACGCAGACCTTCAGCTTCTAGTTCCTCGATGAGGCCGCCGATCGCCTTCGCGTCGGCGGCAGCACCGATGTGCTCTGCAACGGATCGGGCAAGCGCGGTCGCCGCCGCTGCGCGAGCGTGCTTCTCCGTGGTATCGAGGACGGTGTCGATCCGACTTCCCACAAGAGAGCGCACGCGCTCCCCGAGCGCGTGGTCCGTGCCGAAGCTGGGATACGAGAACTTGGCTCGTCCGATCTGGGCGCGCATCTTCTGTTGAAGAGCGATGAGTTCCTTGACCCCGGCGTGTCCGAATGCGATCGCCTCGATGAGGGTTGCTTCCGGTACCACCCGCGCGCCGGCCTCGAGCATGTTGATGTCCGATGCGGTTCCGGCGACAACCAGGTCAAGCACGCTGTCGGCCTGCTGCTCAACCGTTGGATTGAGAGCCAGCCGACCGTCGACGACGCCGACCCGAACGGAGGCCACCGGACCATCGAACGGAATGTCAGAGATCGTCAGCGCGGCGGACGCACCCAGCAGACAAAGGGTGTCGGGATCGTTCTCACCATCGTAGGAGAGCACCGTCACAATGATCTGGACTTCGTTGCGGAAATCCTTCGGGAAAAGCGGGCGCAGAGGTCGGTCGGTAAGTCGGGCTGTCAGGATCGCGTTCTCAGTCGGACGCCCCTCGCGACGAAAGAAGTTGCCCGGGATCTTGCCCGCGGCATACATCCGCTCTTCGTAGTCAACGGTGAGTGGGAAGAAGTCAATGCCCTCGCGCGGGGACGGTGCGGCCGTCACTGCGGCAAGCAAGACGGTCTCCCCGTACTGGACGAGAACGGCCCCATTCGCCTGTTCGGCGAGCCTTCCCACCTCTAGACGCAACGGCCTACCGGCGAACTCAAGATCGAACTGATGAACCAATGACAACCCCTCCACGATGTGCCATATCACTGGCCGGATCGAAGAGCGGAGGCCAGGTCACAAGGGCGGGGGAACCCGCCGGGCGCTAGCGACGCAGGCCGAGTCGGCCGATCAGCGCTTGGTATCGCCCGTGGTCGATGCGGGCCAGATAGCGGAGCAACCGCCGCCGGGCGCCGACCAACTTGAGAAGGCCACGACGAGAACTGTGATCCCGTTCGTGCTCCCTGAGGTGCTGCACGATCTGATTGATCCGAGCACTGAGTATGGATACCTGCACATCGACGGAACCCGAGTCCGTCTCGTGGGTCTTCGACTCTATGATGATCGCAGTCTTCCGTTCCGCGGTCAGCGGCATTGGGATCGCGTCTCCTTTCGATCGGCGAGTTTCTGCATCCTCACATCGCAACCGCGGCTCGTCCCGCGCATCACGATCGGGTACCCGCCCAACGCTGTGTCTCTAACCTTCGCTCTTCGAGGTCGAACTATATCATTCGATCGCTCGCGGAGGTCATCTCGTTGCGCCCACTTCTCACCCTGAAGGTTCGCCCGGCGCTGCCACCGGCATTGGCTGCGCTCGAGCACGTGGCGCACAACCTCTGGTGGTGCTGGCACGAGGATGCAACCGAGCTCTTCGCGCGACTCGATCGCGACGAGTGGGAGCGCTCCGGGCATAACCCGGTGCTGACTCTGAGCAACCTGTCGCAGGATCGACTGATCGAACTGTCCGATGAGGCAGGCTTTCTGGCGCACCTCCATCGCGTAACACAGAGCCTCGACGAGTACATGGCCGAGCGCCCGGTGGCGCCGGAGACCGCCGCGAAGCAGATTGCGTATTTCTCGCTCGAGTTCGGCATACACGAGTCGGTACCGATCTATTCCGGCGGAATGGGATTGCTCGCGGGCGATCACCTCCGGTCGGCAAGCGATCTCAACCTCCCGTTCGTCGGGGTATCGCTGCTCTACCGCGAGGGGTATTTCCGCCAATACCTGAATCCGGACGGCTGGCAACTCGAGCGCTATTACGACAATGACTTCTCCATGTTTCCGCTGACCGCGGAGCTCGGCCCCGATGGCCAGCAACTCACCATCGAGGTCGACTTCCCGGGGCGTGTGTGCCGCGCCGCGATCTGGCGTATGCAGGTCGGCCGGGTGCCCTTGTATCTGCTCGATGCCAATCTGCCTGAGAACCAGCCGCAGGATCGGGATGTTACCCGGCGCCTCTATCAGGGCGATAACGACATGCGGATCCGGCAGGAGATTCTGCTTGGGGTCGGCGGTCTGCGCGCTCTGGCCCGGCTCGGGGTCGAGCCCACGGTCTGCCACATGAATGAGGGACACGCCGCCTTTCTGGGTCTGGAGAGGATTCGCGCACTGATGTGCACACGCGCGATGAATTTCGCAGAGGCCCGAGAACTGGCAATGTCCGGCAACGTCTTCACTACTCACACGCCGGTGCCGGCGGGAATCGATGTGTTCTCCGCCGACCTCGTGGACCAGTACCTGGGGCCGATTCGCGCTGCACTCGGCATCAGTCGTGATGAGCTACTCGGTTTGGGCCGTCAGAACCCCTTCAACCTTGGTGAGGGTTTTTCGATGGCGGTCCTTGCGATCCGACTTGCCGATCACGTGAACGGGGTCAGCCGCCTCCACGGTGAGGTCTCTCGCGCAATGTGGCGTGGCGTCTGGCCGGACGTGCCCGTTCACGAGGTGCCCATCGGTTCCATCACCAACGGAGTGCACACTCAGTTCTGGACGTGCGGTAGCGAGGTGTCCCGGGTCTTCGACCGATACCTTGGCACCGGTTGGCGAGAGGACCCCCAGGACAGCCGCACCTGGTCTGGCGCGTATCAGATTCCCGCCGAGGAACTCTGGCGGGCGCACGAGCGCGACCGCGCGCGGCTGGTCTCCTTCGTTCGCCTGCGCGCGCGGCAGCAAGCCGAACAGCGCGGGTCTTCTCTCCCGGAGGTCGCTGCTGCGGGAGAGATTCTCGATCCCGGCGCATTGACGATCGGGTTCGCCCGCCGGTTCGCGACCTACAAGCGTGCGCTCCTGCTCTTTCGCGATATCGACCGGCTGATCCGCATCGTCTCGGATCCTCATCGCCGCGTGCAGTTCGTCATCGCAGGGAAGGCTCACCCCCAGGACCTCGCAGGTCGCGAGTTGATTCGCGCGATCGTCCAGACGACGCGCAAGCCGGAACTGGCGAACCGCATCGTCTTCGTCGAGAACTACGACATCGATGTCGCGCGGATGCTCGTGCAGGGAGTCGATCTCTGGCTCACCAATCCGCGGCGGCCCCACGAGGCGAGTGGCACCAGCGGCATGAAAGTCGCCTTCAACGCGGGCCTGAACGCCAGTGTTCTCGATGGCTGGTGGGTCGAAGGGTACCGACCGGAGATCGGCTGGGTGATCGGCCAGGGAGAGGTCTTCGCCGACGAGAACTACCAGGATGAGATCGAGTCTCGTGCGATTTACAACCTCCTCGAGAAGGAGATCGTTCCTCTCTTCTACGAGCGTGCGGCAGACGGGGTACCGCGGTCGTGGGTGGGCAGGCTCAAGGCATCCGCCGCCTCACTCTGTCCGGTCTTCAACACGCACCGGATGCTGCGTGAGTATGACGAGATCGCATACGAACCCGCCGCAACCCGCTTCGCGATGTTGGGCACCCACGATGGGGCGCTGGCGCGCGACCTGGCCGCCTGGAAACTGCGGATGTGGCGCCAGTGGCATCGGGTAACCATCCAAAATGTCACGTGCGACCGACCGTCGACCGCGCGAATCGGCGACTCCGCCACCGTGCGCGCGGTGGTGTTCCCCGGCGAACTCGCCAGCGATGATCTCTGTGTCGAACTCGTCTCGGGACGCGTCGACGCGAACGGTCAGATCGAGGCGAGTACGGTCGAACGGATGATGCTGGATCGGCGGCGCGACGATGGCAGTCTGGAGTACAACGGTACGACCACGATCGGGCAGACTGGCACCGTTGGCTATACGGTGCGCGCCCTGCCCAATCACCGCGAGGCGGGTCGCCGCATCGAGCCAGGTCTGATTGCCTGGGCCTCCTGACCGATCAGCCCGGCCCCGTCGGCACCTCGAGTGTGATCGCACGATCCTCTACCGCCCGGACGATCCGCGTCAGAAGCCCGGAGACCGAGACCACCGCCTCGGTCTCACCCGATCGCAGTCGGAGTGAAACGGTGTGCTCCTGGACCTCGCGATCGCCTAGGACCAGCATCAAGGGCACCTTCATCAGCTGCGCGTCGCGTATGCGCGCCTGTAGCTTCTCCCGGCGATCGTCCACCTGCACCCGGATGCCGCGCTCGGCCAACTGGGCTTCAATCGAGCGGGCATACTCGTTGTGGCGGTCGGCGATCGGCAGCACGATCACCTGAAGCGGCGAGAGCCAGAGAGGGAACGCGCCGGCATAGTGCTCGACCAGCACGCCAATGAATCGCTCGTAGGAACCAATGAGAGCACGATGGATCACGACCGGCCGATGCCGTCCACCATCGGAGCCGATGAACTCCAGGTCGAACCGCTCCGGGGCATTGAAGTCGATCTGGATCGTCGTACATTGCCACGGTCGCCCGAGGACATCGCGCACGTGGATGTCCAGCGACGGGCCGTAGAACTTCGCCTCTCCGAACATGACCTTCGGTTCCAGACCTCGGCTTGCGGCGAGCCGGCTCAGTGCGGCCTCCGCATTCGACCACTGCTCGTCGGTGCCGAGGAACTTCTCGGTGTTTGCCGGATCGCGTACGGAGAGGCCGATGTCGAAGGACGCGAAGCCGAATGCCCGAAGGAGATACAGGCCGAAGTCGATGACCCTGCCGAGCTCCTCCTCCAGGCCTTCGGGCGACACGAAGATGTGGGTGTCGTCCTGAACGAATTGCCGGACGCGGAAGAGGCCGGCGAGCGTACCGGACAGTTCGTTACGATGAAGAACTCCGGTCAGTTCGGCCAAACGGAGAGGCAGTTCGCGGAACGAGTGCAGTTTCTCTCCATAGATGAGATAGGCACCGATGCAGTTCATCGGCTTGATGCCGTACTCCCGATCTTCGGCCTCGGTCACGAACATGTTGCCCTTGTACAGAGCCCAGTGGCCGGAGCGCTCCCAGAGCGACCGGTCCAGGATGAGGGGCGTCCGCACTTCCCGGTAACCGCGCTTGCGGTGCTCGGCACGCACGAAGTCCTCGATGATCTGGCGCAGCAGGGCACCGTTCGGCAGCCAGAACGCGCTGCCCGGACTCTCCTCATGGAACGAATAGAGTTCGAGTTGCCGGCCAAGCACCCGATGATCGCGGCGGCGCGCCTCCTCGATCCGAGCGAGGTAGGCCTCGAGTTCCTCCTCGGAAGACCACGCGGTCGCGTAGACGCGGGTCAATTGCTCGCGCCTGGCATCGCCGCGCCAGTACGCTCCGGCCGTGCGCAGAACGCGGATCGCGCCGATCTCGGCGGTCGATCGGACATGTGGTCCACGGCACAGATCGAGGAAGTCGCCGTGCTGGTAGATGCCGACATCCCGAACGCTCTCGTTGCGGACGAGGTCGTCGATTAGTTCGACTTTGTACCGCTCCCCCAGCGCATCGAAATGCGCACGGGCGCGCTCCACCGACCAGGTCTCGTGGATGAATGGCAAGTGCGCGGCGATCTGATCGCGCATTCTGCGCTCGATCTCAGGGAAGTCGGCTGGCGTCAGTTCACGGGGAAGCGCGAAGTCATAGTAGAAACCATCGTCGATCGGAGGGCCGATCGCCACCAGCGCTCCGGGGATCAGATCCACTACGGCGCGGGCCATCACATGGGCTGCCGAGTGGCGCATACGCTCGAGATCGTTCACGGGCGAACCTCCTCAAAGAACAAGACGGCACCACGCCCAAGGGGCGTGGTGCCGTCTCACGCGGTTCCACCCTGGTTCGGCGCGCGCTCGGCGACGCCGCACTCTATGCGATCCGATAACGGTGATCGACCGCCGCGCACGCGGGAGAGCGTGGATGAATGGTGTCCAAACCGCCGCGACGCGGTGAACGCTTGCAGCCGGTGGCGTTCACTCTCTGAGCCGTCGCCGACGGTGGCGCTCTCCACCCGTCTCGCGATGAAGTTGTCGCCCGGACTATACCAGTCGCTCGACGAGGTTCACCAAAAGCCCGATCCCGGCGATATCGATCTCGACACGATCGCCGGAGCGCAGAGCGTGCTCTCGCTCAGCGATCACCCCGGTCCCGGTGCAGAGTACCGTCCCATTACCGATTGGGTTATCGCGGGTCAGATACTCGATCAGTTCGTCCAGCGAGCGACCGATTCTCGATGTATTCACGCCTCCATCGAGGATCGCAGCGCCATCGCGCACGATCCGGCATCGGAGATCCAGATTGGTACCGTCGCCGACTTCATCCGGGGTCACGATGACAGGCCCAATCGCCAGGCATCCTCGGAACACCTTGCTCTGCGGCAGGTAGAGTGGGTTCTCGCGTTCGATATCCCACGCGGAGACATCGTTGGCGCACGTGAGGCCGACGGTGGTGCCACACCGGTCCAAAATCAGAGCGAGTTCCGGCTCGGGCGCGGTATACGTCGAGTCACGACGGATGCCGATCGCGTCGTACGGTCCCACGGCGTGCGCCGCACCCCCTTTGTAAAACGTCTCCGGCCGGGCAGCCGAGTAGACGTAGTCGTAGATTCCGCGCACGCCACCCGATGCATCTTGATCGCGGAACTCGGCACTCCGCTTGTACGTCACACCACAGCCCCAGGCGTCGCGTGGTGTGAGAGGGATCGCCAGGCGGGCACCTTTGTCCGCCTCGCCGGCGAGAAGCGTGTCGAGATCGTACGTCGGTCCACCCCGGCCGGCGGCCTGCTCGATCGCGTCACGGACCATGACGCCGCGCGCCAGCGCCAGATCGAAGTAGTCGCCGATCGTCGTGAGCGATCGAGCCGTGTCGGCGATGTCGATGGCCCGCGAACCCTGCGCAACAAAGGCGTGCAGGTCACCGTTCGGCAGCCTGATCTGACCGAATCTCACGTCTCCGCCCTCCGACAGATGAACTCGACCTCGTTCCCCTCCGGATCGGTGACATACATCGTTCGTGAGGGGATCACAGGATGCGCTCCGGTGCGGATCTCCAGACCCGCCGTGCGCAGCACGCGTGCCTGCTTGTCGAAGTCGGCGGACTCTAGCGTCAGCGCAAGATGGTGGAGTGGCCGGGACACCGAGAACGGAGGGGATCCGGCCGGCAGGGGCACGAGGACGATCATCTGGGGTATGCCACCGGCGCCGTCGGCGACCCGGAGGAACCGCGGTCCGGGCACGTCTGGCGGTGAGATCAAGGGGAACCCGAGCAGGTCCTTGTAGAACGCAAGCGTGCGCGCCTGATCGTGACACGCGAGAACGATCTCGGAGATTCCAACAGCCAGTCCCATGCTCAGCGGATTCCCGCGGGCAGGGGCGCGGTTGCGTTCTGCCGTCTGACTGGTCGTCGCGCTTCGAGAGCCGACAGGCGGCGTGCCAGATTTTCCAACGACGCGAGGTTATGCGCCGGCATGAAGTCGTCGACGAACTCCAGCGCCGTACGCATCCCGAGAGTGACGGGCTGGTACTCCGGCAATCCCAGCAACGGGTTGAGCCAGATGAGGCGGAAGCTCGTGCGCTGGAGGTGCTCCATCTCCTGGCGAAGGATACGTGGATCTCCACGGTCCCACCCGTCGGAGATCAGGATACAGACCGCGCTCTGGCCGAGTACCCGCCGGGCCCAGGTACGGTTGAAATCGTGCAGGCTCCGACCGATGCGGGTGCCACCGGCAAAATCCTGAACCCGTCGCGAGATGTGATCGAGCGCCGCATCGACCTGCCGCGATCCGAGATCCCGCGTCACGCGGGTGAGGCGCGTGCCGAAGACGAAGACCTCGACGTTGCGCATGCCCTGACGGGCACCGTGGAGGAACTGCAGCAGCACCCTCGAGTAGCGCTCCATCGAGCCAGAGATATCGCAGATCAGCACAAGCTTACGTCGCTTCAGCTTCTGCCGCCTGAACGAAAGGACGATCGGCTCACCACCGGTCCGATACATCCCGCGGACGACGGCGCGCATGTCGAGGTGCTGCCCGTGGGGCGAGGGGACTTTTCGACGCGTGCGCCTCGTACTCGGGCGGAGCCGCAACTGTCGCATGAGGTCGCGCACGCGGGCCTGCTCTTCAGGGGTGTAACGGTCGAAGTCCTTGTTGCGCAACACCTCGATTGCGCTGTACGTCTGCGCATCGGCCTGCTCGTCTCCGCGCGCCTCGCGCTCCTCCTCCTTCTCCGGCGCGACGGGGGAGGCCGCGGCCTCGGCCTTCATCTGAATCGTGCTGATGCTCTCCGACTCGATCCCCTCCTCCTCGGCCTCGGGACCGTCCGGGCGGTTATCGGCCCCGGAGGACTCGCTTGCGTCGGGGGGACGCCACTCCGCGCCGAGCCAGGTGAAGAACAGGTCGAACGCGCGATCGAAGACCGCAACGTGATCGCGGTGGCTGACGAAGAGGGAGCGGGCGGTGTGGTAGACATCGGCCCGCCGACCGACGTCCACAATCTGCAACGCGCGAAGAAACTCCATCTCCCGGCCGGCGGTCATCGGCAGGCCCAGCGAACGAAGCAGCCGGCCGAAGATCAGGCAGTTGCGGGTCAGCCGATAGACGGTGATGCCGCGTGTGACAAGCCGGCGGGTGTGCTCGGCCGTCGGACCAACCCCGTATACCATGGCGGCCTCAGGCCGCCCGCGCCGTTCCGATCAGGCGGCGAAGCGCATCGCCCTCAACAGCCTTGAGATCCTCCTGGTATTTCAGGAGGCAACCCAGCGATTCGATCACGACATTCTCACGGAGCTCCGTTTCTCCGAGCGCCAGGAGGGCCCTCGCCCAATCGAGGGTCTCCGCCACACCGGGCAGCTTGTAGAGATCCTGCTGGCGCAACCCCTGGACGAAGGACACGATCTGACCGGCTAGCGCCCGCGGCAGATCCGGTACGCGCACGGCGACGATGCGCATCTCCTTGTCGAGTGTCGGGTAGTCAATCCACTGGTAAATGCACCGTCGTTTGAGAGCGTCGTGGATCTCCCGGGTCCGATTCGACGTGAGCACGACCGCGGGCAGCGAGCAAGCCGCGATCGTCCCGAGCTCGGGGATCGTGACCTGAAAATCGGAGAGGAGTTCCAGCAGGAAAGCCTCGAACTCATCGTCCGCACGATCGATCTCATCGATGAGCAGAACCACGGGGCGACCGCGATCCTCCAGCGCCTGGAGCAGGGGTCGCTTGAGTAGGAACTGCTCGCCAAAGACGCTCTGCACGCGGTCGGCACCCGGCGTGTGATCCGACTCGGCGGCTCGGAGGTGGAGGATCTGCCGGAGGTAGTTCCACTCGTACACCGCGCTCGCGACGTCGATGCCCTCATAGCACTGCAGCCGAATCAGATCCCCATCCAGCGAGCGCGCCAGAACCTTGGCGATCTCCGTCTTGCCGACACCCGCTTCGCCCTCGAGGAGAAGTGGCTTTCCGAGCCGCAGCGACAGGAAGATGCCCATCGCGAGACCCGGCTCGGCGATATAGCTGTTATCCGCGAGCGCGGACTCCACCGCGCGCACTGTGGGGAATCGATCCGCGGCACCCGGTGAAGATGGAGGAATGGCGGCGTCTGGCATCGCGGCATTGTAGAGAGGCGCCCATATACTGGCGACCCGTGCGAATCGTCCAATATCACGCGAACGACGACATCCGATTGATCGACCACCCGGCTCCAACTGCCGCGGCGGGCGAGGTGGTCGTCGCGCTCCGCGCCTGTGGGATCTGCGCCTCCGACGTCCTGGAGTGGTACATGCGACCGCGTGCGCCGCTGTTCCCTGGCCACGAAGTCGTCGGCGTCGTCGTGGACACGGGCGACGGGGTCGAAGCACTGAGCCGCGGCGATCGCGTCTGGGTCCATCACCACGCACCGTGCGGCATCTGCTCGCTCTGCCGCCGTGGCGCTTCGACGAACTGCCCCCAGTTCCGCGCGACACGCCTGCGCCCAGGTGGCCTCGCCGAGTACTTCGCCGTGCCCGCGCCGATCGTCGCCACGTCAGTCCACCGTCTTCCCGACGCGCTGCTGGATGCCGCGGCCACGCTCATCGAGCCGCTCGCTTGCTGCGTGCGGTCGCTGCGCCGCGCCGGATTCCATCCCGGCGCGGACGTGCTGGTCGTGGGAGCCGGGGTCACGGGGTTGCTCCACGTGCGTCTCGCGCGCGCCTGGGGCGCGGAACGGATCGAGGTAGTCGAAGTCGAGCCGAGCAGGCACGCGGCCGCCCTGCGGAGCGGAGCGGATCGCGCGATGACACCTGGGGACGCGGATGCGCTCGCGCTGAGCGTGCCGACGGTCATCGTGACACCGGCGTCGACGGGAGCAATCTCGTGGGCGCTGGAGCGCGTCGCGCCCGGCGGAACACTCCTCCAGTTCGGACCGACCGGACCGGATGAGACACTGCCGTTCCAGCCATATCGAGTGTTCTTCCGCGAGGTCACGCTCACGAGTTCCTACTCGGCCGGCGTGGATGATGGCACGACCGCACTGTCCATCATCGCCCGGGACCCGGGGTTCTGCGATGGCCTGATCGATCGAGTCCTGCCACTGGAGGAGGCAGCCGAAGCCTTTCGTCTCACCGCGACCCATCGCGAGTCGCTCAAGATGGTGCTCACCGCGATGGCTCCCGCCTGATGCGGGCTCTCTTCTTCGTGGCACCTGGCCAACTGTCGGTGATGGATGTGCCCGACCCCGAACCAGGTCCCGGAGACCTGATCGTCGCAGTCGATGTCGCGCTGACGTGCGGCACAGACCTGAAGGCTTACCTTCGTGGGCACCGACTCTTCA
Organism: Chloroflexota bacterium; assembly: GCA_016875715.1. Taxonomy (GTDB): domain Bacteria; phylum Chloroflexota; class UBA6077; order FW602-bin22; family FW602-bin22; genus VGOZ01. The sequence goes on along the minus strand of VGOZ01000015.1, from coordinate 17,389 downwards.
AACCACCCATGCCGTTTGGACACGAGTTCGCCGGAACGGTCGTGCGGGTAGGATCGGGTGTCGACCGGTTTCGCGTCGGGGATCGCGTCGCCGCGGCCAACTCCGCGCCCTGCGGGTCGTGCTCCGCGTGCAAGCAGGGCGAGACGGGACTCTGCGACGACCTCGACAAGCACCTGAACTGGGGTGCCTTCGCCGAGCGCGCGCGCATCCCCGCGCCGATCGTGCGGACCAATACGTTTCACATTCCGGACCACCTCGCGGCGTCCACCGCGGCGGCGCTCGAACCGCTCGCCACTGTGGTGCACGGGGTCGAGTCGGCTCGACTCCGCCTGGCCGGAACAGTCGCGATCCTCGGCGCCACTGGAGCGATCGGTCAACTCTTCGTGCAGGTTCTTCGTCTCGCCGGTGCATCACGCATCATCGCCGTGGGCCGCTCGACGCGCCGGTTGGCGCAAACCACCGTGCTGGGCGCCGACGTGGCGCTTGGCGTGCCCGACGCGACCCCGGAACGGCTTCGGGCCGAGACCGCCGGAGTGGGGCCTGATCTGGTTGTCGATGCGACGGGGCTGCCCGAGATGTGGGAACTCGGGGCGGCGCTCGCGCGACGGGGAGGCACCATGCTTCTCTTCGGTGGTTGCGCGAGCGGAACAACTGTCACCTTCGATACGGGGCGCCTCCACTACGACGCCCTGACGGTTCGGGGAGTCTTCCATCACACGCCGCGGAGTGTCGAGGCCGCTTTCCGCCTCCTCGCCGCCGGGCGGGTCCAGGTCGAGCCGATACTCGAGGATCGGTCCGATCTCGAGGGCGTCGAGCGCCTCTTGGAGAGGATGGCTCGCCGTGAGATCGTCAAGGCTGCGGTCTATCCATGTGGCCACGCGGATGGTGCCGCGTGACTTCTTAGAATGCGTATGCCTCTTTGGCGGAAGGACGGAAACCACCAAGCATGCGCATCGGGCACCCGATCGTTGCATCCGCGATCGTCTTCATTGGGAGTTTCTGCACCCTCGTCATCGAGTTGATCGCCGGGCGCATCATGGCGCCCTATATCGGGGTATCGCTCTATACGTGGACGAGCATCATCGGAGTCACCCTGGCGGGCATCTCCTTCGGCAACTACGCGGGTGGTTGGCTTGCCGATCGGATGGCCTCTCGTGGCGTGCTGGGGACGCTGTTCATCATCTCCGGTCTGGTCAGCCTCGCGATCTTGCCGCTCACCGGGTTCATCGTCGATCTCAATCTCGATCGCTCGTGGCCGCTCATGGTGCGTATCGTCGTCTACACAGGCCTGATCTTCTTCGCGCCGACCTTCGTCCTGGGCATGATTTCGCCGGTCGTGGTCAAACTCTCGCTCAGCGACCTTAGCCGCACCGGCAGCATCGTCGGACGAATCTATGCGTTCTCGACTGTGGGATCGATTGCCGGAACGTTCGCGACCGGCTTCTATCTGATCGAGGCCATGGGGACACGGCAGATCGTCTGGACCGTCTCGGCGATCCTGATTCTCGTCGGTCTGATTGTCGGGCAATACTGGCGCGGTGTCGCACGTGGGGCGACCGCGATCTTGCTCGTGGGCGCCTTTACCGCCTTTTACCAGATGCGCGCCGACTTCGCGGGTCCGTGCCTTCGCGAGTCGAGCTACTACTGTATCCGGGTCAGCACTGCCATCGTCGAGGGCATAGAGGTGAGCTCTCTGGTCCTCGACCACCTCGTTCACAGCTATGTGTCGCTTGACAACCCGAAGTTCATCGGCTACGGCTACGAGCGTGTGTACAACGAAATTACAGAATGGCACGCCGCGCAGCGCCCTCGATTCGCGACTCTCTCTATCGGCGGCGGTGGTTATACCTTTCCGAAGTTTGTGGCAGCCCAGTATCCGTTCTCCGAAAACGATGTCCTTGAGATCGATCCAGCTGTCACCGAGGCGGCCCACGACTTCCTCGGTCTCCCGCGCGATGGCCGCATACGGACACACAATCAGGATGCGCGCATCTGGTATATTGAAAATCGCCCAGTAGACCGATTTGATCTCGTCTATGGTGATGCGTTCAACGACATTTCCGTGCCATACCATCTCACCACGCGTGAGTTTGATCAGATGGTTAAGACGTCCATGCGCTCAGATGGGATTCTCATGACAAACATCATTGACAATTATCATTCTGGTGACTTCCTTCGCGCGTATCTCAAGACACTGGACGAGGTTTTCGGCAACGTCTACCTGTTCGGTTTTGGTCGCGCGTGGGAGGGGAGCGGACCCAGCACCTACGTGGCCGTGGCTTCGCCACAACCCCTCGACATCGCAAACTTTGCACAGTTCGAAGGTTTCATGGCGACACGTGCGAAGTACAGCGCGGTTCTGGATTCTTCCACACTCCGTCAGTACCTGGCCCAGGGCCGGCAGATCGTCCTTTCGGACGACTACGCACCGGTGGATAACTTGGTCGCGCGTCTGTTCGTCGAGCGAGGCTTCTGATGACCGGGCGCAGGCTGCTTCGTGCCGCCTTCGCCGCCGCTCTTCTCTTCACGGTCGGATGTGGAGTCCCCGCGCTGCCCCCGCCTGGCGGCACCGCATCATCGCGACAGGTCGCCCGGGAAACGTATGTTCGTGCGCTCCAGATGCTGGACGAGCAGTACGTCGACGCGGTGGACCCGATCACTCTTCAGTCGGCCGCTCAGGGTGGGGTCTGGCGCCGCCTGGTAGGGATGGGCGCTCAGCCTCAGTTCAGACTTCCCGCGCGGGGGGCAGCGGTCCCAGAGGCGGCGGTTCCGCCCGATACCCAGTTCACGATCTTCGAGCAGATCTCTGGATCGAAGCTCGATTCGGCGACGCTCGCCCACGCAATGGTCCGAGCGGCCGCGGAGAGCGTTGCCGATTGCCACACGCTCCATATGACAGCCCGGCAGGTTCAGGAGCAGCGGGAGCGGCTCTCCGGCACCAGCCGTTTCGGCGGCATTGGGGTTCTGGTCCGGCGCGCCGGTACGGATTTCATCGTTGTGGAGGTCTTCGACGGTGGTTCTGCCGCCGGCGCGGGCGTCCGGCGAGGTGACGCGATTCTGCGCATCGATGGCAAGGCGACGCAGGCTATGACGGTCGAGCAGGTCGTGCAGACCATCCGTGGCGAACTCGGTTCGACCGTCCGATTGACGTTCCGCAGGCAGGGAACAATGGGGGAGTTTGATCTCGCCCTTCAGAGACGAGAGGTCGTCGCACCGATCGTGATCCATCGCGAGGCCGCCCCGGGCATCGGTTACCTGCGGGTGTTCAGTTTCCCGGAAACGGTCGTCGGCCAGGTGGACCAGGCTCTCGGTAGTCTGCTTACGCGGGATCGTTGGGCCCTGATCCTCGACCTGCGCGATAATGGTGGGGGCCGCGTGGACAGCGTCCACAAGGTTGCGAGCCGGTTCGTGCCACAGGGCGTGCTCTTCGAGACGGTCAGGTCGGCGGGCAACACCGAGGCGTTCAACGCCGATGGTTCCTACCGTCTCACTGGCAAGAGCCTGATCGTCCTCACGAACGCGGGGACCTCGTCCGGTGGAGAGATCCTCGCCTCGGCCATTCAGGAGCACGGTACAGGATCGGTGGTCGGGATGCCGACCGCAGGCTGCGTCTCCACGGGCCAGCTCTTTATCTTGCCAGACGGGTCGGGACTGGAGATCGCGACTGCGCGGGTCAGAAGCGGGCTCCGCGGCATCAATCTCAACGGGCTCGGGGTCCGACCGGATGTACAGGTCGACATGACAGTGGGCGACCTGGCCGCGAACGCCGACCCACAATTGAGCGAAGCGCTACGCATCCTGGCGAGCCTGTAAGGTACTGCGGTGGAAGTTCCGGTACACCTGCCCTCGCTGGGCGAGCAGATCGACGATGTGGTCATCGGACGCTGGCTGAAGCGTGTCGGGGATCGGATCGAAGAGGGCGAGCCGCTCGTGGAGGTCATCACGGATAAGGTGAACGTGGAGATCGTCTCGCCGGTCACAGGCAGCGTCGCGTCGATCCTGGCCGACGAGGGGACCAGCGTCACGGTCGACCAGGCGGTCGCTCTGGTGGAGATGAGCGACGCGCACGCACCCAGCGCGACATGACAGCCTCGGAGTCCGCACGCGCGGCGACACCGCCGATCGATCCCGCACGGGGGCGGCCCCCGTGGCTCACTATTCGGGTCGGCGCGGAGAGGGCGACGACCGAGGTACGGCAGTTGCTCGGGGATCTGGGTCTCCACACGGTCTGCGAGGAGGCGCGCTGCCCAAACCAGCGCGAATGCTGGGACTCCCGCACCGCGACCTTCCTCATCCTTGGCGATCGGTGCACGAGACGTTGCTCGTACTGCGCGATCGAGACGGGACAGCCCAGCGGCGCGGTTGACTGGGCCGAGCCCGGGCGTATCGCGCGGGCGGTGAGCCGCCTGGGCCTCCGTCACGTGGTGGTGACATCAGTCACCCGCGATGATCTGGAGGATGGTGGGGCCGGGGTCTTCGCCGCGACCGTTCGACGGATACGCGCTCAGGATCCCGCCTGCAGCATCGAGGTACTCATCCCCGACCTCGGCGCGCGGCGATCCGCCATCGAGACAGTCGTGCGGTCCGGTCCCGATGTGGTAAACCACAACATCGAGACCGTCCGTCGGCTGCACGATCAGGTCCGGCCACGCTGCGGTTATGACAATTCGTTGCGCGTGCTTGCGTTGGCGCGTGAACTCGGCGGGCGCTGTACGAAATCCGGACTGATGGTCGGACTGGGCGAAACGCTCGCCGAGGTCGACCACACTCTGGCAGATCTTCGATCTGCCAGAGTCGACATCGTCACGATTGGGCAATATCTTCGGCCGACGGGCCAGAGCCGCCACGTGCCGGTCAGTCGCTATTACACGCCGGCTGAGTTCGAGACCCTTCGCGCGAGCGCCATGGGTCTGGGCTTCGCCCACGTTGAGGCCGGCCCGCTCGTGCGCAGTTCGTATCACGCCCGCGAGCAGTTGGAGCAACACCGGCAGATCGATACGATCCCGAGGTGATCGACTGCCGCGACCTCGGCACGCTGCCCGTGGCCGAGGCCGCATCGCTCCAGCGCACGTACGTGGAGCGACGCCGGTCCGGCGCGATCGAGGACATCGTATTGCTCGTCCAACATCCGCCCACCTACACCATCGGCCGTACCGGATCCCTCGAACACGTCCTCATCGCGGAGACAGAGCGGAGTCGGCGCGGAATCGACCTGCTCCACCTCGACCGCGGCGGTGATGTGACGTACCACGATCCAGGCCAGGCGATTGCCTACCCAATCATCGACCTCCGACTGCGGGGAGGCGACATTCACCGCTATCTGCGCGATCTGGAGGCGGCGATTCTCGAGACGCTTGGCGTGTTCGGCGTCGCGGGTGAGACCGATGGCCGCTACACAGGAGTCTGGCTGGGCACGCGGAAGGTCGCTCAGATTGGGGTGAAGGTCTCCGGAGGAGTCACGAGCCACGGCGTTGCGATCAATGTCTCCTCGGATCTGGCGAACTGGAGCGGCATCATCCCCTGCGGCATACGCGAACGAGGCATCGTCAACCTTGACCAGATCGTCGGTCCTCACGTGACCGTGGGAGAGGTGCGATTGGTGCTAGCGACCCACCTCTGCGCTCGTCTGGCTCAACACCTACAGGTGCTCCGATCGTGAGCGTTTGTGCCGATGCGGCCGTTCGCGGCGAGCGATCGGTGGTAGATTGACGCTATGAGTCCACCTCGCATTGTTCGTGCCGGCACGCAGTCGGGCCTCTTCGAAACGGAGGGCGACGCGGTGCGCAGTCCGCTCGCGGCACGATTGCGACCGCGCACGCTGGACGAGTTCGTCGGCCAGGTGCACCTGGTTGGTCCCGGTCGGGCATTGCGTCGGGCGATCGACTCCGACCGAGTAGGTTCGATGATCCTGTGGGGGCCGCCGGGTTCGGGAAAGACGACCCTTGCCCGTCTCATCGCTCAGGTGACCAGCGCGGTCTTCGAGTCGCTCTCAGCGGTGGAGGCGGGGATTCCCGATCTCCGCCGCATTGTCGCGGCCGCGCGAGTTCGGCGCGATCGCGGCATACGCACGGTGGTCTTCATCGATGAAGTCCATCGCTGGACCAAAACGCAGCAAGACGCCGTGATGCCCCACGTCGAGGAAGGCGTTATCACGCTCATCGGCGCGACGACGGAGAACCCCTCGTTTGAGGTCAACTCTGCGCTGCTCTCGAGGTGTCGAGTGATGCGCCTGACCCCGCTCGGCGACGGCGATATCCTCGAGGTTCTGCGGCGCGCCCTCGCCTCCGAGGCGGACACTCGCGCAGAGAACATGCACCTGGACGACGACGTGCTCGGCGCGATCGTGCGCATCGCGAACGGTGACGCCCGTACTGCTCTCAACGCGTTGGAGGCGGCAATCGAGGCTGCGACGCTCGATGATACCGGCAGACGGATCCTCACGCGTGCGACGGTTGAGGATGCCGTTCAGCGCCGCATTCTGGCTCACGATCGTGCCGGAGATCAGCACTTTGATGTCGTGTCGGCGATGATCAAGTCCATTCGCGGCTCCGACCCGGACGCGGCTGTCTACTGGTTGGCGCGTCTCCTGGAGGCTGGGGAAGATCCACTGTTCGTTGCTCGCCGGCTCGTGATCCTCGCCGCCGAGGATGTCGGGTTGGCCAGCCCACAGGCGCTCTCGATCGCGGTCGCGGCGCAACAGGCCACACATTTCGTTGGTATGCCTGAGTGCGTGCTGCCACTGACCGAGGCGGCACTCTTCCTCGCACTGGCACCCAAGAGCAACTCGGTACTCACGACTTATGAGGCCGCCATCGCAGACGTGCGTGCACACGGCTCTCTCCCGGTTCCCCTGCATCTGCGCAACGCGGCGACCCGGCTGATGCGGGAGATGGGGTTTGGGCGCGGCTATCAGTACGCCCACGACTATCCCGAGGGTCGCGTGGCGCAGCAGCACCTCCCGGACATCCTCAACGCGCGCCAGTACTATCGCCCTGGGACGCTCGGCGTGGAGCCTCGGATTGCGGCGCGGCCGGGTGCTGAGGGGTCGGGTATCCCCGATTCACGCGACAGGGCGAAATGAACGGCGAAAGTAATGCTCCAGGAGCGGGTACATCGTTCGCGACATCGGCAGTCGATCGATCTCGTCGGCCGAAAAATATCGAAGATCCATCGCATCATCTCCGTGGCGCGGTGAGCCGCCCGTAGGCGTGGCGAGGAAGTCCACGATCACGTTGTGATATTCCACGCGCCCGTCCGGAGCGCGCCCGATCGCGTCAGCGATCCAGATCAACTCACCGACCTCGACGTCGAGTCCGGTTTCCTCCCGCGCCTCTCTCGCGGCTGCCGCTCGCGCGGTCTCACCCAGATCCACCATCCCGCCGGGTAACGCCCATAGCCCGCGACCTGGATCGTGCCCGCGCTGAATCAGAAGCAGGCGGTCGGATTCGACGATCAGGACTCCGACCGCGATCCAGGGCCGCGCCGGGAAGAGCCGATCCATCCGCGCATGGTAACGGCGAGAGTTGCCCAGGCAAGCACCGCGATGACCGCCGCCCACCTCCAGCCGGTCGGCTCAAAGCGAAATTCCGTCTCGGCGTCGCCCGGCCGCAGGAGAACGCCGCGAAACACAGTATCGACGCGAACAAGGGGGCGCTCGGTCCCATCCACGACCGCGGTCCAGCCCGGGTACCAGGCATCTGCCAGCACCAGGTATGCCGCGCCCCGGAGGTCACGGACATCGATAACAACGCGGTTGACCCCCGCGGAGCGGATCACTGCCGTCGCTGAGGTTTGCCCCTCGATCGCGGGTCCCCCCTCGACCACGATCGCTCCGAGAGTGCCGGCCCGCACACTCGCCAGCAGCGCTCGTGCCTCAGCCGGATCGGAGGCTGCGAGCGCGGTTGGCTCCAGACGGGCGCGATCGACCGCACGGAGGTTCCGGTGGACCGTCACGTCGCCAGACCCGTCGAAGACGGGGACGAACTTCGATTGATCGACCGGCGCGGCGCGCGGGGCGACGAGATAGGTGGTCCCCAGACGATCGTAGAGGGGGTTGGACCGCGAGCCCAGTTCGATCCAGTACCGTCGCACGTAGCTGAGTTCGAGCGGATGCAGGCCGCCGCGCACGTCGGGAACCATGCGCACAAGCCCCGTGCCCGGTGAGAAGCGATCGGCGATCCCGGTATCTGTGTCGACGCGTACGAGGTCCTCGCGCTCCCGGAGAAAGGCGATAACGTCCGAGGTCCCGAACGCCCGACGCGGATCGGCTCGTGAAACCTCGATTCCCTGGCCCGCGCTGACGAGATCGACCGCGAGCAGTGCCGCGACGGCGAACGGGAAAGACCGCGTCGTGAGAAGCGCCTGACGTCGGAACGCGATCAGACCGAGTGCCAGGCCCAGCCAGAGTACGAACATCACCCACCCCTCGACGACGCCGGTCACGCGGGGGAGCGATGGATTATCACGATACGCGAGCAAGAGGAAGGCGCCCACGGGGATCAGCGCTGCCGTGCCGACCCAGATTCGCACGACGCTGACCCAGAAGCGTTCGCGGATTGCCTTGCTCGCGCGAGTCGCGGGTGCGGCCAGAAGAAGGGCTCCGATCCCGGCCAGCAGAGCCAGGGCGAGGTCGGTCAACACGATGGCGCGGGCCGCGCCGCGGAGCGCCCCGTAGGCAGGAACCAGATTAACGGCCAGCGCGTGGATCCCCGATGAGTCGCCGATCGCGAGAAGGATGCCCACAGCGGCCAGGACAAGCAGGGTGAACGCGACCGGGCGGAGGGCGCGGCCATTTGGACACGCGACGCGCCGCGCCGTGGCCAGCACTGCAAACGCCGCGAGCGCGAGAGTCGCGATGCCAACGTAGCCACCCTCGTGCCTCTGCCACTGCCCCCAGTACGCGTCCGGCCCTCGGCCAAACCAGTCCGGCACAAGAAAGGAGATGAGATTGCCCGGCGCGAAGGCGTACTGCAGTGTCTCCTCGTAGGAGAACTGAGCTCGATCGGTGTAGCGCGTGAGCTCAGCCGCAGGCACCAACTGGGGCGCTGCCGCCGCGAGACCGAGGGTGACCATGCCGAGTAACCGCAGGCAGGACCCGCTCGAGACTCTCCACCCGAATCGACCGCCCGCGAGCCCTGCGACCAGGACCACAGCGACGGCGATCAGACCGAACAGGAGCGGCTGGATGTGCCCGGCGAGCGCGGCCATCGCGAGGCAGATCCCGCCCAGGCCGATCCAGACCGAAGGGCCACCCTGAAGGATGCGGAGGCTGGCCAGGAGGATACCCGGGATCCAGGCGCCGACGGCGATGGTGTTCAGGTTCCCCGTGTGGATGACGAAGTAGTCAGACAGCGAGAACGCCACGCCGGAGACAAGCGCGGCACCGCGCGGGAGACCGAGTCGTCGGGCAGCCCAATAGGTCAGTGCGCCGGCGAGCCAGAAGTGGAACAGCACGAGTCCGGTCAGAACCCGGTAGCCCGGCGCACCGGTCAACAGGAGGATGACGGCATTCACGGGATAGAGGACGGCCGACTGGATGTCGGCGACAAACGGCGCGCCGATCTGGCTGTAGGGGTTCCAGAACGGGATCTCGCCGGACCGCAGCGCTGCGGCGGCGAATCGGAAATAGGGATAGATCAGACCGGCCAGATCCCCGCCGTGCGCGGGGAGATAGGCGCCTGCCTCGAGGACCGGTGCCCAATTCAACCAGATGACGGCCAGGGCGATGCAGCTGAGGGCGGCCGCCTCTCTCAGAATACTGAAAGTCCCTCGCCTCATCTCCGCGGGACGCGCACGCGGACGAGCGCGCTCTGTAGCCTCCGCCACGCGCTGCGGGCACCCCGCGCCCGCTCCTCGGCGACGGGCGCCGCGCCGTAGCGGGCGACGAGAAAGGCCTCGGTCAGATCGCTCAGCGGCACGACCTCATCCGGAACAACCGGGTCGAGCACGGACTTGAACTCAATTGCGGTCTCGTGTCGCCGTCGCACGATGCCGCGGCGCTCGGCGCGGGCGAGGAGCAGACCATACAAGGCGATGATCGTCTGCCGCGGTTCGCGGCCGGGCCTGCCGCCGATCACTGGCCGCCGGCACGCCACGCGATCGGGACCTCCGCGGATCGCGTGGCGCGCCGCATCCATCGCCACCGTGCCCGCCCTGCGCGCGAACGACACCAGCAGTACGATCGCGCGAATGAGTGCACCGAGTGCCGAGCGCACCGCTGCGAGCAGTGACCCGACGCCGCGTCCCGCTCGCCGGGTCCAGAGATTCGACGCCGAATACAGAATGGCGATCCCGAGAACCCCCCAGATCGCCACCGTCCGCGCCGCGTCGAACAACGACGTGTCGGATTCCGGTGAAACGAGAGTGGGTGGAGCTTCAAAGCCGCGCGCCGGCGCGGCGATCTCCTCGGCACTACCGCTGAGGAGCCGCAGCGGGTAGGTCACCACCCAGAAGATGAGGTAGGCGATCAGGATCAGCGACGATGCCACCTGGAACAGCGCGCCAAATAGCAACAGGAAGACCTCACTCAGTGAGAGAAGTCCCTCCGTCGGCAGGACGAAGGCGAGACATGCCGCCAGGGTCAGGAGGCCGCAGGCCGAGAGCATCCAGTGTCGGCCTATCGCTCCCGAGAGCCATGTGTTGTCGAGCGCCCAGATGGTGCGGTCTCGCACGAAGACCGCGTACGAGACGAGGAGGAGCGCTGTGACGTAGTAGATCATCAGATTCGCGTATGCCAGCGTGCTGCTCGGTCGTCCGGGAAGGAACAACTCGATGACAACCTCGGGTGCCAGCCGCTGCTCCGCGCCCAGCGCGGTCACCGAGGCACAGAAGGCCAGCGCGATTCCACCACCGAGGAAGCGCCGCGCAAGCCGCCGGACCGGGCTGGTGTGATCGATTGTGCGCACGCGATCTGCGTCCCAGGCGCGATCGATAGGACGTGGGCCGCTCGTGACAATCTCCCCGGTCTGAATCCGCGCCGCCGCGATGTCCAGCGTAGAGTGGAAGGAGGTCAACCAAACGCCCACCAGGACGGTAAGCACCAGCAGATAGCCGATGTCGAAGATCGCTGTCGGATCGCTCAACCACTGTCCCGTCTCGAGGCTGAAGGTGTCGGCCGGTAGGCTGAGAAATGGCGTCAGGCGGACCGCGACCGCGAATGGGACGAACAGCACGATCCACTCGCGCCAGATGACGCTGGGGCGCGTCAGACGATCCGCATAGCGGTGAGCGACGACTGCAAGAGCGAGAGCGACCGGAAGGACGCCTCCCACTCGCCAATCGGGGCCGAAGATGAGTCCGAATTGGAGTAAGCCCTGCGTGTATAGGCCGACACAGAGCACGATGCATGCCGGCTCAAATGCGCGAGCCAATCCACCGCGCCGCGCCACGTTGCGTTCTCGGTGGAATTCGGGCAGCGCGAAGTCGAACCAGCGTGTCCTCTTACGCGGCGCGGATCGCTCCGGGTCGCCGTCGGATCTCGTCACCAGCGTACTCAAGATCGCTCTCGCGCCAGATGGTATGTCGTGGCACCGGAGATCTGGCGGCGGCCTGAAACCGATTCACATCGCTTGGTCGGGTGATCGCGATCAAACTGAGTGCGAATCCGGCACGCCGGAGGTGATCGAGACGGGCTTCCAGTCCATCTGTAACTCGCGGAACGATCACGACGATCGTCTGCCCGAACGCCAGAGAAGCCACCGCGCGCGCCAGAACCGTCTCGAGCACAGGGACATCAGCGAGGTTCGCCCGCGCCAGCACCTCGAGCAGACTGAAGCGGTGCTCCGGTCCCTTCCCGGTCGGGATCACGTGCGGGCCATTCGGCTGCAAACGGGCCGGATCCACGCCGTTGACGATCAGTCCGACCTCCTGGCGTATCAGGGATAGGTGGCTCACGAGGCTGGCGGCGGTGACAATCGCTAGCTCGCTCGCGTAGGCACGGGAGGCGGGATCGTACGCGTCGTTGGCGAGCTCGACCGCGACAATGGCTTCCAGCGTCATTGCCGGTTCGAGTTTGCGCACCAGCAGGCGCCCCGCCGCGGCCGACGCGCGCCAGTGGATGAGCCTGATTGAGTCGCCAGTGAGATAGTCCCGCGTGCCCATGGTGCGTGCCGGATCAGAGAAGAGCGGCGTCAGCGATCGAACCTCGCCGAAGGGCAGGCGGGACGGGAGGGCGATACGGTTCACCGGCACGATGCGGGGAAGGACCGTCAGACGATCGGGAGTGAAGTGCTCCACCTCGACCCGAGTCAGGCCAAACACATCGCCAGACTCGACCACGACGGGCCCAAGCTCAAACCAGCCGCGCTGACGCCCGACCGTCTCCACCGCGATTCGATGCTCCTGTCCCGGGCCCAGCGCGAAGACGTGGTCCACGTTCGCGGCTGTCGCGATCGCGAGAGGCAGTCGATCATGAACCCGTATCCAGGGACAGGGAAGGTAGCCCCGATTGCGAACGATGAGGGTCAGGCGGATCTGATCCCCGTGGAGCGCTCGCGGCTCGAAGCGCCTCTCGACGCTGATCTGCCGCACGGCCAGACGTGACCAGAGTCGGCTGAGCACCGTCACGATCACCAGGACATAGAGAACCTGATAGAGAAAGGCAACCTTGAACATCATCGCGAGGAGGAGGATGCCGACGAGAACGGGAAGAAGGGAGATCACGCCGCCCCGATCGGGACGTCGAGTGACGACACGAGACCCGCCACCGTGTGATCGCCCGTGCGGCCGCGCAACTGACTGTCTGGACGCAGGATCAATCGGTGCGCCAGAGTCGGAACAGCGGCCTCTTTTACGTCATCGGGCAGGACAAACTCGCGTCCCGACATGAGGGCGAGCGCCTGCGAGGCTCGGAGGAGCGCCAGAGTGCCTCGCGGACTGGCCCCGAGAGCGACGTCTGGGTGTTCGCGCGTGGCTCGCGCGAGTCGGACGACGTAGTCGCGAACGGAATCGTCCACGTGGATCGATGGGACCGCCAACTGGACCTCGCGGAGCATTTCGTCCGTTGCGACGGCCCGGAGCATAGCGATCGGATGCGTGGCCCCGATCGTGCGCGTGAGACCTCGCTCCTCATCGAAATCCGGATACCCCATGCGCACCCGCATGAGGAATCGATCGAGTTGTGCCTCCGGCAGCGGAAACGTGCCCTCATACTCCACCGGGTTCTGCGTTGCGAGGACGATGAACGGTCGCGGGAGTTGCCGCGGCTGACCCTCGACCGAGACTTGCCCCTCGCCCATGCACTCGAGAAGCGCGGACTGCGTCCGCGGGGTTGCCCGATTCACCTCATCGGCGAGGAGGACATTTGTGAAGATCGGTCCCGGCCTGAATTCAAAGTCGGACTCGCGCTGATTGAACACCGAAACCCCCGTCACATCGGAGGGCAGGAGATCGGGCGTGAACTGGAGGCGCCTGAACTCGCCACCGATCGATACGGCAAGCGCGCGGGCAAGCATCGTCTTTCCGACGCCCGGGACATCTTCGATCAAGACGTGCCCGTCGCAGAGGAGTGCCGCGACGGCGAGACGAATCACGTTGCGCTTGCCGACGATGACGCGTTCGACGTTGGCGATAATGCGATCGGTGAAAGACGACTTGGCGACCATCGGCTGCGAAATTGACCTCGTACGGAGCCCGGCCTAACATCGACTCCAGCTCGCGCATTCTACAGGCGAGCCACGGGCCTCCGGCTGGTGGGCGATGCCCGATCAATAGGGCGTGGTACGCCTCCGACCCGGCCGACAGGGGGCGTGGACCTGCGCGTCGCGATCGTTCAGTTCATCCGGACGGCACTTGTGGTTCTCGGTGGCCAGCCACCGACGATCCGCCTCATGCTCATTGTCCTGCTCCTGGGGACGTTAATGCTGTATGTCCTGGGCGTCGCCAGCACCGTTGTCGCAGCGCGCCTCGCGATACAGCCAACTGAGGCACCAATGGTCATCAACGTCAGGCAGACGGTGCTGGTGATGGCAACAGAAGCCGCGCTGGCGACGCCCGAGGCGCTTCGAACGCCGCTGCCCACCGTGGCCATTGCGCCAGTCGTCTTCACGGCGACCATAGGATCCACAACGACGCCATCGTGGACGCCGCGGCCTCGCACCACCCCGACGATCACGCCAACCCTGGAGGCGACGCCTACGCAATTCACTCCAGGACGCCGGATCGCGACGCCGACCGATCCGCCAGTCATCGCGATCACCGGCACGCCGGGTACGGGCACGCCTGGTCCGCTCGCCAGCACTACCCCGGGCGGTACCGGAACCCCCGCTCGCACCGGTACGCCGCTGCCCGGCGGTCCTCCGACGCTGACACCCACCGTTGTCCTGGGGACTCCGACTCCGGTCGGGACTCCCCTCGCCACCTCGACCCCAACCGCGACCGGTGCGCCGGGATTGCCAACGGTGACCCCAACCGGGGCTGCGCCCATCCCGACCCGCACACCAACGCCGGGTGGCGCGCCGAGCACACTGACGCAGACGCCAACGGCCGCCCCCGCCGCTTCGCCAACCTCGGCGCCATTGCCGACATCTACCCCGGCTCCGGCCGCGACAGCGACGGCGACGGTTGCCCCGCCAGGCACGACTCCCGCGCCGCCGACGCCGACCGTTGCCGCACGACCGGCGTCGGCGGCAACTACCACGACGCCGGCCTCGCTCGTACCGGCGTCGGCAACTCCGATTCCGCCGACGCCCACCTCGACCCCGTCCCAGTCCTCACCCACGCCCTGAGGCGGTCTTCCGTGCATCAGCGACCGCGCGGATCCGGGGATGGCTCGGACCTGATGTTCTACGGCATCCTCGCGCTCACCGCCGCGCTATTCCTCGCCGCGGCGATCGCGATCGCGCAGGAGGCGGTAGTCGCACAGAGCAACGCGTTCGCCGCTGTCGCTCTACCCATCGCGACACCGAGCCCACCGCCCACGTCATCGAGAGTGCCGGCTCCCGTGCCGACCTCACCGCCGCCCGCACCAACGGCGACCCGTGCCGTCATCGTTGTTCAGAGCGGGGGCGCTCCAACACGTACGGCCCGTGCGACCCCGACCAACGAGGCGAATACGCCGTCTCCTGGGGCGACCAGGGTCGGGCTGCCCGAGGCGGGTGCGACGCCGACATTCGCGCCAACGGCGACTGACACGGCGGTTCCCACGGCCCGAGCCGACCTGAACCAGGGAGCGGTGGCGAACCCGACAGATACGCCTACTGCCTCTCCCAGCCCGAAACCGGAACCCGTGGCGACGCCCGTGATCCACGTCGTCACACCCGGCGAGAGCTTCCAGTCGATCGCCGCCCGGTATGGCGTCCCGTGGCAGTCGATCCCCGATGCGAACGGGCTACAAACCGATCACGTTCTACAGATCGACCAGAGACTGATCATTCCTTCGCGGCCGTGATGGAGCGCGCGCGCTGCCACAGCGCTCGGTTGCGAGCGGATGCGATACACGGGCATATACCGAGAGGATCGTCGCTCCCACCTCGCTCCAGGAGAACTCCCGCTCGACCCTCTCGCGCAGACGCCGACCCCGATTCGGCGCATCGGGGTCGGCCAGGAGTTGCAGTATGGCGTTGGCAAGAGATGCCTCATCCGAGGGATCCGCGAACACTCCTTCTTCGCCGAGGATCTCTCGGTTCACGGGGCGGTCATAGGCGACCGTAGGCAGGCCCACGGCCATGTAATTGAGAAGCTTGCCGTTCCCTTCGGTAGCCGAGAGCTTCGGCGCCACCGCGACATCGGCGAGGGTGAGGAGTTCGGGGGCACGCGCGTACGGCACACGACCGGTGAAGGTCACCGCGTCGGCGATCCCCAGATCGCGCGCCTGGCGGCTGTACGTCTCCACACCAGGGAATCCCATCACGAGGAAGTGAACGTCCTCGCGCACGGCGCGGACGGCCGCCGCGGCGCGGAGCAGACGGCTGGTTCCCTGATACTCGGCGAGGAGACCCAGGTAGGCGACGATCCGTCGTCCGGCGGGGAGTTTCAGAGCGGCGCGACCGGCCTCCCGCTGCGTCTCGGCAACCAGCCAGCGGGGTCGGAAACGCGTCGCATCGGCCGCATCTGGCACCGCAGTGATCCGCTCACGAGCGACACCGAATGTGCGGACGAGAACGTCAACCGCATTGTCGGAACTCGTCAGAATCGCATCAGAGCGCCGGCAGATCTCCCGTTCCACCCAGCGGAGGGGGCGGAAGGTCAGATCGGTCGGCCGAAGGTACCCGTGGTCGATCATCTCACTCGTCAGGCTTCCCTGGAAGTCGAAGACCACCGGCACGCGCCACAGGCGCGAGATGCACCAGCCAATCAGCGCGCCCTCGTGGAGGTGCGCGTGCACGATCGTCGGGCGGAACCACATCGCGGTCACGATCGCCTTGAGGAGGAGCAGCAGGTCGAGGTAGATGCGATGATACGAACTGCCCACCCGAACGGCGTTGCCCCAGGGTGAAGCGTTCGGGCGCTCGACCTGAAGGCCGTCTGGAGTCTGACCCCCGGGATAGGTCGCAATGACGACCCGACCGCCGCGCTCGGCGATCGCTCGCGCTTCCTCGAGGATGCGAACGTGACAGCCGTAGTCGGCGAAAAACGTGGTCGGTGCCACCACGAGAACGCGATGCTCTCGACGCGTCATTCGCCGGCACAACCGGGATAGAGAGCGACCGAGGTCAACCCTCGCGACGCAGAACGCGAGACTTGAACCAGAAGGCCGTCATCTCGCGGAAGGCGCGGAGCACTACGTCCGGCCGGTTACCGGTGGCCTTCCCCGCCTCGCGGGGAAGGTGGGTGACGGGCAACTCTTTGATGCGATAGCCGCGGTCCCTCGCCTTCACGAGAAACTCAGCGCTGAACGCCGCGCCCCTGCTCTCAACATAGACGACATCGAGGATGTCGCGACGGAACAACTTGAACGCGCAATCGATATCACGCGCCACGTAGCCAAACATGAGGGTCACAAACATCTTCCATCCGAACGCGTTCACGAGTCGCATCGGTGGATCGCGGCGGGGCGCCCGATAACCGACTATGAGATCGTATTCACCGGTGAAGGGAAGGAACCGGGAGAGTTGTTCCACGTCAAACTGACCGTCGGCATCCGTGAAGAACACGAACTCCTTCTGACCCGAGGTGATACCCGTCCATACGGCCGCGCCATACCCCAGGTTCACGGGATGCTGGACTAGCCGAACCTCTGGATACTCTCGCGACAGATCATTCACGACTTCCGCCGTGCGATCGCTGCTCCCGTCGTTAACGATGACGACCTCGAAGTCGTCGGTGACGTTGCGTAGCGCGCGGACGAACCGCGGTACCGTACGGGGCAGGCTCTCCTGCTCGTTGTAGGCAGGGAGCGCCACGGCGATGCCCGGACACCGACTGTTCACTGAACAGACGATTCTAGCCAGTC